>NZ_JBGCCT010000005.1:0-300000 GCF_041260665.1 Catenulispora sp. GP43 | reverse complement strand
CCCACAGCGCCAGTCCGGCGTTGTTGACGAGCAGGTCCAGCGAGTCCACCGCGTCGGCGGCGGCCCGGATCTGGTCGGCGTCGGTGATGTCCAGCGTCAACGGCACGACGCGGTCGTCGGAGTAGTCCAGTGGCTGCCGCGTCCCGGCGAATACGCGTGCGGCGCCGCGTGCCAGAGCCTCGTGCGCCAAAGCCCTGCCGATACCGCGATTGGCGCCGGTCACGAGCACGGTCTTACCCGACATCGTCGACATCTGATCTCTTTCCCGAAGGGGCCGGTGGCAGCACACAGTACTGATCGGCATTGCGCCTGTCGCCCCGGCGGGTTTTCACAAAGCTTTGATATTCGGCGACTCACGGATTCGGCGGAAATGGCGTGTCCCGCCATCGCGCACGCGATGGCGGGACACGGTTTCCCCTAAGGGTTCCGAACCCCGTTCAGCAGGCCTGAACGAAATAGGCGGGTATGAAGTTGTACGCGTTGTCCCCGCCCTGCGGGATGTTCACCAGGACGTTGTGGCTCGAACCGGAACGGTTGGACGGGATTTCAGGCGGCATCCGCCGAAATAAGGGTTCTGGCGTTATGTCGAGTTTCCCTCAGAACGGCAGCAACCGCCCCGAGGGCGTGCGCAGATCCAGCTCGGGCAGGTCGCGCAGCTTGCGGCTCGACGACTTCCGGACGCGCACCTGTCCGCGCCCGGAGACCACGATCCGCACGGTGCCGCCCGGGCGCCGCCAATCGTCGCGAGTGGTGTCGGCTGAGCCGTTCATGATCGCCTCCCGGGCTCGTACGGTCTTCGTTCATCGGCCTTTCGGGGCGTGGTACCCAGCGCGACCGGACGTGAACATACGGGGGCGAAATCGAGCCCTGCGTCGCATGGCGGCGCAGGGCTCGGCACTCGAATCGCCTCGGCGTCAGCGCAGCGACCAGACCTGGTTGGCCTGGGTCCCGCCGCCGCCGTAGCAGTCCCAGATCTGGATCAGGGTGCCGTTGCCGGTGCCCTGGTTCACCGCGTCCAGGCACTTGCCGGAGTTGGGGTTGGTGATGGTGCCGTTGCCGTTGACCTGCCACTGCTGGGCACCGCTGCCGTTGCACGACCACAGCCGCACCTGGGTGCCGTCGGCCGTGCCGGCGCCCGCGACGTCCAGACACTTTCCGGTCTGCGGGTTGACCAAGCTGCCGCCAGTGGAGGACCAGCGCTGGTTCCAGGCGCCGCCGCAGTCCCAGAGCTGCACCGGTGTGCCGTCGGCGGTGCCGAGGTTCTGGATGTCGAGGCAGCGACCGCTGCCCTGGCCGACGACTTCGTTGCCGCTGCCTCCCCCGGTTCCGCCGCCCGAGGCGTTGGCGTTGAAGGAGAAGGAGTTCACGCCGAGTCCGGGGCCGCCCTGCCAGGGTTCGAAACCGAACTGGACGCTGGTCAGGTACCAGGCGCTGCTCATGTAGCCGCGGCTGAGCGAGTCGTTCGTGAAGTCCTTGATGTTCACGGTGATCGCGGTGGTCGGGTTCTCGCGGACGTAGGACACGTCGTTCCAGCCGATGCCGCCGTTGTTCATCCGCGACTCCCAGACGTCCCAGGTCGCGCCCTCGATCACGGCCGTGCCGACCTGCGAGCCGGCGGGCCGGGGCGCGCCGGCGTGATTCGCCCAGATCATCAGCTCCTCGCCGTCGTTCTGGCCGGAGGGGTTGGGCTGGGTGTCGAACCAGATGTCGTAGGAGGAGTCCCACTGCCCGGCGGCGGTGGTGAAGTCGACGCTGGACTGCGGATTGCCGAACGCCGACACCTGGAGCGGCAGGCCGCTGCCGGTCGAGCAGTTGCCGTAGTGGCAGCCCGCGTAGATCGACGGATAGGCCGCCGGCGCGCCGCCGGTGCTGACGTTGTGGTCGCCGGTGGTGACGGAGAACCCGTCGTTGGTCACGTCCAGGCACTGCTGGATCGTGTCGCCCCATTCGTTGTTCTGCACGATGTACTGGCCGCCGGAGACCTGGGTGCTGTCGAACTGGCCGCAGATCGTGGTGTCCGCGTGGGCCGCGGGGCCGGTGAACACGCCCGCGGCGGCCACCGTGAGCGCGAGCAGCCAGCCGCGCCACCTCCGGGCCAGCGGGGTGCGGGGGGACTGAGCCATGAGGGGACCTTCCCTTGCGTCGGTCTGACCCGGTCGAGTCGGGGCAGATGGAGTCGGGGGTGCCAGCGCTTCCGGCATGGCGGAGCCGATCGACCTGGTGTTGAGATCATCGGCCGATGTCAGCCTGCGGCGTGAAACTGGAAGCGCTTCCGGTGAGAGTAACCGCGCAATGGCCGCCAGGGAAGGGGGCTTGCCAGGATTCTGTTACGTACCGGCAATGACGAGCCCTGCCACGGCGGATCACGGCGCACAGCTCGCCGGCTCGCGACGAACCGCTTGATGAGATGATGGGAGCGCTTCCAGTCCCCCGGCGAAAGGCAGACCCGCCATGCCCGAGGCCTCCCGCCGCCAGCCCACCCTCGACGAGGTCGCCGAGCGGGCCGGCGTCTCGCGCACCGCGGCCTCCCGGGTCCTGAACAACGCCCCGCACGTCAGCAAGGCCAAGCGCGAGGCGGTCCAGAAGGCGGTAAGGGAGCTGGGCTACGTCCCCAACGCGACGGCCCGCGCCCTGGCCACCCGCCGCGCCGGCGCCGTGGTCCTGGCCATCACCGACGACGACTCGGCCCTCGGCCAGGACACCCCGTTCTACAGCCAGGCCATCGCCGGAGTCACCGCGGCCCTGGAGGAGACCGGCCTGGAACTGATGCTGGTCCTGGTGAACTCCCCGCGCAGCCGCGCGAAACTCCAGCAGATCCTGCGCACCCACAGCGCCGCCGGCGTGATGCTGATGGGCCGCCACAGCGACGACCCCCTGACCGACCAGGCCGAACAAGCCGACACCCCGGTCGTCTTCGGTGGCCGACCGCTGAACTTCGAACCCCGCTTCTACGTCGACTCCGACAACCGCGGCGGCGCCCGAGCAGCCACCGAGCACCTCATAGCCCGAGGCCGCCGCCGCATAGCCGCCATCACCGGCCCCCTCGACAGCGACGCTGGCCTGGCCCGCCACCGCGGCCACCTGGACGCCATGGCCGTCGCCGGCCTGGACGCCACCCGCGTCGTCCACGGCGACTACACAGAAGCCAGCGGCACCCAGGCGATGCAGGCCCTCCTGGCCCGCCACCCCGACCTCGACGCGGTCGCGGCCGGCAACGACACCATGGCCATCAGCGCCCTGCGCGTCCTCACCGCGACCGGCCGCCGCGTCCCCGACGACGTGGCCCTCACCGGCTTCGACGACTACCAGGCCGCCCGGCACACCACGCCGCCGCTGACCACCGTGCACCAGTCCATCCAGGCCTGGGGCCGGGAGATGGCGCGGATGCTGGTGGCGGTGGTCGACGGGGGGCAGCCCAGCCCTTTGATACTGCCGACGCGGTTGATCGTGCGGGAGTCGAGCTGAGCTCGCGAACATTCCTCCAACCGCGAGCCAACCTTCCCACGCCCCCAAGGACTCTGGCCCTGACGGTGTCCGGCAGAGCCCGGATATGAACAGCGAAGGGGCGGGGGCGTGCGCGCGGAGCACGAAGAGGAATTCCGACAGTTCGTGATCGACAGCCGGCATCGGCTGGTGCGCACGGCTTACGTGCTGACCGGTGACTACGCCAGGGCCGAGGACCTGGTGCAGACGGCGCTGGTGCGGACGTATCGGGCGTGGACGCGGATCGAGCGGCGGGATGTGCCGGAGCACTACGCGCGGCGGGTCGTGGTCCACTTGCACGCTTCCTGGTGGCGGCGGGCCGCGCATCGGTCCGAGCGGCCGGTCGCGTTCGTGCCGGAGGTGGTGGCGGCCGACGGTACTGAGGCCGTCGATCGGCGCGATCAGGTGTGGCGTGCGGTGCTGGCGCTGCCGCCGCGGATGCGGGCGATCATCGTTCTGCGCTACCTGGAAGACCTCAAGGAGACCGAGACCGCCGAGGTTCTCGGGTGCTCCGTCGGCACCGTCAAGTCCCAGACGTCCAGGGCTCTGGCCAAGCTCCGGACGCAACTCGGAACGGAGGCCGCGGCCGAGCATGCCGCGGCCTCCGCCTGGAAAGCCGGGTGACCCGGATGACGGAGGACAACATGACCGACGACCACGAGAGCTCGCTCGCTGACGAGCACGAGGGCGCGCTCGCCGACGAGCTGGCCGACAGCCTGCGGGCCGCCGCCGCTCTGACCCCGCGCTCAGCTGACCCCTACGGGCCGCTCGGCCCGGCGATCGCCCGCGACCGCAGGAGGCGGGCCACCCTCGGCGCGTCGCTGGCCGTAGTGGCCGTGCTGGGAGCGGCGGTCGGGATCGGCAGCGCGGTGGGGCGCGGCGGCTCGGCGGGGCCGGCCTCGGCCGCGGCCGCGGGCAGCACGACGACCTCGCCGTTCGCACCGCCGACCAACCCCGCGACCAACCCCGCGACCGATCCGGTGACGCACTCCGCGCCGGCCGCGCCGCCGACCACGGCGTCGACAACCACCTCGACGCCGCCGCCCCTGACCTTCACCACCAGCCAGGCGATGATGTTCGGCTGGCCCACCGACTACTCGCTGTTCCCCGGCTACCAGACGTCGACGGCGCAGGCGAAGCCGGCGGTGGACGCGATGATCCACGCCTACGGCAAGCCGGTCAGCGACGGCACCCGCGACGTCCTGGACAACCTGGTCGGCTCCTTCAAGCTGTGCGGCTACCCGCTGTCGTCCTACACCTTCAAGCTCCAGTGGGCCGGCGACCTGGCGCACGCCGGCGGCGACGGCGCGGTCGTCGTCGACGTCAGCCACGGCGGCGCCGTGTACCGCATGTTCGGCTCCGGCTCCTACAAGGGGGTCTGGCTCCAGCTGCCGGAGACCGTCGACGCGAGCGAGGCGGCCCACGTCGAGGCGGCGCCGCTGGCCGAACTCGACTCGCCGGCCCAGGTCTTCTACGCCGTCGTGGTAGCCGCCCCCGGCTCGAAGGTGACGGTCGCGGGCACTAAGACGAACGCGAAGGTCTACGGGAGTCCGGTCCCCTTCCAGGCGGACCCGGTCACGGTCGGCGCGTCCGGCCTCGTCGAGGTCAAGCTCACGACCCGGGACGCGGCCAACGGATTCCTGGCCTACCCGGACATCACCTCGGTGACCATCGTCCGCCCCGACGGGACCACGGCTTCGGCCCCCCTGCTCGGCGGCACCAGCGACGCCCAGGAGCAGGCCGCGCGCGAGCTGCTGCCCGCGACCACGACCTGCCCCGGGATGACACCGGAGAAGCTGCAGCACTGAGCGGCGCGCAGGTAGGCCGGAAGGCTGGAAGGTCGGTGGGCCGGCGATCCACCTGGATCGCCGGCCCTCCGGCGCTCTTCGGGACCTATGGCCACTCCCTCACCGGGCCGAAAGACCGTTCCGTAATCGCACAAAGCGGGGCAAAATGTCCATAGAGGGAGCACTCATGAACCATGTCTGGATCAGCACGGCGGGCGGCGACCTCCTCCGCGCGGACCAGATCCGGCAGATCAATTGCGTGGAGGGCGTGCGCGTCGTGACGATCGGGGGCAGCCAGTTCGTGGTCGCCGCGATCGAGGGGCGGCACGCCGCGCGGTCCGTGGCGCGCGGGCTGGCCTGCGCCATCGCCGAGGCGGACACCTGGACCTGCGCCGCCGAGGTCGACGTCGTGAGCGACGGCGAGGACTGGAAGGTCCGGCTCAGACAGATGCCGGAACACCGGACGGTCGAGGGGACGACGAAGGCCGCCTGACAGCCGGACCAGCACACCCGCCCGGGGGGACGCGGAGCAACCATGAACCACACAGCCGTCTCCCGTCTGATGACTCCGGCCGACCAGGTCGTCACGGTCCCCGCCGACGCCCCCTTCACCACGGTGTCCGAGCTGCTCGAACGCCATCATGTCGGCGCCGTGCCCGTGGTCAACGGAGGCGGCCGGGTGCTCGGCGTCGTGTCCGGGTCGGACCTGCTGCGCAAGGAGTCGGCCTGCGCGGCCGAGCCGCACGGGTTCGGACGCCGCCTGCTGGCCGGCCGCGCCCGGCGGAGGGCCGAGGCGGAGATCGCCGCGACCACCACCCAGGAGCTGATGACCGCCCCGGCGTTGACGATCGGGCCGGAGGCGGCGGCCCCGGCGGCGGCCCGCAGGATGGCCGAGCAGCGGGTGAAGCAGCTGGTCGTCACCGACGCGCGCGGCGTCCTGAAGGGCGTGGTCAGCCGCTCGGACCTGCTGGCCGTCTTCGTCCGCCCCGACGCGGAGATCCGGCGGGAGGTCGCCGAGGACATCATCCGCGGCGTCTTCTGGATCGATCCGGCGGACCTGAACATCCTCGTCGACGACGGCGTGGTCCTGCTCGGCGGCCGCGTCGAGACCCGGGGGCTGGCCCGGCTGATCGGCGAGGTGGTCGGGCGCGCCGACGGTGTCGCGGCCGTGGTCGACGACCTCGAATACGACCGGGACGGCGCGCGGGACCGGCCTCCGGGCCCCGGACCGTACGAGCTCCTCCATCACCGCGAGCGCTGATGCCCGTCCTGAGGCTGTTCTGAAGCCGTTCTGGGCCGTCCTGACAACGCTCCCGAGATCACGTTTCCGCCGGTCGGGCGTACTGTTGACTCATCAGGAGGCGAGTCGCCCATGACCACAGCAATCGGTGCCGTTCCAAGGCTTCTCGAGCACGCCGACAGCGCCCGGCGCTTCGCCCCGGCACGGCAGGGTCCGCGGCATCCGGCCGCACCGGACCAGAATCTGATCTCCTTCATCCGCCTGAGCCTCGACGACGCCGCCACCGCCCACCTGCTGCAACACGCCGCGGCGCAGCTCGCGGCGGGCTGGCCCACCGACGTCGCCGCCGCCACCGTCCTGGACGAGACGATGGCCCTGACCGGGGCGGACCTCGGCAACATCCAGCTCACCGAGCCCGCCACGCACCAGCTGCGGATCGTCGCCTCCGCGGGCTTCGGCCAGGACTTCCTGGAGCACTTCGCCGTCGTCGCCGACGACACCTCCGCCTGCGGACGCGCGCTGACCGAACACCGGCAGGCCGTCATCGCCGATGTGGACACCGACGAGGGCTACACCTCACACCGCGCCATCGCCGCGGCCGCGAGGTTCCGCGCCGTCCAGTCCACACCGCTGATCGACGTCGACGGGAACCTGGTCGGCGTGGTGTCGACGCACTTCCCGTACCCCGGCGTCCCGACGGCCAGGGCCCTGGAGGTGACCCGGCTCTACGGCCTGGTGGCCGGCGAGGCGCTGGCCCGGAGCCTGAACGGACGGACCGGGCGGCGCCTCGGCGGCCATGACGGCCCAGACTGGCGGGCGACGGCGCCGACACCGGCATCGACATCGACATCGACATCGACATCGACATCGACATCGACACAGTCCACCGTCCTGGACCTGACCGACACCATCGTCCGGGCCCTGCTGTCCGCCGGCCTGAGCCTGGCCGGCGCCCAGAGCCTGATCGGCGACTGCGCCGCCGGGGACCGCGTGGCCGAGGCGATCGACAAGCTCGACCAGGCCCTGGACGGTATCCGCTCGGCGGTACTCGACCTGCACAGCTGAGTATCAGGGTTCGAGCACCGCGGCTCCGTCGAAGAGCCCTGCCTTGAGATCCCGCAACGCCTGCTGCGCCTCCCGAAGCGGATACGGGTGAGTCGTCACCTCAAGACGGTGCTCCGCGGCGAACCGCAGGAAGTCCTCCCCGTCAGCGCGGGTGTTCGCCGTGACGCTGCGGATCTGGCGTTCGTAGAACAGGTCCCGCTCGTACACCAGCGAAGGCACGTCGGACAGATGGATCCCGGCGATCGCCAGCACGCCGCCCCGGTCCAGCGCGCGCAGCGCCACCGGGACCAGGTCGCCGACCGGGGCGAACAGGATCGCCGCGTCCAGCTTCTCCGGCGGCTCGTCGTAGGCCCCGACCACGGAAGCCGCCCCCAGTTGCAAGGCCAACCGCTGAGCCCGCTCACCACGCGTCATGACGTGGACCGTGGCGCCGCGAGCCAACGCGACCTGCGCGGCCAGATGCGCACTGCCGCCGAAGCCGTAGATGCCGAGTCGGCCGCCGTCCGGGACCGCCGCGCGTTGCAGTGCGCGGTAGCCGATGATGCCCGCGCACAGCAGCGGCGCCAGCTCGGCGTCGGTGTAACCCGCTGGGAGCCGGTACGCGAAGGCCGCCGGAACCGTCATGTACTCGGCATAGCCGCCGTCGGCGTCCCAGCCGGTGTAGGAGGACTGCGGGCACAGGTTCTCCGCGCCGCGCAGGCAGAACCGGCAGTGCCCGCAGGTGCTGCGCAGCCAGGCCGCCCCGACCCGGTCGCCGATCGCGAACCCGGAACCGCTCGTGCCGGGTCCCAGCGCGGCGACCGCGGCGACCACCTCGTGGCCCGGCGTGACGCGCTCGCGCCGCACCGGCAGATCGCCTTCACTGACATGCAGATCGGTGCGGCACACCCCGCACGCGATGACCCGCACCAGCAGCTCCCCGGGCCCCGGCTGCGGCACCGGCTTGGAGACCAGCTCGAGGGGTCCCTGCTCGATCGGGCCCGGACGCCTGACGGCCCAGGCGTTCATCGACTGCGGCACGGCGGGGTTCATACGGCACCTCCACGTCAAGTGTCGCGCCGCGAGCCCGCATCGGCAGCGGCCGGGATCAGGTTGAAAGCAATACATATCGGAATAACTAGGGCCTAAAGCCTCTGCTCCCCCATCCCGGCCGCGCGGACGATCGAATCAAGACCGTGGTAGTGGGCACGACCCGCCCCGCCTGCGGGGCGACCGAAGGAGGCACACCATGTCCCATCCCCTTCTCAACGCCTTCTGGATGATGCTCTGGTTCTTCCTGTGGATCATGTGGTTCCTGTTGCTGTTCCGCGTGTTCGCAGACGTCTTCCGGGACCGCAAGCTGTCCGGCTGGGCCAAGACGGGGTGGATCATCTTCTGCTGCGTCCTGCCGTTCATCGGGGTGTTCGTCTACCTCATCGTGCGGGGCCACAGCATGGGCGAACGGGATGTCGACCAGGCCCGGCAGAACCAGGAACAGTTCGACGACTACATCCGCAAGACAGCGGGCAGCGACGGCGGCTCCAAGACGGACACCGGGGCCGAGCTCACCAGACTCGCCGGGCTGAAGAACGACGGGGTCCTGAGCGAGGAGGAGTTCCAGCGAGCCAAGGAGAAGGTGCTGGCCTGAGAACGACCGAGAACGCCGAGAACGACCGCGGCCGCGCCGTCCGGGAACCCGCCCTCGAGCCCTAAGAAGCCCGAAGAAGCCTGAAAAGGCCCGAGGCCCGGAACGGCGCGGCCGCCGGCGTTCACCCGTGCGGAACGTTCACCCGTGCGGAACGACCGCGACCGGGCAGTCGGCGTGGTGCAGCAGGGCGGTCGCGGTCGGACCGTGGTGCATTCCCTGGTGCTCCCCGCGCCGGCGACCGCCGACGACGATCAGGTCCGCGTGCGTCGTGGCCTCGGCCAGAACCGTGCTCGGCGCCCCCTGGTCCAGCTCGCACTCCACGACGACATCCGAATGCTTCTCCCGCCACGGTCGCAGCCGTTCCTGCAGGGCCGCGTCGGCACGTTCCCCGACCTCCTCCGACGCATGACGCAACTGACCATGGTCACCGGCATACGCGAAGGGCCAGAGCATCTCCAGCGCGCTGACCACCTTCAGCCGCGCACCCCGTTGAGCGGCCTCGGCGAAGGCGAACTCGAGGACCTCCTCGGCACTGTCGCCGACATCCACGGCCGCCACCACCACGCCGCGGGTGCCGTCAGAGGCGCCCTGCACGACCACGGCCGGGCAGCCGGCCCGGGCCACGGTCCGCACGGCCACGTCACCGAGCTGCAGACCGGCGAACCCGCCGCGCCCCCGATGCCCGACGACCAGCAGATCCGCGTCCGCCGACGCCGCACCGAGCGCCGCCGGAGCCGTGCCCTCCACCGACACCGCGTGCGCCGACAGCCCGGGGTGACCGACCCGGGCGCGTTCGGCGCCTTCCTCGGCGACATCCTGCCCCGTGAGCGCGGACGAGGACTCGGCACGGGACATCGCCGCGCCGTGATGATGGTGGAGCGCGTGCACCACTGTGAGCTCGACACCACGTCGCGCGGCCTCTTCCGCCGCCACATCGACCGCGCGCTCGCTGGACGGGCTCCGGCCATAGCCGACGACGACTCCCATGGTGTTTGCCTCCTTGCTCGACGCGGTTCGACGCGGTTCGACGACGCTCAACGCGGTACGACGACCACCGGACATGGTGCGCGATAGACCAGATGCCGACTGACCGACCCGAGACCCGCCGGCATGGTCCGGCCCCGCGCACCGACGACCATCAGGGACGCGCTCTCACCGGCGTCGATCAACGCGTGGCGCGGGAGCCCGTGCACCAGCACGTCGCTCACCAACACATCCGGGTACTTCTCGCACCAGCCCGCCGACGCCTCGGACACCAGCCGTTCCGCCCCGATCCGCACGGACACGACGACGCCGGGCAGATGCGGCTCCGGACGCGTCCACGCGTGAACCACCGCGAGCCGCCGACCGCGCAGATCCGCCTCGGCGAAGGCGAAGCCGACCGCGGACTGGGAAACGGCCGAACCGTCGACACCGACCGCGATCGGGCCACCCGGGTCGCCGAGGCCGCGCGTCACCAGCACCGGACACGACGTCTTCAGCACCAGAGCGCCCGCGACCGTCTCGGCCAGTGCCCTGGCCAGCGCGCCGAGCCCGCGGTCGCCGATGACGACCAGCTCGGCGTCCCGGGACGCCCCGACCAGCACCGCCTGCGGAAAACCCCTGGCCACCTCGCCGGTGACGGTGAGTTCCGGATGGCCGGCCCCGGCACGCCGCACCGCGCGGTCCACCCAGAGTCCGGGCTCGGGGAGCCCCTCGGCAGCGGAGCCCGCGAACGGGTCGGCGTGGACGACGTGCAGCGGCCGACGCCTCAGCGCCGCCTCCGCGGCCGCGGCGTCGAGCGCGATGAGGCTGTTGTCGCTGTCGTCCACACCGACGACTACGCGGCGTCCGACCATGGCGTCTCCTCCGAACCGCAAGGTCCCCGCTACCAGGACATGTCGTGCTCCGGCCGATGAACAGGGCCGATGGTCCTGTTCCGGCACGCGGCATGAGGACATAGCGTGGAGGTGGAGCGTCGGAACGGAGGTTCTGACATGGGCGACACCGTGAAACTGGGCCGCATCCTCGGCGTCGAGGTCGGCGTGAACTGGTCGGTCCTGGTGGTCTTCGTCCTCATCGCGTGGGGCCTGGCCGGGACCGTGCTCCCCCAGGAGGAGCCCGGCCACTCCCACGCCGTGTACTGGACCGCGGCCCTGATCACCGCGACGCTGTTCTTCCTGTGCCTGCTCGCCCACGAGCTCTCGCACGCGGTCGTGGCCCGCCGCAACGGCCTCACCGTCTCCGGCATCACGCTGTGGCTGCTCGGCGGCATGACCAGGCTGGACGGCGACATGCCCTCCGCCTCCGCCGAACTGCGCGTCGCCGGGATCGGACCGCTGGTCAGCCTGCTCCTCGGCGCACTGTTCACCGGCTTCGCCCTCACCCTGCGGACCGCCGGCGCCCCCGGCCCCATCGTCGCCTCGGCCGCCTGGCTCGGCGCCATCAACATCCTGCTGGCGGTGTTCAACGCCCTGCCGGCCGCCCCGCTGGACGGGGGACGCCTGCTGCGCGCCTTCGTCTGGTGGCGTACCGGCGACCGCAATCGCTCCGCGCTGGCGGCCGCAGCGGCGGGCCGTTTCCTGGGCTGGCTCTTCATCGGCGGCGGAACCGTGCTGCTCTTCCTGACCGGGAGCATCGAAGGGTTCTGGTTCGCCCTCACCGGCTGGTTCCTCCTGGTCTCGGCCACGGCCGAGAGCCGCCAGACCCGCATCCACACCCTGCTGTCCGGAATCCGCGCCCGCCAGATCATGACCCCCGACCCGGAACCGGTCGCGGCCTCCTTGACCGTGGAGCGCTTCCTGGAGGACCCGTCACACCACCGCCACTCCGCATTCCCCCTCACGGTCGGCGACCCCACCCCGATCGGCCTGATCACGCTGGACCGCATCCGCCGCATCCCGCCCGCCGCCCGCGAAGACATCAGGCTCCGCGAGATCATGTACCCCCTGGACCAACTGGTCGTGGCCGCCCCGGACGACCCGGCCGAAGCCCTGATCCCCCGCCTGACCACCGCACCGGCGCACCACGCGCTGATCCTGGACGACGGCCGCCTGGTCGGCATGGTCACCCCGTCGGACATCAGCCGCGCGATGCAGTGGGCGTCGGTGCGTTCCCGGGCTTCGGGGCCCGGCGGCCCGGTGCCGTGAGGCGCCCGGAGCAGGACCCCGGGACCTTCGACCCTGCGACAACGGGATCATGGACTCTGCGGCGACGCACGCCGCGGCGCGAATCTGGGAAAAGGACGAGGATCCTTCGACAGATCGGCCAGGCCAGCCATGAGCACCGTCTACGACGACCACGCACCCCCCTCCCCGCCGCCCACGGAACTCGGCCCCGACGCGCACCGCGACCTGCTCATCGCCGTCCAGCGGGCGCTGGCCGCGCACTGGGACGACGACCAGCCGCGGATCGCCGTGATCCAGCGCGAGCGCCTGGCGACCGTGTACGTGAGCACCACCCAGGTCCTGGAGCCCCCGGCCCGCCTCGACATCCGCGGCGCGGTACGGGCCGCGCTGGCGCCGCACACCGCCCTCGCGCCCGACACCGACGTGGTGTTCCTGCGCCGCGGGGCGCCCTGATCCCCCGGCTCGCGCAACACAGGACTTTCGGCCCGTCCGGCGGAGGCGCCGCGGCCTTACTGTCGTGTGCAGGACATCCACGCGGCCACGGGAGGCTCGGCACCATGGACGGCGGCAACGGCCCCGACGGCACCACCGGCACCGACACCGACGGCACCACCGAAACCACTGCCACCACCGACAGCACCACTGCCACCGCCACCACCACCGCCGCCGGCACCAAGATCGGCGTGTTCCTCCTGGACGACCACCAGGTCGTCCGCCGAGGCCTGCGGGACATGCTGGAGGACGAGCCGGACTTCGAGGTCGTCGGGGAGGGTGCCACCGCCGCCGAGGCCCTGGCCCGGGTTCCGGCGCTGCGGCCCCGGGTCGCCGTCCTGGACGTGCGGCTCCCGGACGGCGACGGCGTCACGGTGTGCCGCGAACTGCGCTCGAAGCTGCCCGAGTTGAGCTGCCTGATGCTGACGTCCTTCGCCGACGAGGAGGCGCTGTTCGACGCGATCATGGCCGGCGCCTCGGGCTACCTGCTCAAGCAGACTTTGGGCCCGGAACTGGTCTCGGCAGTGCGGACGGTGGCCGGCGGCGAGTCGCTGCTGGACCCCAGGCTCGCGGCCAAGGTGATGGCCAAGCTGCGGGCCGCCGACGAGAAGAAGGACCCGCTGGCGCAGCTGACCTCGCAGGAGCACAAGGTCCTGGACCTGATCGGCGAGGGCCTGACCAACCGGCAGATCGCCGAGCGGATGTTCCTGGCCGAGAAGACCGTCAAGAACTACGTCTCGGCGATGCTGGCGAAACTCGGTCTGACCCGGCGCGTGCAGGCCGCGGTGATGGTCTCCGAGATCAAGTCCGGGCAGTCCCGCCACCGCTGAGCCCGACCCAGCCGCGCGCCGCACGACCCCCGACTTCGCCCCACCCTCAATCCTCCAGCGGAACCCGCCACGTCAAAACCGTCCCCCCACCCTCAGCCGGCTCCACCGAGAACTCGCCGCCGAGCGCCGCAGCCCGGTCGGCCAGGTTCCCCAACCCGCTGCGCCGGACCGCGTCCGCCGGCATCCCCACCCCGTCGTCGGCGATCCGCAGCACCAGCGACCCGTCGGCGGTCTCCACATCGACCTCGGCCTTCGAAGCGTGTGCGTGCCGCCCCACGTTCGACAGCGCCTCCCGGGTCACGGCCAGCGCGTGCTCGACCGCGCCGTCGGAGACCTCGAAGTCGACCGGCCCGGTGAACCGCACCGCGGGAGTGAAGCCCAACACGGGCGAAGACTCCTGACAGACCTGCAACACCTGTGCCCGCAACCCGGGCTCGTCCGGCCCTCCGTGCTCGGACAGGGCGAAGATGGTCGAGCGGATCACCTTGATGGTGTCGTCGAGTTCGGACACGGCCCGGTTCACCCGGTCCCGGACCGCCTGCTTCTCGGTGATCTTCAAGACCGACTGCAGCGTCATCCCGGTGGCGAACAGCCGCTGGATGGCCAGGTCGTGCAGGTCCCGGCCGATCCGGTCCCGGTCGGCGTACAGGGCCAGCAGGTCCGCGTCCGACCGGTGGTCGGCCAGCTCCAGCGCGACCGCGACCTGCAAGCCGACCTCGGTCAGCATGCGCACGACACCCGCGTCGAACGGCAGGGCCCCGAACCGCTTGGCGGCCACCAGTGCCCCGCGCACCTTGCCCGCCGCGCCGAGCGGGGCGATGTAGGCCGGCCCCAGGCCGAGCTCCTTCCACAACGGCCCGTCGTCCCACTCGCCGTCGACGATCGCGTGCCCGATCCCGTCGGTGAACACCGCGCCCACCTCGGAGCCGGCGACCGGCGCCGACTCGCCCAGCACCCGCTTCTCGCCGGTGCCCGCCGCGACCTGGACGGTCAGCCGCCCGGCCGCGGAACCCGGAAGCGATACCATCACCAGCTCCGCCCCGGCCATGTCCCGCACCCGTTCGACCAGCACGGCGAGCACGTCCCGGGAATCGACGCCGGAGAGCAGGGCCCGGGTCAGCTCGGCGGTCGCCTCCATGCGCCGCTGCCGCTGCTGTGCCTCGTCGTACAAGCGGGCGTTGTCGATCGCCACGCCGGCCGCCGCGGCCAGGGCGGTCAGCAGCGTCTCGTCATCGGCGTCGAACTGGGAGCCGCCGCGCTTCTCGGTCAGGTACAGGTTGCCGTAGACCTTGTCCCGGACCCGGATCGGAACACCAAGGAAAGTCCGCATCGGCGGATGGTTGTCGGGGAACCCGAACGAGGACTCGTGAGCGGCGATGTCGGCCAGCCGGAGCGGCACCGGGTGCCGGATGAGCTGGCCGAGCAGCCCCATGCCGGTCGGGTAGGGCCCGATGGCGTCGATCTCCTGCTGGCTCAGCCCGACGGTGACGAAGCGCTCCAGGTGCTCCCCGGCGCTGTCGATGACCCCCAGGGCGCCGTAGCGGGCGTCCACGAGCTCGGTGGCGGTGGCGATGATGGTGGACAGCACCTGGTCCAGCTCCAGGCCGCCGGAGACGGCCAGGACGCCCTGCAGAAGCTGTTGCACTCGGTCCCGGGTGGCCCGGATCTGGGTCACCCGGGAGATCAGCTCGTCCAGCAGCTCGTCCATCCGCAGCTGCGGGAGCAAAGAGTTGCGGGGCTCGCCCATGTCCCGATCGGCCATCCCCGAGCCGCCTTTCCGACGGTGGGCGGACCGCCGGCCCGCACCGGCGTCTGTCATGCCCACTCTAATCCGGCCCCGCCCGGACGACCCGGAATGAACGGCCTCGGAAGTAGGGTCCAAAGCCTCTTCTGCCGCCTCCCGGGCGATGGACACGATCGAGGCATGACCGTGGGACAGCGCATGGAGCACTTCAGCGAGGCCGAGGCCTTGGACCTCGCCGCGACGGTGCCGATCGGCCGCATCGTCTACAGCCGTTACGCCCTGCCGGCCGTCTTCATCGTCAACTTCCGGCTGGACGGCCGCGACCCGGTGTTCCGGACCCGCAAGGGCTCGATGTTCGGCGCCGGCGTGGCCGAGACCGTCGTCGCCTTCGAGGTCGACCGGATCGACGAGGCGGCGCGCGACGGCTGGTACGTGACCTTCCTGGGCCGCGCCAAGCTGATCACCAGCCCCGCCGAGCAGACCCGGCTGGCCGGGCTGGGCGTCGACCCGTGGGCGCCGGGCGAGCGGGAGCACTTCATCAAGATCGTGACCGAGAAGGTCGTCGGCCGCCGGATCCCGCACCACCCCGACGACGAGCACGACGCCTGAGAGCCGGCGGCCTCTGAACCGGCGGGCTCTGAGCCGATGGGCTGCGAGCCGACCGCCGGGCTTCGAGGGGGTGCCGTTCCCGGTGTCCTCCGATTGGACGATCGCCCCGCCCGCGTCGGCATGCGAGGAGAAGCCATGAGCGCACCACGATCCGCCGGCTCGCTGACCTTCCTTGGCGGCGCCGGCACCGTCACCGGAAGCAAGTACCTCGTCCGCACCACGCGCTCCTCCGTGCTCGTGGACTGCGGGCTGTTCCAGGGGCTGGGCAAGCTGCGGCGGCGCAACTGGGAGCCGCTGCCCGTGGCCGCCGAGTCCATCGACGCGGCGGTCGTCACGCACGCCCACCTGGACCACTGCGGCTACCTGCCCCGGTTGGTCAGGGACGGTTTCACCGGCCGGGTGTACGCCACGCCGGAGACCATCCGGCTGGCCGGGATCGTGCTCCGCGACTCCGCGCATCTGCAGGAGGAGGACGCCGAGCACGCCAACCAGCACGGCTGGAGCAAGCACGAGCCGGCGCTGCCGCTGTACGACACCAAGGACGTCGAACGCTGCCTGGAGTACTTCACCGAGCTCGACTTCGACACCACGGCCCGCATCGCCGACGGCGTCCAGGCCCGCCTGCGCAACGCCGGCCACATCCTCGGCTCGGCCTGGGCCGAGCTGACCCTGGAGGGGCCGGACGGCGCGTCGCAGCCCTCGACGATCGTCTTCTCCGGCGACCTGGGACGCCCGCGCCATCCGCTGCTGCGGCCGCCGGCACCGTTCCAGGGCGCCGACACCCTGGTCCTGGAGTCGACCTACGGCGACCGCCGCCACGACGACGCCGGTTCCGCGGCGCGGTTCGAGGACGCCGTCGACTCCACGCTCAGACACGGCGGAACGGTGCTCATCCCGGCCTTCGCCGTGGACCGCACCGAGATGATCCTGCACGAGCTGGCCGGCCTGGCCCGGCGCGGTGTGCTGCGCGACGTCCCGATCTACGTCGACAGCCCGACGGCCCTGGCCGCGCTCGACATCTATTCGGAGGCCCTGGCCGACCACCGACCGCAGTTCCTGCCGACGGTCACCGAGAACGGCCTGGCCGAGATCCTTCCCCCGGGTCTGCGCCTGGCCCGGACCCAGGAGGAGTCCCGCCGCATCGACGTCCACAACGGCCCGCAGATCGTGATCTCCGCCTCGGGCATGGCCACCGGCGGCCGGATCCTGCACCACCTGCAGGCCGCGCTCCCGGACCCGCGGAACACGGTCCTGATCGTCGGGTTCGCCGCCGCCGGCACCCGGGCCCGCGACCTGACCGAAGGCGCCACAGCGCTGAAGATCCACGGCCGCTACGTCCCGGTCCGCGCGCGCATCGTGCAGCTGTCCGGCCTGTCGGCGCACGCCGACTACCCCGAAGTCCTGGAATGGCTCGGCACCGTACGGGCCCCGAACACCACCTACCTGGTCCACGGCGAGCCGACAGCCGCCGAGTTCCTGCGCGAGCGCATCACCGAACGCCTGCGGTGGACGGCTGTCGTCCCCCGCCCGGGAGAGAAGGTCCTTCTGCCGTGACCATCCACGACCACGCGGTCCCCGCCGGCCAGATCCATCTGCGGGACAACCTCACCGGTCGGCACGGCCTGTTCTCCTGCTACAAGCCGGTCGTCTTCGCCTTCCACGGCTACGAGGAGCAGGGCACCACGACCGCGCCGATCCGGCAGGCCATGACCGACGCCAGGGCGCGGCACCGGACCTGGATCGTCGAGCACGGCGAGGATCTGCCGGAGATCCGCGAATGGACCTGGACGCCATGAACGGACCCGCCTCGCTCGCCGATCGGCCCGCCTTTCCGAGCGAACCGGTGCACGCACTGCTGGCCGACGGCACCACGGTGTCGATCCGGCCCACCGCCGAGGGGGACCTCGACGGCCTGATCGCGATGTTCGCCGCGTTGTCCCCGGAGAGTTCGCGCATGCGGTTCTTCGCCTCCGGCACCGCCGCCGGACGTGGAGCGGCCCGCAGGCTGTGCGATCCGCATCCCGATCGGATCGCGCTGGTGGTCGTGGCGCACCACGGCCAGGACGAGGAGATCATCGGCGAGGGCGAGGCCTGGCGGCTGCGCCCGGACGCCGACGCCGCCGAGGTCGGCTTCACCGTCGCCGAGGGCCACCGCGGCCTCGGCATCGGCACCCTGCTGCTGGAACACCTCGCCGGCGCCGCGCGTGCCGCCGGGATCCGGACGTTCGTGGCCGAGACCCTGGCCGATAACCTGGCGATGAAACGCGTCATCGCCTCGGCCGGACTGAACCACAGCGCCGCGTACGAGCACGGCGGCACCGTCTTCCACGAGATCGACCTCACCGAGGACGACGCGTACCTGGAGGTCGTCGCCGACCGCGAGTTCGCGGCGAGCGCCGCGTCGCTGGAACCGTTGTTCCGGCCGCGCGCGGTGGCCGTGGTCGGCGCCGGGCGCGGCGGCGGAGTGGGGCGCGCGATCCTGGACCATCTTCTGGCCGCGGGGTTCGACCGGCCGCTGTTCGCGGTGAACCCGCACGCGGACCGGATCGCCGGCGTGCCGTGCTCGCGCTCGATCGACCTGCTGCCGGAGCAGGTCGACCTGGCGGTCGTGGCGGTACCGCAGGACGGGCTCGTCGAGGCGGCCGCCGCCTGCGGACGGCGCGGCGTCAGGGCCCTGACCATCATCACTTCTCCGGTGTCGGCCTCGGTGCGCATGACCGTGAAGGCGATCTGCCGCCGCCACGGCATGCGGCTGGTCGGGCCGAACTGCCTGGGTGTCGCCTCGTTCGGGCCGGACCTGGCGATGGACGCCACGTTCGGGCCGCAGACCCCGCTCGGGCCGGCCCGGATCAGGCCGACCGGGACGGGGCCGGCGACGATGGGGCCGACCGCGATCGGATCTTCCGTGATCGGACCTTCTGCCATCGCCAGCGCGGCCGGGATCGGCGTGCAGTCCGGCGGCGTGGGCATCGCGATGCTCGACCACCTGTCCCGGCTCGGCATCGGCGCGGCCTCCTTCGCCTCGCTCGGCGACAAGGCCGACGTCTCGGGCAACGACCTGCTGGCCTGGTGGTCGCGCGATCCCGCGACGCGGCTGGTGCTGCTGCACCTGGAGTCGTTCGGCAACCCGCGCAAGTTCGCCCGCTACGCCCGGCGCGTGGCGCGCGCCAAGCCCGTGCTGATCGTCGCGGCGGGACGCTCCGCGGCCGGGTCCCGGGCCGCCGCCTCGCACACCGCGACCTCCGTGGCCCCGGGGATCACCCGCGAGGCGCTGTACCGGCAGGCCGGCGTCATCGCGACCCACTCGGTCACCGAACTGGTGGAGACGGCCGCGCTGCTGGCGACCGGCGCACGGCCGACCGGCAACCGGGTCGCGGTGGTGTCCAACGCCGGGGGCATGGGGGTGCTGGGGGCCGACGCCTGCGTCGAGACCGGTCTGGCCGTCCCGGAGTTCGGCGGCGCGTTGCGCGAGCGTCTCAGTACCCTGCTGGGGCCGGCCGCCGACTGCGGCAACCCGGTGGACGCCGGGGCCGGGGCCGATGCGGATCTGCTGCGTGCGGCGGTGGAGACCGTGGCCGCCTCCGGCGAGGTCGACGCGGTTCTGCTGTTGCTGGTCCCGACGGCGCTGGCGGAGTTGCCCGCGACGCTCGCCGCCGACGCCCGCACCGGATCGGTGCCCGCCCTCGCGGTGCGGGTGGATCAGGCTGCCGGGGTCCGGACCGTAGTGGGGTCCGACGGAGCGGTCGCCCCGGTCTACGGGGACGCCGAGTACGCTGCCAGAGCCCTGAGTCATGCCTGCGCCTATGCGGCGTGGCTGCGCCGTCCCGGCGGCGAGGTGCCGGTGCTGTCCGACGTCCGCTCGCGGGACGCGGCGCGGTTGATCTCCCTGTTCCTGGCCACTCACCCCGAAGGCGGCTGGCTGCCGCCGGACCGTGCCGCGGATCTGCTGGCCTGCTACGGGATCCGCTGCGCGCGCCTGGTCCTGGCCACCGACGAACAGAGCGCGGTGACCGCCGCGGACGTCTGGGGCGGCCCGGTCGCGCTGAAGGCGTACTGGCCCGAGCTGATCCACAAGAGCGATGCCGGCGGCGTGCTGCTGGGTCTGTCCGGGCCGGAGGAGATCCGCGCGGGCTGGCGCCGGCTGCGGGACAGGTTCGGCGACCGGCTGGCCGACGTGGTGGTGCAGGAGATGGCGCCGACCGGCGTGGAGCTGCTGGTCGGCGTCGACGACGACGCGGTCTTCGGCCCGCTGGTGGCCTTCGGCATCGGCGGCACCGTCACCGACCTGGCCGCCGACCGCGCCTACCGGCTGGCCCCGCTGACCGGCGCGGACGCCGAGGAACTGGTGCGCTCCACGCGCGCCGCCCGGCTGCTGGCCGGCTATCGCGGCCGGCCCGGAGGAGATGTGGTCGTGGTGCGCGAGGTGCTGTCCCGGCTGGCGCAGCTGGCCGCCGAGCAGACCTGCGTGGCCGAGGCTGAGATCAATCCCCTGATCGCCGCCCCGGACGGCGTGACGGCGGCGGACTTCCGCATCCGTGTCGAACCGCGCACCCCGACCGATCCCTACCTGCGCCGCCTGCGCTGAAGGCGGCGGCGCGGACCCGGTTCCGCCCAAGCAGAAGGAGGCCATCATGAAGCACACCGTCGTCGTCGGGTACGACCAGAGCCCGTCCGGCGAGCGCGCCCTGGGCCAGGCCGGCCGGGAGGCGGCCTGGCGGAACGGCTCGGTCACCGTCGTGAACGCCTTCCAAGCCGTCCTGACGAGCCCGATCGGCTACTTCCCGACGGACGTGGAGACCTCGCTGAAGGAGGCCGCCGACGAGATCGCGGCAGCCGGCGTCGCCGGGGTGCGCCAGCGGTATCCCGGCATGACCGTGGACTCGGCGGTCGTCGCCGGGCCGGCCGCCGACGCCCTGGCCGAGGCCTCCCGGGACGCGGACCTGCTGGTGCTCGGCAACCGCGGCCGCGGCGGGTTCGCCGGCCTGCTGCTCGGCTCGGTGTCGATGCGCACGCTGACCCTGGCCTCGTGCCCGACGATGATCGTCCGCGGCGCGCAGCGCGATCCCGTCCACACGGTCCTCCTCGCGGTGGATGTCGCGGATCCCGCTGAGGAGTCGATGGACTTCGCGTTCGCCGACGCCTCCATGCGCAGGGCGCAGCTGAAGGCGGTCACGGTGTGGGACCTGGACTGGATCGGGGCCGACGACCCCGACACCGCCGACAGCCTGGTCAAGGCAGAGCGGAACGCCCGGGCCGACATCCGCTCGACCCTGGAGCGGCAGCTGCGCCCGTGGCACGCCGAGCATCCGGAAGTCCACGTCGTCGCCGAGGTCCTGGGCGGCACACCGAGCGCGGCGCTGACAGACCTGACCGGGAGCACGGACCTGATCGTCGCGGGCGCGCACCGGCGCGGCGACGACCACCTCGGCATGCGCCCCGGGCCGACCGCCCACACGCTGCTGCACCACGCGGACTGCCCGGTCGTGGTTGTGCCGCGGGCGTGATCGGCGCCGGTTTCCCGGGCTTTTGGGGACCTTCGGCCCTGGGGCCGCTCGCCCGCACCGAGGTCCACTGGGAACCGGAAGAGGAGGCGCGCAGGCCATGGGAGTACAGGCCGGCGGCTACGCCGTCGTGAGGGCACCGCGGGGCTGAGAAGTCATGCGCCTCATCAGTCGGATCGCGGGCAGGCACCGTCCGAAGCGTTCGGGGCGGCAGAAGGACCCGGCCCCGGACACCGCGCGCTGGCGGCAGCGGGCCATGCTCACGAGCCTGCGACGGGACCTGGACGAGGCGGCCGACGAACTGGCCTTCGTCGAAGTGGAGATCACCCGCAGCCGGGAGCACGCCGCGCGGTTGGCCGCCGAGGAGGAGGCAGCGGCCGCCGACGGCTGCGCCGCCGTCGCCGCCGAGATCCACGAGGAGCTGAGCCAGACCCGCGCCTTCCTCGCCGAGCTCGTCGAGGTCCACGACGCGGTGATCGCCGAACAGGACCGGCTGTCCTCGGAGTACGCACGCCTCGTGAACCGCCTCGCCGAGGCCGACAGGACGAACGGACCGATCACCATCATCACGAATCCGGGAACGCCGGGTCCAACGGCCTGACCACGATCGGGACCTCAAGCCCTGGCGGGGGTGCGCGGCCGCGACGAGCGTGGAAGGCGGGCCCGCGGGCGAGCCCCGAACAAGCCGGCCAAGCCCGCGAACAGGCACCGGACAAGGCCCGCAGACAAGCCGGCAGGCAAGCCCGCAGAAGAGTCCGCAGAAGAGCCCACAGACCGCGCTCACCGTGGAGGTCGCCATGAACACCGTCGTCGCCGTCGGGTACGACCGCGCGCTGCCCGGCGAGCGGGCCCTGGACCTCGCCGCGGCCGAGGCGGCGCGTCGCGGCGGATCACTGGTCGTCATCACCGCCTACCACTGGCTGACCCCGCCGGCACCGGACTCGCTGACTTCCTCCGACACCGAGTCCACCGCGCGCAAGGCCGCCGAGGAGATCGCCCTGGGCGGCGCGGCCCGGGCCCGCCAACAACACCCGGCCGTCCCGGTCGAGGCGCGCGCCGTCGCCGGGTACGCCGGCAAGGTGCTCGCTGCGGCCAGCCATGAGGCGGACCTGCTCGTGGTCGGCAACCGCGGCACCGGCGGATTCCAGGGCATGATGCTGGGCTCCACCTCGCTGCGCACCCTCGCCGAGGCCTGCTGCCCGGTGATCGTGGCCCGCGGGAACGTGCTGGACGCCCACCACCGCATCGTCGTCGCCGTCGACATCGACGAGGGCTGCGACGCCGTCCTGGACTTCGCCTTCGACGAGGGCTCGCGCCGCGGCGCCGGCCTGACCGTGACGAACGTCTGGGACGAGCCCTGGATCGTCGCCTACGGCCAGCAGGACCCCGGCATCGCCGAGGACGTCGCCCGCATCGAGCGCGAACGCGACGACCGCCTCGCGGCCCTGGTGCGCGCCTTCCAGGAGCGCTACCCCGAAGCCCGCTCCTTCCACCAACTCGCCATCGGCTCGGCCGCGGGCCTGCTGGTCGACGCCTCCCGGCGCGCGGACCTGCTGGTGACCGGCGCACGGCGGCACGCGGAAGGCCGGCACGGGATGCTCATCGGGCCGGTGAGCCAGACGCTGCTGCAGCACGCCGAGTGCCCGGTCGCCGTGGTGCCGCTGGGATGAGGCCGCCGGACATCGAGCCCTGACAACCCCCTTGGACACCGGCGCGCTCAAGGTGTTCCTGAACCGCCCCTGACCCCTCGCGAAAGGAAGAAGCCATGAATCGCGGATGGCCTGCGGCACTGCTCGCCGGCGGGCTGCTCGGCTTCGCCGCCGCGGCCTACCCGGCCCTGTGGCGGGACCGCTGCTTGAACTGGGGCGCCCGGGACGACGAGATCCTCCGGACGATGCCCGGCGACAAGCTCCTGCCCGATGCCACGGTGGTGACCACCAGAGCGATCGGCGTCGACGCGCCCGCCTCGGCGATCTGGCCGTGGCTGGTGCAGATGGGTTCAGGGCGGGGCGGCGCCTACACCTACGACTGGATCGAGAACTTCTTCGGGCTGAACATGCACAGCGCGGACGAGATCGTCCCCGGGCTGCAAGACCTCGCCGTCGGCGACGAACTCCCGCTGGGCAAGGGCCAGAGGATGCGCGTGGAGGTCCTGGAACGCGAGCACGCGCTGGTGGTGCGCTCGGTCGACGGCGCGTGGGTGTGGTCGTTCGGGCTCTACCCCCAAGCCCCTTCCACCCCTGGCAAGTGCCAGACCCGCCTGATCAGCCGCAACCGGATCCAGGTCCCGCGGACCGGGCCCGTGGCCGGCGCGCTGTGGCTGTTCGTCATGGAGCCGGGCAGCCTGGTCATGGAGCGGAAGATGCTGCACGGCATCAAGGACCGGGCCGAACGGCTCACCGCCGCGCCGAACCCGCCGACCCCGAACCCGCCGACGCTCAGACCGGCCGCCCCATCTGCTCCGAGAGCTGCGCCAGCTGCTCCAAACGCCGCTCCAGCTTCGGGTGCGTCGAGAACAGGTTGGCGATAGACCCGCCGACCGGGCTGATGAAGAAAGCATTGAACGCCTGCACGCTGCGCAGGTCGCGATGCGGGATCCGGCTGGACTTGTCGGACAGCTTCACCAGTGCCGAGGCCAGTTCCGAGGGCTGCCCGGTCAGGATCGCGCCGTCCCGGTCCGCGGCCAGTTCCCGATACCGGGACAGGGCCCTGATCAGCACGAAGCTGACCGCGTAGACCGTGAGCGAGACCACCGTGATCGCCATCATGATGATCGCCGTGTTCTGGTCCTGGCGGCGGCCGAAAGCCTGCGAGTACAGGGTGAAGCGCATGATCAGGCCGGCCATGACGCCCAGGAACGAGGCGATGGTGATCACCGCGACGTCCCGGTGCGCCACGTGCGTCAGCTCGTGCGCCAGGACGCCTTCCAGCTCCTTCTCGTCGAGCAGCGCCATCATGCCGGTCGTCACGCACACCACCGCGTGCTCGGCGTTCCGGCCGGTGGCGAAGGCGTTGGGCACGTCCAGCTCGGCGACGGCCACCTTCGGCTTCGGCATGTCGGCCAGGGCGCACAGCCGGTCCACGATCGCGTGCAGCTGCGGATACTCCTCTTCGGTCACGATCTGCCCCTTGAGGGCGGCCAGCGTGATGCGGTCGGAGTACCAGTACTGGGCGAACAACAGGCCGCCGAGGATCACCACGATCAGCACGACGGACTTGAGCAGGACCACGAGCACCGCCGCGAAGGCGACGTACAGCAGCCCAAGCAGGAACAGAGTCAGACCCATCCGCGCGGTCAGCTTGCGGTCGGGCTGGATACGGCTTTCCACGGCGCCTCCTGGTATCCGTTCCTCCTCCCATCTCCAGCATGCGCCTCGACCAGGGCTTTAGGCCAGGGCCATACGTCCCTGATCGTTTTCGCCGATCACGGCTCCGGGAACAGGCCGTGCCAGGGAAACGCCGAACGCCTGGTCAGCATCACGGCCCGGTCCACGGGATCGGCCGGGTCGTATCCGCTGGTCCACGGCCGCGGGTCCGGGTGCTGCCCGTCGGTCATGGTCGGCACGCGGGCCGGACGGCCGGTCGCCTCGCGGGCGAGGACGAGCCACTCGGCAGGGATCGCCGAGGCCGGCGCGATCGGGTGCCCGGCGGCCTCGGCCAGCAGGTGCGTCCAGGCCCGCGGCACGACGTCCACCAGCTCGTAGCCGCCCCCGCCGAAGGCGACCCACCGCCCGGACGCGACCTCGTGGGCCAGGCGGTGCAGCCGTTCCGCCGCCGCACGCTGCCCGTCGACGGTGAGCAGCAGATGGGCCAGCGGGTCCAGGGCATGGGTGTCGCAGCCATGCTGGGTGACCAGCACGTCCGGTTCGAAGGCCCGGACCAGCGGCGGCACCACCGCGTCGAAGGCCCGCAGCCACTTCTCGTCGCCGGTCCCGGCCGGCAGCGCGACGTTCACCGCCGCGCCCTCCGCGCCCGGGCCGCCCGACTCCGACGGCAGACCGGTGCCCGGGAACAGGCTTCCGGGGTGCTCGTGCAGGCTGATCGTCAGGACCCGCGGTTCGTCCCAGAACGCCGCCTGGACCCCGTCCCCGTGATGCACGTCGACATCGACGTAGGCCACCCGCCGCGCGCCCTCGGCGAGCAGCCAGGCCACCGCGATCGCCGGGTCGTTGTACACGCAGAAGCCCGAGGCGTGGGAGCGCATCGCGTGATGGAGTCCCCCGGCGATGTTCACCGCATGCTCGCTCACCCCGTTCCACACCTGGCGCGCGGCGGCGACCGACGCGCCGACGATCCGCGCCGAGGCCTCGTGCATGCCCGGGAAGTAGGGGTTGTCCTCGGTCCCGAAGCCGAAGCGCATCCGCTCGCCGGACGTCGCCTGAGCGGAGTGCCGCACCGCCTCGACGTACTCCGGGGAATGGACCAGTTCCAGCAGGCCGTCGTCGGCCGGCGGCACCGCGACCACCTCCACACCGGGGTGCTCGAACACCCCGAACGACCGGGCCAGCGCCATGGTCAGCGCGACGCGCACCGGCGCCAGCGGATGGTCGTGGCCGAAGTCGTACTCCAGCAGACGGTCGTCCCACGGAACACTCAACGAGCCGGTCACCAGACCAGTCCACCCCAGCCGCACCGCGCGTCGTAGGGCCGAAAGTCCCGCCGTTCGCGAACCGGGCCCTTCGTCCGTCCGGGTGACCACGGGCCCAGCACCGCCACACAACACCGGACCCGGTGCCGCCCGCACATACCGTGATCTTGATATCCATGCTCTTCAATCCTGACGCGGCAGGAGTTCGACGTGTTGGACCGACGGGATGTGCTCAGGCTCGGTACGGCGGGCGCGCTGGCGGCGGCGGCCTCGGCAGCAGCGACGCCCACGGCCACAGCCACGGCCACGGCCACAGCGCGCGACGTATCAGGGGCCGAATGGCGCGCGTTGGCCAGAGCGCTCTCCCCCGGAGCCTCCCTCTACCGGCCCTGGGATCGCGCCTACTGGCCGCTCTCCGTCCCCTTCAACCACCGCTATGAAGCCATCCGGCCGGCCGGCATCGTCACCTGCGTCACCACCGCCGACGTGGCCGCCGCGATCCGCTGGGCCGGCGCGGTGGGGATGCCGGCCGTGCCGCGCTCGGGCCTGGGGCACAACTACGCCGGGTACTCGACCACCACGGGCCTGCTGCTGAACATGAGCCGCATGAAGGCGATCTCCTCCACGAAGCGTCCCGGCGTCCGGGTCCGGCGCTACGGCCCGATCCAGGTCGGCCACGACGCGGGCACCGTGACCGTCGGGGCCGGGGTGACCAACGGCGACGTGCATCCGCTGTTGGAGGACGAGGGGATGTTCGTGCCCACCGGGCGCTGCCCGTCGGTGGGCGTCGCCGGCCTGGTGCTCGGCGGCGGCATCGGCTTCAGCGACAAGATGTTCGGCATGACGTGCGACCGGCTGCTGTCCACCACCGTGGTGCTGGCCGACGGCAGCGTGGTCGAGGCGAGCGAGGGCTCCCACCCCGACCTGTTCTGGGCGGTGCGCGGCGGAGCGGGCAACAACTTCGGCGTGCACACGTCCTTCACCTTCGGCTACGACCAGTTCGCCGGCAACGTCTCGTTCTACTCCTTCACGTGGACCATCGACAGCGTGCAGCCGGTCATGGCCGCGATGCAGCAGATCGCGACGGAGACGCTCGGCGACAAGCGATTCCACTGCCGCCTCGGCATCGGGACCGCCGGACAGCGCCGCCGCGAGATCGAGGACAACGCGAACGTCAACGTCATCGGGCAGCACTACGGCAGCGTCGGGGATCTGCTGGGCATCCTCGATCCCCTGCTGCGGATCGGCACCCCCGGCGAGCGCGCGAGCAACGCCAAGTCAGTCCGCGAAGTCACCCCCGGCCGGGCGAGCGAGCTGCTGTCCCAGACCACGCCGAAAGACCGTTTCGCCGCCAAGTGCGCGATCCTCGCCCCCGGGGACCTCCTGGACGCCGATCAGGTCCAGGCCGCGGCCGAGACGCTGAAGACCTGGCCCGGCAGCGCCAACCCCGACGGCGCCGGCTTCGCGATGTTCGGTCTGGGCGGACGGATCAACGAGATCGCCCCGGACGCGACGGCGTTCGTACACCGGCGCGCGGCGTTCATCCTGAACGCCGAGACCACCTGGGCCGACCGCGATCCGCGCAGCGTCGTGCGAGCGAACCTGGGCTGGCTCGACGAGTTCTACGACGCGATCTTCCCCTTCGGCCCGCCGCGGCACTCGTACCAGAACTTCCCCGACCCGCAGCTCGACGACTGGCGCACGGCGTACTACGGACAGAACTACGACCGCCTCGTCACGGTGAAGCAGGACTACGACCCGGCCGGCTTCTTCTCCTACCCGCAGGCCATCGGCAGCTGACGGAGCCGGGGTCCGTCAGGCTGAAGCCTTGAACCCGCCGTAGAACATGCCCAGGCCCAGAGCGACGCAGAGTCCGGCGATGATCCAGAACCGGATGGTGATGGTGATCTCGGGCCAGTCCATCATCTCGAAGTGGTGGTGGATCGGGGAGTTCTTGAACACCCGCTTGCCGTGCCGCAGCTTGTAGGAGCCCACCTGGATCACCACCGAAAGCAGTTCCATGAGGAACACGCCGCCTATGAGCAGGGCGAGCAGTTCGGTGCGCGAGCAGATGGCCAGACCGGCGAAGGCGCCGCCCAACGCCAGCGCCCCGGTGTCGCCCATGATGATCTTCGCCGGGGACGCGTTCCACCACAGGAAACCGAAGCACGCGCCCACCACGGAGGCCGCGACGATCGCCAGGTCCAGCGGGTCGCGCACCTGGTAGCAGCCCTTGCTCGGCGACACGGCGCAGTTCTGGCCGTACTGCCACAGGCCGATCACCACGTACGCGCCGAAGGCCATGACCGAGGTGCCGGCGGCCAGGCCGTCCTGGCCGTCGGTGAGGTTGACCGCGTTCGACCAGCCCGCGATCATCACGTAGCTCCAGACCACGAACAGCACCGGGCCCAGGCTGAGCCAGCCGATGTCCTTCAGGAACGACACGTGCTCGCTGGCCGGCGTCAGTCCCGCGGCGTTCCGGAAGTGCAGCACCAGCACGGCGAACGTGAGCGTCACCGCCAACTGCCCGGCCAGCTTCGCCCTGGCCCGCAACCCGAGCGAACGCTGTCGGAAGATCTTGATGAAGTCGTCCATGAACCCGACCGCCCCGAGGCCCGTCATCAGGAACAGCACGAGCAGCGCCGACGTCGTCGGGGCCTTCATCGTCACGGCCTTGGTCAGGAAGTAGGCGGCGAGCGCCGAGAGCACGATGACCGTGCCGCCCATCGTCGGCGTCCCCCGCTTGACCTGGTGCAGCTCCGGCAGCTCGTCCCGGATCTCCTGCCCCCAGCCGCGGCGGGTGAAGAACCGGATGGCCACCGGCGTACCGGCCAGCGAGCAGATCAGGGCGATGAGGGTGGCATACAGAAGCGCTCTCATCGTGGCTGGTCCCCCACTGCGGTTCGAACTACCGACGGTTTCGCGCAATCGTACGGGCGCACGCCGCGCGGGGGCCCGGCAACCTCATCGCCCGGCCGCGGCCCCGTCTTTCTGCCAAGCCAGGGTCCCGCCGAGGAAGGTATGAGTCGGGTTCAGGTCCCGCCGATCCTGGTCCGAACAGGTCGCCGGATCCCGGTCCCACACCGTGAAGTCGGCCAGACGCCCCGGGGCAAGGCATCCACGCAGGTTCTCCTCCTGCGAAAGCCGGGCCGCGTGGCCGGTGTGCAGGGCGACCGCCTCGTCGTAGCTGACGGCGTGTTCGGCCCCCTGAACGCCGATCACGGTCTGCCGCGTGGTCATCCCCCACACCGAGCGCATGGCGCCGAACTGGCCGACGGGGAAGTCCGAGCCGGCGCTGACCGAGGCGCCCTCGTCGACCCACTCCCGGGCCGGGAACAGGGCCGCGACCCGCTCCGGGCCCCAGAACCCCTGCTCGACTTCGGCCGCGTCGTGCAGCAGTGGCTGCTGGATGGTGACCGGGACGCCCAGCGCGACGGCGCGGGCCCGCTGCTCGGGCCCGGCCAGCCCGCCGTGCTCCATGACGAGGGTGCCGGCGGGCAGGCCGGGGTTGTTCCGCAGGACTCGTTCGTACACGTCGAGAAGCACGCGTACCGCGCGGTCCCCGTATGCGTGCGTGCCGACCCGCCAACCCCGGCGGACCACGGCCTCGACGGCTTCGACCAGCACATCGGGATCCCAGGTCAGCGTACCGAAGAAGGAGTGGTCGCAGGCGTACGGCTGCTCGGTGGCCCCGGCCTCGAGCCCGCCGTCGAGGCCGAACTTCACGCCCCACACCCGCAGCCAGGGGTCTGCGCTGTAGCGCCACTCCTCCATGGCGTCGAGCATGTCCTCGACCTGGGCCACGCTGTCCATCCCGAAGGTCGCGATCATCGCCCGGACCCGGACCCGCAGCGCGCCGGCCTTCCGGGCCGCAAGCAGGATGCGGTAGTCGGGCAGGAAGACGGCGGCGTCGCGGACCGTCCCGATGCCCGTCGCCGCGTACTGACCGCTCGCCAGGCGCAGGCCGTCGATCTGCCGCGCCTCGTCGTCGACCGGCACCAGGCGCTCGACCAGTCCCTGGGCGTTGTCGATGAGCCGGCCGTCCAGCCGGCCGGCGGCGTCGCGGCCGATCACGCCGCCGGGCGGGACCGGCGTGTCCTCGGTGATGCCGGCCAGGCGCAGGGCGAAGCTGTTCACCACGTCGTTGTGGCCGCCGCGCTTGACCAGCACCGGGTGCCGGTCCGTGGCCCGATCGAGCTCGACGGCCGTGGGCATGCGGCGCTCGGCCAGGTTGAGCTCCTGCCAGTTCGTCGTGGTGCGGATCCACTCCCCGTCGGGGGTGACCGCGGCCCGCTCTCGGATCAGGTCCAGGAACTCGGCAATGGTCCGGGCCTTGTGGACCGGGACGTCATGCGCGCTGCGGCCGGCGAAGACCAGATGGGTGTGGGTGTCGTCGAAGGCCGGCAGCACCGTGGCCCCGGGCAGGTCGTGGACGGCGGTCCGCGCGCTCACCCACGCGTCCAGGCCGTGCGGATCAGCGGACAGGGCCACGATGCGGTCGCCCCGCACTGCCAGGGCGCGCTGCGGCGCCTGACCGGGAACCAGCGTGTGGATGGCCGCCGCGCGAACCACCAGGTCTGCACCATGATCATTCATGCTTCGACGCTAATCGGCCGGTGCGGATAGCCGCTCCCGTCATGTGACGTATTGAGCCGCTCGAGAGCATCGCGCAGCGCCGCCCGGGAGGTGACACCCAGCTTCGGGAACAACTGGTAGAGATGCGTGGACACAGTCCGCGGGGACAGGAAGAGCTTCTCCCCTATCTGCTTGTTGGTCAGGCCCGAGGCGGCAAGGCGCGCGATCTCCCATTGCTGCGGCGTCAGCGCGGAATCAGCATGCTGAGCTTCGACGCCGATCGGCCTGCCGCAGGCCCGCAGTTCCTGCAGAGCCCGGTCGGCCCAGGGCGCCGCGCCGAGCCGGCCGAAGGTCTGCGCGGCGACGTTCAGGTGGTGGCGCGCTCGTGCGGAGGACTTGCCGCGCCGCAGCCGCTCGCCGAAGTACAGATGGATCCGGGCCTGCTCGAAGGGCCACCGGTCGGCGCCTTCGACGGCCAGCGCTTCATCGAACCCTGCGAAGCAGACGTCATCGTCGTCGGCGGCCAGGGCGGCACCGGCCAGCAAGACCATGCGCAGCCGCGGGGACACCTCAGCGAGACCGGATTTCCGCCCAACCTCGATATGCGCCAAAGCGTGGCCACGTCGGCCAGTCCGCACCGCCGCCTCGATCAGGTCCAGGAACACCCACAACGCGTGCGAGGCGAACGACGGCAGACTCCCGGCCGGCGCGATCGAACTCGCATGGTCGTAAGCCGCCTCGAAATCCCCTCGCGCGAGGGAACCGAGGGTCCTGATATGCGCGGCGTATTGACGGGCCGCACCCGCACGATGCGGCCCGGCCCACTGCTCGAGCTGGTCGGCCACCGAATCGGCGCCCTCGTAGTCGCCACTGGCGGCCGACACGCAGGCGACGAGGAACCTGCCCGGCCAGGACGGCATCGGATAGTGGAACAGCTCGCACAGATCCAAGCCGTCGGCGATCACCCGGCGCAGCTGTGACCACTGGCCGCTGAACCAGAAGTGGTTGCCCAAGAGGAACAGCGCCTGGATGGCCGGGAAGACGTTCTCCCCGGCCCGGTCCCCATAGGCCGTGCGCCACAGCGGCTCCTCCAAGCCACCGAGGCGGTCGGCGTAGGCCGCGGCGACACCGATGCGCACGATCCGCACCGGATCCGCGGTGCCGGGCAGCTGCCCGATGACGGCGTCCAACTGAGCCCAGTCGGCCGGCCGTGCGCGGACCGGATCGCCGAATGCCGCCCGCATCAGGGCCGCCAGATCCGGGACCGAGGCGAACCGCGCCATCGCCTGGTCGAAGGACGACCACAGCTCTGGCCTGCCCCCGTAAAAGCACACCATCAGCAACACGAACAGCGCTTCGACCAGCGGCGTGTCGGATGCCTCGCAGGGCTCGGGCCGGCTGAGCACGGCCGCGCTGAGAACGCGATGCGCGGTGTCGACGTCGCCGTAACCGTTGAGCAGATACACGGCGGTAGCAGCCGCAGCGGCCACGGACCCCGCCTCCGGAGCGGAATGCCGCGCCGCGTCCAACAAACGCGGTACTTCTCTCAGACGGCCGGTGAGGTTCACGCCGACATACGCCGCCATGGCCAGCCGCCGCGCCTGCTCGGTTCCCCGCGGACTCAAATCGGCGGCGCGCACCAGCGCCTCCACGGCGTCCGCCCCGTCACCCCGCGCGGCTCTGATTCCGGCGACCTGCTCAAGCAGCGCCGCGACACGCTCGTCGGGCTCGACACAAGCCAGCGCCAAGTGCCAGGCACGGAGTTCGAGGGAGCCGCCATGAGCCTCGGCGAGAGCGTTGTGCACGTTCCGTCGCTGCTCGCTGGTCGAAAGCTCCACCACCGCCGAGCGCACCAGCGAATGCCGGAAGCTCAGCCTCCCGGTCGCGTCGTCGACGACCACCAGGCCCGCATTCTCCGCCGGCGCCAAGTGTTTCAGGCTGCACCGTCCGGCGACCGCCCGCCGTACCACCTGCATGCTGCCGCTGCTCTCCAGTGCCGCCACGAGCAAAAGGTGGCGGGTGGCGGCGGGCAGGCCCTGGACGCGGGAAGCGAATGCCGCCTGAAGACGGCGGGTCAGCGGAAGGTGCCTCGGCAGGGCCTGGGACGCGGTCCGCTGCGAATCGGTGAGCGCGGCGGGCAGTTCCAACAAGGCCAGCGGGTTGCCCTCGGCATCGGCCATGAGGCGCTGACGGACCCGCGGCGCCAGTGCCGGGAAGCTGCGCACCAGCAGTCTTTCGGAGGCGGCCGCGCTGAGCGGCCCCAGCTCGTGCAGCCCGTCGACGGCGAACACGCTCTCAGCGCCGGTCCGGGCGGCGCACAACATCCCCGCGCCGGTGCCCGGCAGACGCCGCGCCATCGTCTGCAGAACAATGGTGCTGGCTGGATCCAGCCACTGGATGTCGTCCAGCACGAGCAGGATCGGGCAGTCCCGGCTGAGGTCGGTGATCAGGGAGACTGCCGCCTCGGCCACAGCGCCGTGATCGAGAGCCGGGCCTGTCACCGCCGCCAGGTCTTCTCGTAGCCGGTACTCCGGCACAGAGGACAGCAGCTGGTGCAGCGCGATGTAGCCGACCTGCGTCCGGTACTGGTGGCCCGCGGTGTGCAGAACCCGGAAACCCGCCTCTTCGGCCTTATGCGAAACGGCGGTGAGCAAGGCCGTCTTGCCGACCCCCGGGTCCCCGACCACCAGCAGCGACCCGCCGAACTGCGGGATGCCGGCCACGAAGTCGCCGAGCCGCTCGGCGTCGCGGTCCCGGCCGATCAAGGATCCGTCCACCTCCTCAGTCAACGGAGCGCGAGGCGGGAGTGCCAGGAAAAGCGGGGTGCAAAAGTAGGCCGCGCCAGTCTGTGCAGCCGCTGGCGCCGGCCGCCGGCCGCCGGCCGCGGAACTACGTCACATGACGGGAGCGGCCGAAACAGCCGTATTCGTACCGTCCTCCCCACAGGCCGTTCACCAAGGCCGGACGTCACTGGAGGAATCATGAACGACAGCACAGCACCCGGGAACGTCGTGCTCGTCCACGGCGGTTTCGTGGACGGCTCCGGCTGGCAGGGCGTGTACGACGCCCTGCGCGCCGACGGCTACAACGTGGCGATCGTGCAGAACCCCACGCTCACGCTGGACGGCGACGTCGCCGCCACCCACCAAGTGATCGACGCAATGCCGGGCCCGGTGACCCTGGTCGGGCACTCCTACGGCGGCGTGGTCATCACCGAGGCCGGCACCCACGAGAAAGTGCGAGCCCTGGTTTACGTCGCGGCGTTCGCCCCGGACAAGGGCGAGTCGGTCAGCACCCTGATCGCGGACCCGCCGCCCGGCGCCCCGGTGCCGCCGATCCTGCCGCCGGTCGACGGGTTCCTGTTCCTGGACCGCGAGAAGTTCGCGGAGTCCTTCGCCGGGGACCTGCCGGAACCCCAGGCCGCCTTCATGGCCGACTCGCAGGTCCCGTGGGGCCTGGACGCCCTCAACGGAGCCGCCTCGCAACCGGCCTGGCGCAGCAAGCCCTCCTGGTACCTGGTCTCCCAGGACGACCGGATGATCCCGCCGCCGGCACAGCGCGCGATGGCCGAGCGGATCGGGGCGACGACCGTCGAGGTGCCCGGGAGCCACTCCGTGTACGTCTCGCGCCCCGCCGCGACAGCCGACCTGATCAAGCAGGCCGCGCGCGGCTGACCCGCGGCGGCCGCCCGGCGCCCACTCCGCCCCTTGTCGGCCGTGTCGGCCCGGTAGCGCTAGCGCAGCGCCCCGGGTCGATGAGGATCCTGATATCCCGCAGCCCTCCCGTCACCAGCCCGCCGGGAACTCGCACCACCCGCCTCCCGGCGGGCTGTGGCGCGTCGCCGGGTCGCGCCACAACGCGAGGACCTCGTCGGCCCGCGCGACCCGTCCCGTGGCGTTGATCGCCGCGTAGCGTGCGCGGGCGGCTTCGACCAGCTCGACGGCTTCGTCGTGCCGGCCGGTCCGGTTCAGCAGCCTGGCGTAGTGGACCTCCAGGTCGCCGCGCTGGAACGGCAGCTCCACGCGGTCCGCGACGGTCAGCGCCTGCCGGTAGGACGCCTCGGCCAGGCCCTCCTCGTCGATCGCCTCGTAGGCCCAGGCGAGGTACAGGCCGCCGGTGATCAGCGAGAAGTCGGCGATCAGCTGGCGCGCCGCCGACGTCTGCGGGATCCGGTACATCTCCATCACCTGGAGGATCTGCTCGACGGCTTCGCGCGGCCGGCGCAGCCGGATCAGGTTGACGGCTGAGATCTTCAGGGCTTCGGCGAGCCCTTCGTAGTCCCCGGCCTCGATGAACAGTTTCTCCGCCTGCTGGCCGTAGGACAGCGCCGTCGCGGAATCGGGCCGGGTCAGCGCGTTGGCGGCGTACTGGTACCCCCAGGCCTGCTGCCTGAGGTCCCCGGCCTGCTCGGCGATGCGGGCGGCACGCAGCGCGGTCTGCGCCGACAGCTGGTGGTCGCCGCGGACCACTTGCGCCCACGACAGGTAGTTCAGCTGTGTGGCCTGCTCCACGGTGTTCCCGAGACGCTCGGCGGCGGCCACGGCCAGGCTGAACAGCTCGTGCCAGTGCTCCCACAGGTGCCAGTGGTCCGAGAACCAGTGCAGAGCCTCGGCCGTGTCCACGACCTGGCGGTCCCACCCCTGTTCCGCGGCGATGCGCACGGCGCCGAACCAGTTGTCGCCCTCGGCCTGCAACCAGGCGGCAGCGGCTTGAGCCGTCGACAGATCCACCGGGTGTTGTCGGTCCTCAGGTGCCGCACCGTGTTCGGGCTCGAACCAGCGGCCGGCCGTCACGGTCTCCGCGAGCAGCCATTCGGTCATCGCCCTGCTGACCGCCGCCAGTTCCGCGGGCTCCTCCTCCGCCGCCAGCCGGTTCCCGGCGAACAGGCGGATCAGGTCGTGGAAGGCGTAGCGCGGACCGTCGTTCTGGGTCAGCAGGCCCAGTTCGTGCAACTCGTCGAGCAGATCCTCGGTGTCCGGCAGCGAATCCCCGATCAGCACCGACGCCAGCGCGGCGCTGAAGTCCGGCCCGGGGATCAGCGCCAGGCGGCGGCACAGTCGCCGGGCCTGCGGGCTCAGCTGGTCGTAGGACATGCCGAACGCCGCCGTGATCTGCTGGTCGCCGGCCTGGATGCGCTCCAGCCGCCGCCCGGAATCGGCCAGCCGATCGGCCAGCTGCCGCGCGGTCCAGCCCGGCCGGGTGGCCATCCGGTTGCCGATGATGCGCAGCGCCAACGGCAGCCCGCCGCACAACGCCGCCAGATCCGCCAGCCCCTCGCCGCGCGGACCGTCCGCGCCGCCGATGATCGAGCTCAGCAGCCCGAAGGCCGCCGGGCCGTCCAGAACCGGAACGGGCAGCCGCGCGACGCCCTCCAGCCCGGTCAACAGCCTGCGACTCGTCACCAGCGCCAAGGCCGGGCCCGCGCCCGGCAGGAGCGGCCGGACGTGCTCCTCGTCGCGGGCGTTGTCCAGGACCACGACGGCAGGCCGTTCCTCCAGCAACGCACGGAACTGCCCGGAGCGGCCGTCCACGTCATCTGGCACGTCGCGGTTCCCCACCCCGAGCGCCTTCAGCAAGCGGAACAGCGCGGCGGTGACAGACAGCGGCTCGGCGTCCATGCCCCGCAGATCCACGTAGTACAGGGCCACGCCGCGCGCGTCCGCCAACCGGCGACCGGCCTCCACCGCGAGCGTGGTCTTCCCGACTCCGCCGGGCCCCGACAACACCACGACCGAGGCCGCGGCTCCGGATCCGGCCGGCGATCCGGACGCGAACTCGGCGAGCCCGGCCAGTTCCGCCTCACGGCCGGCGAAGTCCGGGACCGGCCTCGGCGGCACGCACCAGCCGACCGGCGCGGTCACCGGGCGCGGACGCCCGGCCTCCGCCAGCTGCTCCAGGACGCTCCGCTCCGCCTCGCCCAAGCCGAGCCCGTCGGCCAGGGCGATCACCGTCCGCCGCTGCGGCCCGAGGCTGTGGCCGCGTTCCAGTCCGCCGATGGCCCGCGCGCTGACGCCCGAGCCCTCCGCCAGACCTTCCAGGGTCATCCGCGCTCTCCGCCGCAAGCGGAGCAGCTCCGCGGCGAACGTCGTCGCCGGTCGCTCTTCTCGGTCTTCGCTCACGCCCGACCGTACGCCGAGGACGGCCGGCCCTGCCAGGCCGACGTCCCGAACGTCAGGCGACCGCCTCCGCGGCGTCCGCGATGAGATCGGCGACGGCCTTCGGGTGGCTGATCATCGCGACGTGCGACGAGGTCGGCACCTCGACGATCTTGCGCGCGTTCGCGCGGGTGTACATCCAGCGCTCGCACGCCGGCGGGATCGCCTTGTCCCGGCCCGCGACCAGTCCCCACACCGGGATCGTCTTCCAGGCCGCGGCCGTGGTCGGGAAGACGAACGACTCGGCGTCGAACGGCCGCTGCGTGGCCTGCAGGACGCGGAAGGTCGAGGTGGGGATGTCCGCGGCGAAGGCCGCCTGGCCGTCCTTGGACAGGTACAGGTCGGTCCCGGTCGTACCGTCGGCCTTCGTATACGGCACCGGCACGCTGACCGGCAGGACCTCGCTGCCGGGGAACTTGTTGATGAGGTCGCCCTGCGTCTCGCCGACGTCGGGCACGAACGCCGAGATGTACACCAGGGCCTTGACATTGTCCTTGCCGGCGGCGGCGTTCGTGATGACCGTGCCGCCCATCGAGTGCGCGACCAGCACGACCGGCCCGCTGATGGAGTCCAGCAGGCTGGCGATGTACGGGGCGTCGGTCGGGATGCCGCGCAGCGGGTTCGATCCGCAGATCGTGATGTAGCCCTGGTGCTGCAACTCGGCGATGGTGGCGTTCCAGCAGGACGAGTCGGCGTAGCCGCCGTGCACCAGCACGATCGTGGGCTTCGCCTGCGGCTGCGCGTCACCGGGAGCGCCGGCCGCGGCGGCCGTACCCTCCGCGCCGGCGATCAACGCCGCCGACCCTGCCAACGCTGCTCCGGAGACCAATACTCGACGACGGGAGACATCTGCACTCATGAGCTTCCTCGCTTGATCGATGGGGCGGGTGCGATGGACGCTACGAGGAGTGCTCGTCAGGCTGCTTCCGTAATGTGACGTAGATTCCGGGGCCGCCGGAGTTCGGCGGCCCCGCGACTTCACAGCACGGCCGCCGAAGAAGTCGACCTCGAACAGCCGCCGGTAGTCGATCTCCTCCTGCTCCTCCAGGCGGGCCAGTTCGTCGCCGCGCCCCACGATGCTCACTGGCATGCCGCACCTCTCGACAGAACGACCAGCGCCAAAGGATTGCCGTGCGATTCGGCGACGATGCGGTCCCGCAGCCCGGGATCCACCGTCGCGGGCAGCAGCGCGTCCAGCATCGTCCGGGCGTCGTCCTCGCCGAGGCGCTCCACCCGCAGTTCGGGCAGCCCGGCCAGCAGCCGGCTGTCGGTGGCGGCCAGGTCGTCCGCCGCCGTGGTGGTCATCGCGAAGACCACGGCGACCGCCTCGGCGTCCAGCCGGCGGGCCACGAAGGCCAGGACCGCCGCGGACATCCCGTCGACCCACTGGGTGTCGTCCACGACGCAGACGAGCGGCTCGCCGTCCGCGGCCTCGGCGAACAGGCCCAGCACCGCCAGCCCGATCAGCAGCGGGTTCGGCGAGGCGCCCGCTTCCATCCCCAGCGCGGTGGACAGCGCGGCCCGCTGAGCGGCCGGCAGCCGGTCGAGACGGTCCAGCAGCGGTGCGCACAGCTCGTGCAGGGCCGAGAAGGCGACCTCCGGTTCGGTCTCCACGCCCCCGGTGTGGACTACCTGGCGGGCCAGGGGGTGACCGGTCAGATAGGCGAGCAAGGCGCTCTTCCCGACGCCGGTGTAGCCGCGCAGCACCAGCGCCTGGCTCCGGCCGGCGTGCAGGTCGTGGAGCAGCCGGTCCAGGATCTCCTGCTCCCGGATGCGGCCGTACAGCGGTGCGGCTGAAGGATCACTCGTCACCCCTCCAAGATCCGCTCCGGCGGCCCGGGCCCGCGCCCGTGACGGACCCTGGCCGGGCCCCGGGCCCGCGCGACCAGGGTCCGGTACTGGCTCGACGGAGCCCGCGCCGGCGGGAACCTGGGGCCAGACGGACGAGATCGATTACGGAACCCATTTCGGAACCCATTTCGAAACCCCAGGAGAGCGGCCATGGCGACCATCCACTTCACCGAGAAGACCCTCGCGACCCCCGAGCAGTTCGTGGCGTGCCTCACGGACTTCGGGCCGGGCCGCAAGGAGCTGTTCCCGAACAGCGCCGACGAGTACTTGGAAGTCCATTCCTCCGGCGTGGACCACGCCGACGTCACCGAGGGCTCCGGCGGGGTGTGGGAGCGTCTGAGCTACGACTGGTCCGACCCGCGCCGCGTCGTGATGACCACGACCGACTCCAACATCTGGGGCGGCGCCTCGGGCCACACCTACACCTTCACCCCGCTGCCCGACGGGTCCACGCAGCTGGACGTCGTGGTCGTGCGCGAGGGCAAGAACCTCAAGGGCCGCGTCACCGGCGTGCTGCTGGGCAGCGTCGGCAAGGGCGTGCTGGGCAAGGCGCTGAAGAACACGATCAAGGAGATCGAGACGCGCAACCAGCTGACCCGCGCCTGAACCCCGCCTGAGCCGCGCCTGAGACCCGCCTGAGCCGGCCGATCAGCGGGACGCGCCGCCGATGCCGTGCAGCAGGGTCTCCACCACGACGTCGGCCGCCTGGCCGGGGCTGAGCCCCGGCTGCTCGCGGTTCACCAGGTTCACCAGTTCGGGCAGCAGCGCCCCGGCCCATCTGCCGGGAAGCCCGGGGCGCAGCAGGCCCTCCTCCGTGGCCCGCTCCAGGAACGCGTCGACCTCGTCGACATAGGCGTCGCGGCGCCGGCGGACGGCGTCGTCGCCGAGCATGCGGGACAGGTCGACCGGCCACTTCCGGTTCACCACGATGATGTTCTCGACGTAGCGGTGCAGGGCCACGGGCACCGGCGCCTCGCGCAGCCGCGCGCCCTCGATGGCGCGCCCGATCGCCTCCAAGCGCGCCTCGTAGATCGCTTCGAGCAGCTGCTCCCGGGAGTCGAAACGCCGGTAGACGGTCCGGCGGTCCACTCCAGCCTCCGCCGCGATGGCCGCGATGCTCGCCCCCGGATCGGCGGCGAGCATGCGGGCCCCGGTGGTCAGGACGGCTTCCAGATTGCGTGCTGCGTCGGCTCTCACGGTGCCCGAGTCTAGCGCCTCGCTGTGCAGCATGCGACGGCTATAGCCACATGAGAATGAACACTGCCTTCTTAAGTGCTACAGTCCTGTGACATAAACCAGCTAGGAGGCTTGCACATGCCGACGTCATGGCAGTTCCCCGAATCATCACCCCGTCCAACGCAGACCCGGCCGACAGGCGTCGCCGCCGCGATGACCGCGCTGGTCCTCGCGGTCCTGCTCGCGTCCCTGGACCAGACCATCGTCTCGACCGCCCTGCCGCGCATCGCCGAGGACCTCGACGGCTTCGCCGACATCGCCTGGGTCAGCGCCGCCTACCTGCTCGCCTCGACCGCCGTCACCCCGCTGTGGGGCAAGCTCGGCGACATGTTCGGCCGCAAGCGCCTCTACCTGGCGGCGACGTCGACCTTCCTCACAGCCTCGGTGTTCTGCGGCCTGGCCCAGAACCTGGCCGAGCTCATCGGCGCCCGGGTCCTGCAGGGCGTGGGCGGCGGCGGCATGATCGTGCTGACCTTCGCGCTGGTCGGCGACATCGTCGCGCCGACCGAACGCGGCCGCTACCAGGGCATGTTCGGGTCCGTCTACGGCGTCGCCAGCATCGTCGGCCCGCTGCTCGGCGGCGTCTTCACCGACCACCTCTCGTGGCGCTGGGCGTTCCTGATCAACCTGCCCGTCGGCCTGGTCGCCCTGGCCATCGCGGCACGGGCGCTCCCCAGGGCCACCCGCGGCGCCAAGGCCCGCATCGACTACCCGGGCTCGTTCCTCCTCGCCGCGATGGCCACCGGCCTGGTCCTGGTCACGTCCTTCGGCCAGCGCTGGGGCTGGGGCTCGCCGGCCATCGCCGGGCTGATCCTGGCCACCGTCGCCCTGGCCGCGGTGCTGCTCCCGGTCGAGCGCCGCGCCGCCGCCCCGGTCCTGCCGCCGGCCATGCTCCGGTCCCGGACCGTCGTCTTCTCCTCGCTCATCGCCTTCTTCGCCAACGCCGCGATGTTCTCGGTGCTGGTCTACCTGCCGACGTACCTGCAGATCGTGCACGGCGTCTCGGCGACACTGTCCGGGATCTCGATGCTGCCGCTGGTCGCCGGCCTGGTGGTGAGCCAGTCCCTGGCCGGGCGCTGGGCCGCGCACGTCGAGCGGCTGCGCCTGATCCTGCTCGGGGGCCTGGGAGCGAACCTGGCCGGACTGCTCCTGCTGGGCACCATCGGCGGCGGCACCGGCACCGCGGTGCTGAGTGTCTACTTCCTGATCACCGGCATCGGCATCGGCATGGTGCCGATGGTGGTGCTGACGACCGTCCAGAACAGCGTCCCGGCCTCCGACCTCGGTGCGGCCAGCGCCGTGGTGACCTTCGCGCGCTCCATCGGCGCGGCGTTCGGGGTCGCCGTCTTCGGCACACTGCTCGACACCGGCTTCGCCCACCGCACCCGCAGTCTGCCAACCGTCGGCGGCTTCGACGCGGCACGGCCCGATTCAGTCAGCCACCTGCCCGCCGGTCTGCGGCAGAGCGCATTGGACGCCTTCGCGCATGCGACGGCCACCGGGTATCTGTGGATCGCGCCCGCGCTGGCCGTCGGGATCGGACTCGCCCTGTTCCTCAAGCCCGCGCCGAAGCCCGCGACAACCGATGAGAACGTGGACTATGAGCTCGCTGCCTGACACCGACGCGGAGCTTGTCCGGGCGGCGCAGGCCGGGGACGTCACCGCGCTGGCCCTGCTGCTGGAGCACCACCGGGCCGGGATGCGCGCCGTCGCGTTGAGCATCCTGGGTCCGGGACCGGACGCGGACGACGCGGTGCAGGACGCGGTTCTGGTGGCGCTGCGGCGCATCGGTGACGTGCGGGACCCGGATGCTGTCGGGGCCTGGCTGCGGATGATCGTCCGCAACCAGTGTCGCGGTCGGCTGCGCGAGGCGCGACGCCTTGTGCCGGTTGAGGAATCGGCTCCGCCGCGGGATCCGGCCGCCGGCCCGGAGGAACTGCTCGACCAGCACGCGATGCAGGACTGGGTATGGGAAGCGATCGAGCAGCTGTCCCCGACCTTGCAGCTGCCGCTCGTGCTGCGCCACTTCAGCTCGCAGGTCACGGCGTACGACCAGATCGCGCGGGTCTGCGGAGTCCCGGTCGGCACAGTTCGCAGCAGGCTGAATCAGGCCCGTGCCAAACTCGCCGCCGCATTGGCCGCGACCGCGGAAGCCGCCCACAGCGACGCCCGCACGCGCACCGCGGCGAGCTGGGACGACGCCCGCGACACCCTCGCCACCGCCGAGGCCGGCGCCTTCGAGGCGGTGGTGGCGCAGCGCTGATCGCCCGAGGTGGCGTTGATGTACGGCGCGGCACGCCTTGGTGGCAGGGCCCTGATCACCCGCGCCATGAACTGCGACCTCGCCGCCGGAGTGCGCCAGCGGCCGGTGAACGTGACCGCCGGCCGGTCGCTGGCGGTGTGGGAGATGGACGTCACCAGCCCGCCCGAGGACCCCGGGCACTGCCCGCCGTCCGCGGCGTGGGTGATGGATCTGGACGGCGGCAAGGTCGCCCGGCTGCGGCTTTTCCACCCGCGCCCGATGGCGGAATCGGTAGTGGAGCAACGGCTCGCGGCTCCGGCCGAAGCCGTGTGAGCCGGATCACTTCTCCGGGATCGAACTCGGGCCCGCCTTCCGCATCTTGCCGGTGAACCACTCACCGACAAGATCTGGAGTTCGCTCATGGCCACCCCCTCCGCCGCCCCGCTGACCGAAGGTCCGCACGCCTTCGACGTCGACGGCCTCGCGTTGCGCTATCACGTCCACGGCACCGGACCGGTGTGCGTGGCCGTCCCCGGCGGACCCGGCATCGCCTGGGAGTACCTGCGTTCCGAAGCGCTGGAGCAGCGCCTGACGATGGTCTACCTGGAGCCGGCCGGCACCGGCGACTCCGGCCGCCTCGCCACTCACCCGCACGGCTACACCCGTGACCTGTACAGCCGGCACCTGGCCGAACTGATCGACCGCCTCCCGGTCCCGCGCGTACACCTGCTGGGCCACTCCCACGGCGGATTCGTGGCGCAGCACCACGCGATCCTGCGCCCGGACCAGCTCGCCGGCGTGGTGCTCTACGAGAGCGCACCGGCCACCGGCCCCGAATTCGGCGCCGAAGCCGCGCGCATGGTCTCCGAACTCGCGGAACGGCACGCCGACGACCCGCATCTGCCGGCCGCGTTGCAGGCATTCGCGGAGATCCCGACCATCTCCGACGACGAGTCGACGACGCGCGTGGCCCGCGGGATCATCCCGGCCTACGTCGCCTCGTACTGGGCCGACCCGGAACGCTGGAGCGAGCTCCAGAACAAGATCCGCGCTACCTACATCTCCGGCCTGGACGAGCACGGCGCCCCAGACCCCGTCGACGACCGAGCCGCCCTGCCGACGCTGCGCGTGCCGGCACTGGTGGTGGCGGGCCGCTTCGACGTGATCTGCGGCGTCCGATGGGGCGAGGAACTCAATAGCCTGATCCCGGACTCGCGGCTGCTCATCCTGGAGAACAGCGGACACCTCGGCCACTTGGAGGAGCCGGAGGCGTTCGCGGAGGCTGTCGCAGCCTTTGTCGCCTCCTGACCAAAGCGGGCCGCCGCCGCGACAGCGATGGTCGCGGCGGCGGCCTTCGACGAGCCGAGCCGAACCGAACCGAACCCTGCTTGCTCAGTGGCAGTGGTGTGCGGCGCCGTCGTACGTATCGTGGTGGGGGAACTCAGTGATGTGCAGCTGGCGTCCCAGCGGTGTCAGGTCGAGGTAGGTGTAGGTGCCGACCAGCGCCTCGCAGCCCCGGGCGTAGGCGGAGTAGGTGTGGAAGATCCGGTCGCCGTCCCGGAGGAAGACACTGAGGCCGGGGTTGTCGCCGCTGAGGGCGTAGTCCATCCCCTTCGCCTCCAGCTCGGCCTGGTTCATGTAGTTGTACTCGACCGGGGCGACCTCCGGGTCGCTGGTCACGTGGAAGTCGTAGTTGAAGTCGGAGTCGCAGGAGGAGTACCAAGGCGTGCTCCATCCCATGCGCCGCTGGAACCGGTCGATGTCCGGCCACGGCGCGCGCGTCACCATGACCAGGTTCGTGTCGGCGGCTCCCAGGTGGGCCGGGTGGCCCATGTTGTCGGCGACCATCGAGCAGCTCGAGCAGCCGGCGTCGCCCATCCACATGAAGTGGTAGACGATCAGCTGACGCCGGCCGTCGAACAGGTCGGCCAAGGATGACTCTCCGTCGCGATCCTTGAAGGTGTACGGCTTGACCACCTCGACCATCGGCAGGGCGCGGCGGCGCTCGGCGATCCGGTCCAGCGCGGCGGTGGCCGCCTTCTCCTCCTTGAGCAGTGCGGTCCGGGCTTCGCGCCATTCCTCCTGCGACACGACGGCGGGCAGTTCCACGGCGGTCTCCCTAGGGCTCGTCCTGTGAATCAGTAGCCTTACTCACTGGAAGTTAACGACGCTCACGCTGCGCGGCAAGGAACCGCCGGCCCCTTCAAAACATGAATGATCCTCAGTACCGTGCCCCCCACCGATCCTTTCGTGGGAGGTCACATGCGAACACCCGCACGTCTGCGTTTCCGTCTCGCCGCCACGGCCCTCGCGGCGACAGTCGCGGCCGTCGTCGCTCTTCCCGGCGCGGCGCGCGCCGCTCCGCCCGCACCGGCTCCGCTGTCCGCGTTGTCCGTGCCCGGGACCGTGGTCACGCCGGACGGTGTCACCCGGCTGGCCGACTCCTCCGGCCGGGCCCTGGACCTGCGCGGCTTCAACCTCGACAAGTACGACGAGTCCACGCCGGATGACATCCGGGCCATCGCGGAACGCGGATTCAACCTGATCCGGCTGGACATCACCTGGGCCCGGCTGGAGCCGGCTCCGGGCGTGTACGACGACGCCGCGATGGGGCGCATCCAGCAACTGATGTCGGCAGCAGACCGGTACGGCTTGCGCGTCCTGGTCGATTTCCACCAGGACGTTTACGGGCCCTACTTCGGCGGCGGCCAGGACGGCATCCCGGCGTGGGCGACCCGGGACGACGGACTGCCGTTCACCCCGATCCCCGACGACTGGTTCAGCGAGTACTTCGAGCCCTCGGTACAGGCGGCGTTCCGGCACCTCTACGACGACGCGGATCTGCGGGCCGCCCAGACGGCGTTCTACCAGCACGTCGCCACGGCGCTGCGGTCGCATCCGAGCCTTCTGGGCTATGACCTCTTCAACGAGCCGAGCGGCCCCGCGCTCGGCGACCCGTCCGATCCCGCGGTGCTGATCGCCTCCTCGCGAGCGCTGGAGCAGGGCCGGCTGCAGGAGATGTACAAGCGGCTGATCTCCGCCATCCGGAAGGCGGATCAGCAGTCCTGGCTGTTCGTGGAACCGACGGTGTTGGTCGGGGAAGGCGTGCCGACCGCGCTGCCGGGCTTCACCGACCCGCGTGCCGGGGTGTCCCGGATCGGGTACGCGCCGCACTTCTATGACACGGCCGTCGAAGACGGGCAGGACTGGAACCCGACGGACGGCTTCGTCGACAACTACGTGGCCGCCATCACCGCCTACCCGAAGGCGCACGGGATGCCGGTGATCGTGGGCGAGTGGGGCGAGAACACCAGCACGCCGGGGAACGCGGCCCTGATCGTGGCCCAGATGAAGGCGATGCCGTCGTTCGCGACCGGGTGGACCCGCTGGTACTGGGGTTTGGGGACCGGCGGGTACGCGCCGCTGGACAAGGCCGGGAACCCGCTTCCGGGCGAGGCTCCCATGTTCGTGCCCTTCGCATCGGCGGTGGCCGGCACTCCCACTGATTCGGCTTTCGACTCCACGTCCGGCACCTACACCCTGAGCTACACACCGAGCCGGAAAGCCTTGCCAGTCACCGAAATCGTGCTGCCCGGCACCGTCTATCCGGACAACGCCACCGTCTCGGTGTCCGGCCGGGCAGTGGCCGTGACGATTCCGCCGACCGGGTCGAACACGGCGGGAAGAGTGCTGGTCTTCGCCACCGGCGCGACGCACGGAGGCTCCATCACGGTCACCGTACGCCGACGCTGAACATCTTCGTGGCGGCGACTCGGACGAACACAGTCGCCCGCAGTCGCCGCCACAAGACCAGCCAGATGCCGGTTCACTCTTCCTTAGCGCTCGTTTCCAACGGCGCTGGCCCTTCGGCTCCACCATCCACAGCCGCGACCCGCCCGCGACGGCCCACCATCACCGCGCCGACGATGAACGCCAGGGCGAGGATCGTCAGGGCCAGCGGGGCCACAGTGCCCTCCCACAGCAGCTGCGACTGGTCGTCCTTCGACTGCTTGACCGCGTCCGCGATCCCGGCCGGCGACATCTTGGTGTCGACGTCCAGGACCGCTGTGAGCGGCACCGTCCCCAGCTTCGACTTCATCTGCGCGGTCACCGTCTGGTGCGCGTCGGCGTCGACGGTGGTGCCGGTCAGCTGGTCCACGTACATCGTGGTCTTCGTCGTCGACGTGTACGTCAGCGGCACCAGTACGCTGTCGCCGCCCGGCGGCAGCAGCGCCGCCAGGGCACTCTGCATGTCCGGAGCCATCGTCGCGGCCAGTCCCTTGAGCACGGAGACCGGGACCGCCGGCGGCAGCTGCTTCAGCGTCCCCGGGTCCTTCAGGGCGCCGGAGACGTCCACGGTGTACACGTAGGTGGACCGGCCCACGTGGCTCTCGCTGCGCACGTACTTGGCGGTGGCCTGCGTGGCGGTCGCCCCGTCCCACCACGGATAGTCGTGCTTGCCCGGAGAGAAGGCGAAGCCCACAGCCAGTCCCTGGTGCGCGTCGGCGTCGACCCCGGCCGGCGCGGTGGCCGGCATCAGAGTCTTGCGATCGACCGCCCACGTCGAACTCGGGTTGCCGAGCACCCCGCCGGCACCGCTGATCGCGGTCACATCCGACAGGACCGCGACATCGCCGTGCATACCGATCGCCTTGACGGTCTCCACCGCCGTGAACGGCGCACCCTTGACGAACGCGTGCGCCAGATCCCCGCCGGCCACAGCCTGCTGATCGAGATAGGACGCCGTCCCGGCATACCGGGTGACGGTGTTCTGGTCGCTCTGAACGCGCTCGGCATCCGGCACGAGCTTGAACCGGATCACCCCGGCGACGGCACCACACACCACGGCACCAGCGACGAACGCGAGAACTGATCTACGCATGTTTATCGATTCCTGACGAGCCCGGGGACAGGGAAGAAGCGCACGGAACCGGCTTCTGTGACCGTCGTCACAGCGAGCCGTGTCCGGAAGGGTAATCCCAGCTACCCGCCAGTAGGAAGAGGTGAGCTGAAGAATTCTCACGTTGCTTGGTCCACCGGCGCGATCCGCCCCTTCGCCGGACCCTGTCCGGCCCGCCACTTTCGGGTGACCCGGCGTGTCGCTGCCCGGGCGGCCGGAAGCCGCGGTACAGACTCAAGTGGATCTTGATCTGGAACCAGGGAAGAGGTACGACCATGCGAGTTGGCAAGATCGTCGCCGCCGTGTTCGGCGCCGGGATGCTCATCGCGGCGACCCCCGTCGCCGCGAACGCCGCGAACGCCGCGGGCACCGCGACCGGCGGGTTCAGCTACCGGTACATCGACGCCGCCGGTTCGGCCCAACAGGGCCTCCTGATGGACCCGCCCAGCCAGGAGTGCGTCACGCTGCCGCAGGTCGCGGATCCCGACACTTCGGCCCCCGCGGACTCGCCGCTCAACTTCACGGACGCGGCGGCCATCGTCTTCACCGGCCCCGGCTGCCGGGGCGACTCCTTCCGCCTCCAGCCGTTCACCGGCCACGGCAGTGAGCGCTTGAAGCTGCGTTCGGTGCTCTTCGTCTAGCGAAGCCGCGGCGGTCGCGTCTCGCTTCGTGAAACATGAGAGTACGAATATAAGAACACGCATAACTTTTTGCCCCCTCCAGGGCGTCGGTACTCAAGAGGCACAAGGCTCCGCGTGTGGGCACATCCACACGCCGGAGCCGATCCGACGATCTGGAGGAACCACTTGTGCTAGCACGCATCCGCCGCGTCCCGACCCTGGCGGCGGCCATGGCTCTGGGCCTGGCCACCGCCGCCGGCAGCGCCGCGGCGACCGCGCCGCCTCCCGTTTCCAGGCCGGGGATCTTCCCTGCTCACCCGGCCACAGCGCCACAGACCACCACCTTGCCGAACGGCGACCGCGTGATGGTCAGCGGCTCCGGCCCCACCGCGACCGTCACGGTGCTGGATCCGAGCGGCAAGACCGCTCCGGCCGTGCGCTACGCACCGGACGCGCAGCACGCCTATGTCATCCCCGACTCGGTGACGACCGCGCCGGCACAGTTCGTGGCATCGCAATACGAGATTCCGGCGCTGGAGGTGGCGAGCGCCCCCGCGGCGGTTCCGTACTACCCGCTGCACATCCTGCAGATCAACGGCGTGGACTCGGACGGAGCCGGTGCCAGCGGTCTGACCTTCCTGACCGACGTGGACGACGCCCACCGGGTCTCCCTGCCCCCGATCCCGCTGACCAACGGCGTGGCGCGGCTCGCGGTGCCGGCCGGCCACTACTCGGCCACCACCATCTACGCAACCTTCGACGCGGCGGGGAACAACACGTCGGCGCACATCGTGACGAACACTGATATCACCGTCGCCGACACCGGCGTGAGCACCGTGACCGCCGACGAACGCCTGGCGACCGTGCCGCTGACGGCGAAGACGCCCCGGCCCACGGTCAACGACAACGACCTCATCCTGTTCACCCGCACCGACCTCACAGGACAGCCCAGCACCCTGTTGGCGGGCTCCGCCGGACCGACCTACGTCACCCCCACCGCCCCGGCGCAGGTCGGCGGATTCGCGTTCCAGCTGATCAGCTGGGGCGGTTCGAACCCGGCCGGCAGCGCGGACCACTACCGCTACGACCTGATGTACCCGGCCGCCGACCACATCGACGCGAACCAGAGCTACCCGGTCGACGCCTCGAAGTTGACCACGATCCACAACACCATCGACACCGACCCCGGCAACACCAGCCACCAGGGCCTGTACATGAACGCGATGTCCGGACCGCAGCTCGGCGGCTTCGGCATCGGCTACGTCATCCCGGTCCCGGAGCGCCTGACCACGTACTACAACGCACCGCTCGACGGCGTGGGCATCTCGCAGTCCGCCGCGAACGAACCGCCGTCCCGCTACTCCCAGTACACGGCCTTCGGCACCGACGCGCCGGCCTACGCCGGTCCGACCGTGATATCGCGGACCTGGGGTCACGGCCCGCTGGCCCCGCAGGTCGGCCAGTACCAGGCCCCCACCTGGTGTCGGTCCTGCGCCGACGGCGACACGGTGGCGCTCGGGCTGAACGAAGTCCAGGACAGCTCGCCGGACAGCTTCGGCGGCTTCTCGTACCAGAACGTCAGCAACGTGACCGTTTACCGCGACGGCACCCAGGTCTTCTCGGGCGTCGGCTACGGCGGCACCACCCTCACCGGCCAGTCGCAGCAGCCCGGCACCTACCGCATGGTGTACGACGAGGACCTCTCCGGGTCCCCGCTCACCCAGTCCACGGCGACGCACACCGACGTCACCGTGCCCTACAACCCGACGGCGGACGCGCAGTGGGCCCTCCCCGCCGCCGACACCTGCTACGTGCAGAGCAGCAGCACGACGGCGTGCTCGGTGCTGCCGGTGCTGAACCTGAACTACCAACTGGCCAGTGACGACATGAACACCACCCACGGCCCGGTGGCCGCGATGCTGCTGAACGTCGGCCACCAGTCGTACGGCGGCGTCGGTTCGCAGGCGGCGATCACGGGCGCGACGGTGTCGGTGTCCTACGACAAGGGTGCGACCTGGACGGCGGCCTCGGTGGTTCCGGCCGGTCAGGGCCACTTCGCCGTGCTGTGGAAGAACGGCGCGAAGGGTGCCACGCCCTGGCTGAAGGTCACCGCCACCGACACGCTCGGCGGCTCGATCAGCCAGACCATCGCCAACGCCTACACCATCGGCTGAGGGGGACCAGGAACATGCCTCGAATAGGAAACCACCGGCTGTACGGGGTGCTGGGGGCCACTGTGCTGGCCGTCGGCACGATCGCGGCCGCGGTGACGCCAGCCAACGCCAGCACCGCCACCGCCACCGTCACCGCCGTCCACAGCAAAACCTCGGCCAACGTGAAGAACGTGTGCGCCGCCGCCAAGCCCGGCTTCGACCGCTGCTTCGCCCAAGCCCGCACCGATGTGCATGAGCCCGCACACATCGGCCGGGTCGGCGCCGCGAACGCGGCTGCCGCCACCCTGCCGGCCGGTTTCGGCCCCGCGGACCTGCATTCGGCCTACAACCTGCCGTCCACCGGCGGCGCCAACCAGACCGTGGCCATCGTCGACGCCGGCGATGACCCCACCGCCGAGGCAGACCTCGCGGTCTACCGCTCCACCTACGGACTGTCGGCCTGCACCACCGCCAACGGCTGCTTCACCAAAGTCAACGAACAAGGCACCACCACCCCGGTGCCGGCCGACCAGGGCTGGGGCGTGGAAATCGCCCTGGACCTGGACATGGTCTCCGCCGCCTGCCCGCAATGCAAGATCCTGCTGGTGGAAGCCGACCAAGCAACCGGCGACGACCTCGGCAAATCCGTCGACACCGCCGTCAAACTCGGCGCCACCGAAGTCTCCAACAGCTACGGCGCCACCGAATCCAGCGTCACCCCCGCCGACACCGCCTACTACACCCACCCCGGCGTGGCCATCGTCGCCTCCTCCGGCGACAGCGGCTACGGCATCCCGGCCGAACCAGCCGTGTTCTCCTCGGTGATCTCCGTCGGCGGCACCTCACTGACCAAAGCCACCAACACCCGCGGCTGGTCCGAGACCGCCTGGCAAGGCGCCGGCTCCGGCTGCTCCGCCTGGGTCGACAAGCCCACGTGGCAGACCGACGCCAACTGCCCCGGCCGCATGGTCGCCGACGTCGCCGCCGACGCCGACCCGCAAACCGGCCCCGCCATCTACGTCACCGACACCCCCGACCTGGAAGGCCTACCCTCCGGCTGGAACGTCGTCGGCGGCACCAGCGCCTCCTCCCCCTTCATCGCCGGCGTCATCGCCCTAGCCGGCAACCCCGCCAAGTACAACAACGCCTCCGCCTTCTACGCCCCCGGCGCCAAGGCCGGACTGAACGACGTGGTCAGCGGCAACAACGTCACGTTCCAGGACTGCGGCGGCGACTACCAGTGCAACGCCGTCACCGGCTACGACGGACCCACCGGAATCGGCACCCCCAACGGGATCTCCGCGTTCTGATCGTCTGCTGGCATCGCCATGCCAAGGCATGGCGATGCCAGCGGGCGCAGCGCCCCGCAAACTCGAGTATTGAGAAAGAGCAAAAATGAGCAGCTTCACCACCACTCGTCAGCGGCTCCAAAGACTCGCGGCCATCGCCGCCTGCGGTCTGTGCCTCACCCTCGACTCCGTCACCGCGGCGGGAGCCGCGACGTGGCCGGTCAGCGACCCCCACGTCATCACACAGTTCTCGTTCACCGACGAACAGACTCCCGAGAACATCGCCCTCGAGCCGGACGGCACAGCCGACCTCAGCCTGTCCTACAAGGACCAGATCGTGCGGGTCGGCCTGGACGGCTCCGTGAAGCAGACGATCCCGCTGCCGTCCTCGCCCGACACCGGGTGCGCCTTCGGCAAGCACACCAGCCTGGCCATGGGCCTGGTCCGCGACCACCGGGGCGACCTGTACGCCCTGCTGTGCACAGGCGACTCCCGCCAGGGCGTCTGGCGCATCACGCCGCAGGGCGTGCAGACCCAGATCGCCGCGCTGCCGGCCACCGGCTTCCCCAACGGGATCGCCTTCGACGAGCAAGAACGCTACCTCTACGTCACCGACTCGCTGCTCGGAACCATTTCCCGGGTCGACCCGCGCAGTCATGCCGTCAGCACCTGGTCCGACGACTCGAGCCTGGCCTCGACGGGCGTACTCGGTGTGAACGGCATCAAGGTCCACGACGGCGCGCTCTACGTCACCAACACCGACCGGGGCACGCTCCTTCGCATCCCGATCCGCGCCGACGGCTCGCACGGCTGCATCGAAACCCTCGGCAGCGGCCTGACCGGCATCGACGACATCGCCTTCACCAGCCCGCGCCCCGACGCCGACATCCTGGTCGCCCTCAACACCCAGAGCCAGGTCGACCTCTTCGATCCGGCCACCCGCACCGCGACCCCCGTCCTCACCAAGGCCGACAATCTGTCGAACCCCAGCTCCGCCGCCGTCCGGGGCGACACCGTCTATGTCGCCAGCGCGGGCTACTTCACCAAGAGCAACCCCAACCTCCTGGTCGCGCACCTCGAGCAGACGCACACCGCCGCCGGCTCGGGCCGCTGAAGCCCCGCCAATGCCGCCCTGGCCGTCACATGACTGAATACGCGCGCGCCCCTAATGTGACCGTCATACGACGGATCCGCCAAGGGGTTCGGTGCGGAGATGCTCGATAGAGCCCTTCGAACCGCCACCGAAAGCAGTGACCCACGCATGAGCAGCCCCCTCTCGCGGATATCCGGCTACGACTACCTCATCATCGGCGGCGGATCCGCCGGCTGCGTGCTCGCGGCACGCCTGTCCCAAGACCCTGACACCCGCGTCCTGCTCCTGGAGGCCGGCTCCGCGAGCCTGCCGGCCGCGGTCGGGAATCCGCCGGCCTGGCCGTCGCTGGTCGCCTCGGAAGCCGCCTGGGGCGACAAGACCACCGTCCAGCAGGCATCCGGCACGCCGATAGCGCTTCCGCGCGGCAAGGGACTCGGTGGTTCCTCGGCCATCAACGCGATGGTGTTCGCCCGCGGGCACCGCTCCAGCTACGACAGCTGGGGTGACCACGGCGCCAAGGGCTGGACCTTCGACGACCTGCTGCCGTATTTCCAGCGCAGCGAGACCGCGGCGTCCGGCGCGCCGGGCCGCGGGGCCGACGGTCCGCTCACCGTCGGCCCCGCCGCCGAGCCCAACGACGTCCTGCTCGCCTGCCTCGCCGGCGCGGTCGAGACCGGATACCGCCGGGCCGGCGACATCAGCGGAGGCCTGGAAGAAGGCTTCGCCCCGGTGGACCTCAACATCGTCGACGGGCGCAGGCAGAGCGCCGCCGACGCCTACCTCGCGCCGATCCTCGCGCGCCCCAATCTGGACGTCGTCACCGACGCGATGGCGCGCAGGCTGGTCTTCGAAGGACGCCGCTGCACCGGCGTGGAGTACGACCACGCGGGCAGCCGTCGCTACGCCGCGGCCGCCCGGGAAGTGGTGCTGGCCGCGGGGGCCATCGGATCCGCGCAGTTGCTGCTGTTGTCCGGCATCGGGCCCGAACAGGTCCTGCGCCAGGCCCAGGTGGACGTCTTCCACGCCCTGCCCGGAGTGGGGCAGAACCTGCACGATCACCCGCGCGCGAACCTCGTCTACCGCACGATGCGCACAGTGCCCGCGGCGCACAACAACCACGGCGAGATCATCGGCCTGCTGCGCAGCACGCCCGCCGGCGATGCGCCGGACCTGCAGATCATCTTCATCGACATCCCGGTCCCCAACCCGGTCGCCGCCGTGGAGAACGGCTTCACGATCGGCGTCTCGCCGATGCGTCCGGCCAGTCGCGGCACCCTGTCCATCGCCTCCGCCGACCCGTACGCGCCGCCGGTGCTCGACCCCGGCTACTTCACCGATCCGGCGGACGTCCAGGTGGTGCTGGCCGGCATCGCGGCGGCGCGGCAGATCGCCGACTCGGCGGCGCTGGACGCATGGGGCGTCGAGGAGGCGAGTCCCGGGCCGCTGGTGGTCGACGAACGCTCGCTGCGGGCATTCGTCCGGAGCTCCTTCGGCTCCTACTGCCACCCCGTCGGCACCTGCATGCTCGGTGAGGACGCGATGTCCGTCGTCGACTCCGAACTACGGGTCCACGGACTGGACGGCCTCCGCGTCGCCGACGGCTCCGTCATCCCCGCCATCCCGTCGAACAACACCAACGCCACGGTCTACGCGATCGCGGAACGAGCCGCGGAACTGATGCTCGGCGGCGCGGGCTCCTGACTCGCGGGTGCCGCTTTGCCCGGTCCCATCTCAACGGTCGGCGCCGGGCAACGCCCCGACGAGCTCCCTCCGGGAGGAGATCCCCAGCTTGGCGAACGTCTTTCCGAGGTGCCACTCCACGGTGCGCGGGCTCAGGAACAACTGCGCACCGATCTCAGCGTTCGAACGTCCGGCGGTGACCAGCCGGGCGATCTGGGTCTCCTGCGGGGTGAGCACCGGCGCGCCGACCGTGCTGCGCTTGCGGACCGTCTCGCCGGTGGCGAGCAGTTCCCGGCGGGCACGCTCGGCGAACACGTCCATGCCCATCGTCGTCGCCGCTTCGTGCGCGGCCCTCAGCTCGGTCCGGGCTTGGCCGCGCCGGTTGCGGCGGCGCAGCCATTCGCCGAGCAGCAGCCGGGACCGGGCCTGGAGGACACCGAGTTCGCCGCGGTCGAAGTGGGCGATCGCTTCGCGGTAGTGGCGTTCCGTCTCTGCCGCCTCGCCGGCTTGGTCACCGTCGTCGGCTCCGTCGCTCCCGTCGGCGTTGTCAGCCGCGTCGGCCCCGTCGGCCCCGTCGGCCCCGTCCGTCTCGTCGGCGATCGCGGGCGCTCCGGTGAGGGCCTGGGCGAGCGCGTGGACGCCGAGGGCCCACGGCGTCCCGGCCTGAGCCCACTCCGCCAGCCCGTCGCACGCCTCGACGGCCGTCGCGCGGTCGCCCACCCGCACCGCCGCCTCGACGAGTTCGGTCCGCGCCCAGTTGTGCAGGGCGAAGTCCCGATACTCCAAGCCCTTGCGGGCCGCCTCCAACGCGAGCGGGTAGTTCCCCAGGCTGTTATGGAGCACCGCACGTGCGAAACCCGCCAGGGCGAGCAGGCGTCCCGTGCCGCGTTGGACCGCGGCGCGTTCCAGCGCCTCGACCCGGCCCAGCGCCTGTTCCTCCCCGCCCCGGTACACGCCGAGCATGGCCGTGGCGAGCGTGGAGCCGGTCAGGCCCATGGCCTCCTCGGCGGCCGCCGCCTCAAGGATCAGGCCCCGGGTCTCGGCGAACCGCCCGGCGTGGTTCAGGGCGATGATCCGGTAGGTCAGCGCGGTCGGGATCAAGGACAGTGTGCCGGTGGATCTGGCGAGGTCGGCCGCGCGCTCGGTGATGCTCAGACAGGCCTGCAGGTCGCCCAGCTCCAGACCGGCGGCCACCGCCAGCCACAGCATCCCCGGGTCGGCGTTGGTGTCGGCGGCGTACGCGTCCAGCACCTGCCGCAGGAACGGGGCCGCAGCCTGGGGACCATCGCTGTACCAAACGACGAACGCGCGCAGGAAGCTTCCGGCCATGTCGTCGCCGGACGGCAGCTCACGCGCGGCCTCGACGGTCTGCCGCATGCTGTCCGGATCCAGCCGGCCGGCCCACATGGCCGCGCCGATCGCCGACAAGCAGGTCTCGCGCGCGGCGGCCGGGTCGAGCTCGCGGAGCTGGGCGGTCGCGGCCAGCAGCGGCTGCACCGCACGGGGCCCGGGGTTGATCATGTACGACGCCTTGGCCCGCAGCCGCGCGGCCTCGGCCTGCTGCCACCGGTCCACCGGTCCCAGCTCGGCGGCCGCGAGCAGGTCCGGCACCCGGGCCGGGGCGCCGGCGGCGAGGTGCGCCGACGCGGCGGCCAGCGCGCGCCGGGACCGGTCCTTCGCTTCCGGGGTGAGCGCGGCGGCCCGTTCCAAGAACGAGGCGGCCGCGGCGCGGCCGCCGCGCGCCAGCGCCCGGTCGGCGGTGCGTTCCAGGGCGGCGGCGACGTCCTCGTCGGGTCCGATCGCGGCATGCGCCCGGTGCCAGGCCCGCCGGTCCGGGTCGCGCTCGGCGTCGGTGGCCGCGGCGAGCGCGCTGTGCACCGCACGCAGCGTGCCGGCGTCGGCGTCGCGCCACACGGCCGAACGCACCAACGGGTGCCGGAACCGCACCGACGCACCCATTTTGAGCAGGCCGGCGGCCTCGGCCGGCGCGGCGGCGTCCGGCTCGATGCCGAGCAGCTTGACGGCCCGCCACAACAGCGGACCGTCGCCGACCGGCTCCACAGCGGCGGCCAGTAGCAGCATGCGGGTGTCTGCGCCCAGCGCGTCGATACGACGGCGGAACCCGGCCTCGACCCTGGTGGACAGCGACGCCACACCCAGCCCGCCGAACCCGAACGCCAGCTCCGCCGACGACAGGCCGCGGGGCAGCTCCAGCAAGGCCAGCGGATTCCCGCCGGTCTCGGCGATGATCCGGTCCCGCACCCGATCGTCGACCGGCGCGGACAGCACCGAGTCGAGCAGGGCCCGAGCCTCGGCATCGGCCAGCCCCCGCACCGGAAGCTCCGGCAGTCCGGTGACCCCGGTCCCGTCGTCGACGTCGAGGATCCGCTCGGCGAAGACCAACGCCACCGATTCGGCCTCCAACCGGCGCCCGACGAAGGTGAGAATCCGTTGCGACATCAGGTCGAGCCACTGGGCGTCGTCGACCAGGCAGAGCAAAGGGGACTCGGCCGCCGCCTCGGAGAACAGGCCGAGCACGGCCAGCCCGACCAGCAGCATCTCCGGCGGATTGCCCGCACTCAGGCCGAACGCGACGCGCAGCGCCTCCTGCTGCACCGGCGGCAGCCGGTCGACGTGCGACAACAGCGGGGCACAAAGACTTTGCAGGGCGGAGTAAGCGAAATCGGACTCAGCCTCGACACCTGCCGCCCGGACGACCTGCATTTGCCCGGCCTGCGTAGCCTGCGCGGCCAGATAGTCGAGCAGCGCCGACTTGCCGATGCCCGCCTCGCCCCGGAGCACCAGCACCCGACTGCGTCCCTGCCGCACCTCGCGCAGCAGGCGGTCCAGTTCTTCCCGCTCCCGGCTGCGCCCGAGCAGTTGGTCCTTCGCGGCCTGTGAGATGGGGTCTTCGTTCACCGGTGTGTTTCCTGGTACGGGTCCCCTGACGGGGAGCTTTACCCTCATCCTAAAAGGAGTGCGGTGTCCCCCGAGGCCGGGGGACACCGCACTCCTCATTTCATAAGCGGCAGAAACGGGACCTCAGTCTTACGACACCCGCATCTTCCAGATACCGCGTCCGTGCGTGGCCGCGTACAGGTACCCGTCCGGGCCCAGCTCCAGCTGGAGCGTGGCGTTGGTCGGCAGGCCGTTGCCCAGGACGCTCCAGCAGGTGGAGTGCGGGGCCTGGTAGAACACGCCGAGGTCGGTGGCCAGCGCGATGCCGCCGTGCGGCATGATCTGGATCGAGTCGGCCGGGACGTCCGGCAGGTTCGCCGAGATGTCCTTCCAGGTGGTGCCGCCGTCGTGGCTCTCGAAGATGTGGCCGACGGCCGCGCCCGGGCCTTCGGTCCACTTCCGGGAGAAGCCGCTGACCGCGACGTACACGTGGTTGCTGTCGCTGGGGTCGATGGCGATCGAGGACAGGTAGCGGTTCGGCAGGACGCTGCCGTCGGCCGGCAGGTTCAGCTGGTGCCAGCCGGTGCCGTCGGCGTTGCCGACCGCGATGCCGCGGCTGAAGCCGACGCTGTTGCAGCCGCCGCCGCACCACGCCGCGTAGATCTTGCCGCCGGAGTCCGCAACGGCGGACGCGTCGTTGCCCGCGCCCAGGTCGTAGACGTCGGTCCAGTCCGAGGTGGAGCGGATCGCGTAACCCTTGGTCTGCACGGCGATGTGCTGGCCGCCGGCGACCCAGGTGTTCGAGTTCTTGGTGTCCGCGGTGAACGGCGCGGTGAAGCGCGCGGTGCCGTTGACACCGTCGTTCGGCGGCACGTTGTACTCGGTCGCGGTCGAGGGGTCGGTGGAGACGTTCTGCCCGCAGTCGTTGGTGACCCAGATCGACTCGTTGGTGTACTCCTCAGCGATGTTGCAGCCGTTCTTCGGGTCGACGAGGGTGTCGCCGCCGTCGCCGCCGAAGTTGGAGCCCATCACCGAGTCGCCGTTGCGCAGGATCGACTGGCCGTTGTCCTGCAGACCGCCGGAGACCGCGACGCCCTTGCCGGACGGGTCGGCGCCGACGCCCACCGAGTAGTACTGCAGCGTGTCGATGGTGCCGTCGTTGAGCGACTGCCAGTCGGCGGCGTGACCACCGGCATCCAGCACGCCGTTCACCGGCCGCTTGTACGCGCCGCCGTCGTTGCCGACGACCACGTAGCTCTTGCCGCCCATGCTGCCGATCGCCACGGCGTGCTGGTCGGAGTGGGTGGTGGGGCTGCACGTACCGGTCTGCTTGGTCGGGTCGATCGACCAGCAGGGGTAGGTGAAGTTCCAGTACGGGCCGACCGTGTTCCACGTGGCGCCGGCGTCGTGGGACTCGTAGACCTCTTCCAGACCCATGTAGACGTGGTTCGGGTCGTTGGGGTCGACCTGCAGGAACTGGTTGTACCATGCCTGCACGCCGGGGTTGTAGGTGGCGCCGGTCTCGGCCGAGCCGTCGGCCTCCAGCTTCGGCGAGTCCGCCAGCAGGGTCCACGGCCCGAACGGCGTGCCGTTGGAGACGTAGACACCACCGAGCGTGGACTGCGCGCTGGTGATCTTCGTCGGGTCCTGGTTGATGGCGTAGAACTTCGAGCCGTCCGCGGACCGCGCGAAGGTCACCGCGCCGACGTTGGCCGGCGTCGTCGGCAGGTCGCCGAGCGAAGTGGTGATCCGCGTCCAGGTGCCACCGGACTTGGTGTAGAAGCCGTTGTAGGTGTCACCGCTGCGCCACCCGATGGCCGCGATCAGCTTGGTCGGGTCCTTCGGGTCGGCGGTGATGTCGTTGACGATGTTCTTGTACGGCGCGGCCGGGTCAGTGGCCTGCGACTGGCCGGGCAGGTAGCTGGGGTTCGGGGCGAACTCCAGCTTCCACGCCCCGCGCAGGTCGTTCAGCGAGTGCGAGTAAAGACCGCGCGTCGTGGCCGCGTAGACCGTGTCGCCGATGAAGCGGATCTTGCGGATGCTGGTCGACTCCAGCTCCGAGCCGCCCACCCGGTCGCGCGTGGAGAACGTGCCGTTCGCGGGGTGCGAGAGCACGTACACGCCGGAGCCGGTGAACGTGTCAGAAGCCGTGTTCGCCTCGCCGGTGGCGTACCAGAGGCGCCCGGCCGCGTCCAGCTCCAGGTCCCCGGTCGACTCCGCCGGCAGCGCGTTCGAGATCGGGGTCCAGTTGCCGCCGCCGGTGGACGAACGCCACACGCCGCCGTTCGCCGCGCCGGCGTAGACGTGGCCGGAGTTGTCCGCCGCCAGACCGGTGATCCGGCCGGTGACGTTGCCCGCGCCCCCGGAGGAGTTCGAGTCGTAGTCGCGGTAGCGCGGGTCGTCCGAGTTGTAGGGCGTCGTGGTGACCGGCTTCCACGTCGGCCCGTAGTGGGACATGGATTGCATCTGCTGCCAGGCCGCGCCGTACGCGCCGGGCGCCACCACGCCGGGCGCGCTGCGGGCGGCGAAGTACTCGTTGTCGGCCTGGTTCGGGTCGTCGACACCGCCGTCGTCGCTGCCGGGAGGGCCGCCGATGGCCGAAGCACGAATGTGTCCCGTAGAAGGAGCGGTGCTGATCGCGTGCGGCCGGTTATGGTTCTGCGCGGCTCCGATGCTCGCGGCGGACGCCTGCGGGCCGGTGAGGGCCAGCGCTAAGGCCGCACAGGCTGCTCCGATCGGGAGCAGGCCGAGTCGTGAGGCAGTTCGCATGCCGTGGGTCCCAACCTTTCGAGGAATGGTGAAGGTTGTGCCTGCGCAGCGTTCCATGTGCAATGGCACCTTGAAGAGACCTGAGATGGTCAAGATTTGGTAAAGTAGGGTCCTGATTAGGTGTTGTATGTGCCGCGACAGGCCGCAATCGTACGCCCGCCTCGGCAGGCGACCGGGGATTTGCCGGTGGTTCACGCCAACGGCGGACGGTCGTGTCCACCGCTGTCAGCGGTGGACACGACCGTCCTTCAGCCTGCGTGAGCAGGCTTCACCAGAGCTCTAGTGCAGAGCCCTGAGCGCCGGCGTCCTCGGATGCTGGGGCGCAGCGAAGACCGGTCCGGTGGTGGCCCGGATCGGGCCTCCGCGCATCGCGAGGCCGCCGCCGACGGTCCACATGCCCTCGTCGAAGGCCTGGCCGTTGGTGGGGGCCTTGCCGACCGCGAGCAGCGCGACACCCTTGCCGTTCACGACTGAGCAGGAGATGTAGTCGCCGACCATGTAGCCCTGGCTGGTGCTGGCGATCTGCGCCATCGTCATCGGGCCGGCCACGGTCTGCGCGGCGCTCCACGTGGTGCCGCCGTCCGCGGAGGAGATGTAGCCCACTGACATCTGGCAGGTGGAGACGGTGCAGTTGGCGTTGGAGTAGGCGTAGTAGTACAGCCCGAGCTTCGCGGTGCTTCCGGAGGTGGCGTGGTCGACGCCCAGGCCCGGGATGAAGTGGTCGGTGCCGGAGGTGGTGGCGTCGATCGGGATCCGGGTGACGGCCGACCAGGTGGTGCCGTTGGTGGAGGTCGACATCACGATGTCGTTGCCGGGGCAGCCGGAGCGGAAGCGGCAGTCCTGCCAGGCCACGTAGACCTTGCCGGAGGCGTCGATCTCGGCGGAGGGCAGGCCGGAACCGTCACGCAGACTGCCGTTGGCGGTGTGCACCTGGACGCTGGAGATCGTGTTGACGCTGCCCCAACTGGAACCGCCATTGGTCGAGGTGAAGGCCTCGATCGCGGACCCGTTGGTCGAGAAGGGCACGATCACGGTGCCGTTGGGCTGCACCACCGGCTGCCCGCCGAGCCCGTCGGGGCTGCCGGACGGGTTCTTCGCGGCGCCCCAGGTCTGGCCGCCGTCGGTGGACGTCGCCATGAGTTCGGCGTTGCCGGCCGAGGTGTTGTCGGCCTCGATGTAGCAGTTCCCGTAGTAGGGGCTGGTGGACGTGTCGTCGCAGACGATCCACTGCTTGTCGTAGCCCTGGCCGTCGAAGCCGATCGCGTTGACCGGGTTGGTCCAGGTGGTGCCGCCGTTGGTGGACCGGTTCACCAGGATGCCCGCGGCGTTGCCGGAGGAGTCGATCGGCAGGCCGGCGACCATCCAGGTGTTGTGCTTGACGTCATAGGCGACCGAGGCGTCGGAGACCTGCGCGTAGCTGCCGCCCTGGTTCACCGTGATGCCGGGCAGGAAGCCGTTGGTCCAGGTGGTGCCGCCGTCGGTGGAGGTGGCCCAGCCCAGGTTCGAGGACCCGCCGCCGTAGACCCGGCCGACCTGGAACGCCGCGACGACCGTGTTCCCGTAGGCGAAGGTGTCCGGCTCGACCTCGGTCGCGTGCTGCGCGTCGGTGTCGGTATACGGGTCGGTGGAGACCTTCTGCAGCGTCGGCCCGCCGGTCCCGTTCACCGTCAGGGTGAACGTGGTCGTGTGGGTGGCCGAGGCGCCGGCCCCGGTGATCGTGATCGGGTAGCTGCCGCTCGGCGTGCTGGAGGAGGTGGCGACTGTCAGCGTCGAGGACCCGCCGGCGGTGATCGGGTTCGCCGAGAACGACGCCGACGCGCCGGACGGCAGCCCGGACGCGGACAGCGTCACGCTCTGCGCGCTGCCGGACGTGACCGCGGTGGAGATCGTCGAGGTCGCCGACGAACCGGCGTTGACGCTCGCCGACGCGGGGCTGTCAGTGATCGAGAAGTCGTTGCTCGGAACGCCGCCGGACAGCGTGACGTCGTCGTACAACGTGTACGTCGGGTCACCCGGGTAGTTGTCGTCCTTGCTGGTCAGGGTGAGCGTGTAGTTGTCGTTGGCGGTCAGCGTCTTGGTGACCTGCTTCCACCCCGACGACGGGTTCACACAGGTCTTCGGCAGCACCGTGGTCGTGGTGTTGGTGGTGGTGTCCTTGAGCGTCGCGGTGGCCCAGTCGTACTGGACCGTGTCCGGGCACACCACGTCGTACCAGAACGACAGCGACGGACTGGTCGCCGGCGCGGTGAAGGACTGTGTGATCGAGGACGTGTTACTCGGGTTGGTCGAACCGACCATCGCGGCATACGTACCGGAGTGCGGGTTTGTGGTGGTCACCGAAGTGACACCGGAGGTGGTCCAGCCGGAGAGGTTCCCGGCCTCGAAGCCGCCGTTGGTGATCGACGTGGCGGCCTGCGCCGGTGCGCTCAGGGCCGCGGTGCCGAGGAACGTCAGCCCGACCGCGGCGACGACCGCCAGCAGTCTGTTCCTCAGGGGGCGTGGGGAATGATGGCGCAAGGTGACTCCCGATGTGAGGCCGGGTGGATCCACACCCGGCTGCGGATGGCACGGGGTGCACGCGGGGTTGGGTAACGCCGGGGCGGAGGTTTTCTCCGGCCCCTGACACCCTGCGGTGGGATCCGATCATCAATTGGAGACACGGGTCTTGGCCGGCACAGAGTCCCGATTGGGAACCCAAGTTGAGGCCAGGGCACAGCTTCGCAGCCTGCGACAAGGTGGCACCCCTTTCGACTGCACTGGCGGATGGGGCGTTGCCGGTTCCACAACCGCGCAAAATGTCGCGGGCACGGCGGATGTTAGGTATGGCCAACTACAGAGTCAAGGTTCTGCTAACACCCGATATCTACGGAGTCGATAGTAGATGTGCGCAGCAGGAAACCTGATCAGTGCTCGCCGATGAAGGTGTCACTCGCCTCACGCCGCTAGAGCGCGAAGACCTCAGCCAGCAGCGCGGCGCCGGCCTCGGGCGCGCGGACTTCGAGATGCAGATCCGGCCCATCGAAGTGCAGCCGGAAGTCAAAGAAGGCGCAGCACTGCTGCTCGGCCGCAGCCAGGCCGGCAACCGCCACGGCACGTTCGACCGGCAGCGTCAGCCGCAGCCCTTCGGGGATCGCCACGCGTGCCGCGCCGTCGAGGACGTCCCGCCACTGCGCTACCCGTTCCCGCAGGCCGCCGCCGGACAGGGTGCACGCCACCGGGGCCTCGCGCCAACGCTCAGCCTCGGCGTGCGCGGCATGCCTGTCGGTGAACAGCGGCACCGGGACGCTCGTCGTAGGCGCCGCAGCCGGAGCCGGCGCCAGGAACGCGCACAGCGGATCGCAGGGCTCATCGCGATCCGGCAGCGCGTCCAGATGGGCCAGCGCCCCGCGCAGCGTGGTGGTGAACGCGGCCAGCTCGGCCACACGCAGCTCGGCCTCATCAAGGCGATGGGCGATCCGGGGCCGCAGGTCGGCCTTGACCTCGGCACAAGCCCCGGACTCCCACACCGCCAACAGCTCTGCGATCTCCTCCAGCGGCAGACCCAGGTGCTTCGCGGCGTCGATGAACTCCAAGCGAAGCACCGCATCCTCGCCGTAGACGCGGTAGCCGGAATCGGTCCGGCCCGCCGGCAGCAGGCCGGAGGACTCGTAGAAGCGCAGCGTGGTGGCCGGTACGCCGGTGCGTTCGGCCAGCTGGGAGATGCGCATCGTGCTCATGTCTCGACCGTAGACCTTCGACTCGACTCGAAGGTCAAGCGGCGGCCTTGTAGAATTGTGAGAGATAATTATGCGAGACTCGCTCTATGGTAGTGCCCGTGGAGCAGACAGCGTTGGCCGTGGAGCGATTCGCCTGTCCGACGTGCGCGACACCGGCCGGATCTCCTTGCCGAACACGAAGCGGCAACGTCGCGGTCAGCTATCACACGACCCGCTTCATCCTGGTCCCCGCTCTTGGCGAGGTGGCGGAAGTCCGTACACCTGCGGACAGGGGCGCAGGCCAGGCGTGGACGCCGATGCGCGCACCGGTACCTGTACGAATCGGCTACGCGTACGCGCCAGACGCCAGCACGGATATCAGCGATCACCTGTCCGACTTGGAAGTCGACGCCGGCTGCGCTCGGACGTTCCTCGACGTCGTCGGCCCCATGGTCAAGGCCCGGCCCGAATTGAACCGGGCCATTGAGTTAGCTGCCGAACAGCGGCACTGTGCCGAGAACCAGCCAGTTGTCTTCACCGTCTACGACCTCGCTGATCTCGCCCGCAACGCGGCTGAGCTGATCGACGTGTCCCGGGCGTTGCGGGCCGCCGATGTACACCTGGAACTACGCACCGGACAGTTGGCCGGAGTCCACGACCCGAACGGCGTCGGCTCGACGTTCTTCACCGTGCTGGACGCGGCGGGTGAGTTGGAGCACCGGGATCGCCGTCAGCGGATCGAGGCTGGACAGAAGGCAGCCGGCGACCGGGGAAGGCACGCCGGGCGCCCGAAGGTGTTCGATGACGCGATGCTGTCTCAGGCCCGAACACTCCGCGCCGAGGGCGTGCCGGTACCGGAGATCGCCAGCAGGCTCACCATCTCGACGGGCAAGAACGCCGGGCGCCACCCATCGCTGGCGTCTGTGTATAGGGCGCTGTCCGAGGTCGACCCGACGGCCGACGTCCAACTACGAGAGGGTCTTTCGTGAATTGGCGAATGCGGGCCGCGCAGCAACTGGTCGATGGCCTGCATACGCCTCCCCGATTGCCCGAAATAGCAGCCGTCTGCGCCGTCGCCGCCGACCACGAAGCGTTCTCCGTCCACCTGAGCGATGGCTGTCCCGTCGACGGACGCTTCGAGATCGGCTCGATCACGAAGACCATGACGGGAATCCTTCTGGCCTCTCTCGCCGACGACGGCATCGTCCACCTGGACGACGAGATAGGGCGCTGGCTCGACGCCGGCGACAACGCGGACATCACCCTGGCGCAGCTGGCGACCCACACCTCAGGACTGCCCCGGCTATCACCCAGCCATGTTCCAGGCGCGCCGGATCCCTACGCGTTCCTGACGGCGGACGTCGCCGAAGCGGAGCTGCGCGCAGCCCCGCGCAAACCCCGCGGAGTGGAGCACGACTACTCGAACTTCGGCTTCCAAATACTGGGGCTGGTCCTTGAGCGGGCAGATGGCACCGCCTTCGCGGACCTTCTTGAGCGCCGGATTCTCCGACCGCTCGGTATGGCGTGTTCAGGGATCCCCGGCCACGGCGGCGGGGCCGGAATCACGGGCTACGCACACGGCGCACCGGCAGAACGCTGGAGCCACCATCTCTGGGGCGCCGGCGGTGTCGAAGCAAGCGCCGAGGACATGGCTCGCTACGTGATGGCCTGCCTGAACCCGCCGGACTCACCAGTCGGCTGGGCCATCAGCCAGGCCCAAGAACCCCGCTTCGAGATCGACCCGCTCCGCTCGTCCGGCCTGGGATGGCCCATCGGCCCTCCCGGCTACCTCGGGCACGACGGCGGTACCGCCGGGTTCCGTTCGATGCTCGGGATCAACAGATCCGCGCAGCGGGCAGCGGCCGTATTCGTGAACGTCCAGGAAGCTCGCGGGCTGGCCCCGGCCGTGCGTCACGCGCTGGATGCAGACTCCTGAGGCGCGTCGGCCACGCGGGTCACACGCCGACACCGCAATCGCTGATGCTCCGGATCAACCTGACGCTATAGAGGAATATTCGGCCGCGCGTCTTGGAGCACGACTGGACCGCGGATCCCGTCCGCGGTCCACACCCGGCTGCTACGCGGGCACCTTGTCCAGGAACCCGTAGACGCTCGCGATCCGCCCGTCCGAGTCGATGACCGCGACGTCGAAGCCGACGACCGGGGCCTCGACGCCGGCCGGCCCGAGCTCCCACGTGAAGCGCACGATGTCGTGGTGCGCGTCGGACGTCCCGAGCTGGCGGAAGGTGAAGCCCGGGAACTGTCCTTGCGCGGCCGCGACCAGCGCGTCGATGGCGTCGTGGCCGGCCACCGCCGCCAGCGGGTCGGTGTAGGTGGCGCCGGCGGCGAAGACCTCCTCGATCGCCGCGCGGCGGATCGCCGGGTCCTGCTCGTTCCAGATGCCGAGGTAACGGGTCACGGTCTCGTTGATGTCGCTCATGGTCCACCGATTCCTGATGCTTGATCCGAACTGCGGTACGCCCACGAGTCTGGCGTCGGCCGGGTCCAGTGCGTCAGTGCACGTGATCACGTATTGGGCATGAGATTCTCATGCTCCAGGTCAGATCCAGTCAGCGGCCCGGGCTATCCGCACCGCGTCCGTGGTGTTCCGCGCATCGAGCTTCAGCACGATCGACGTCAGGTAATTGCGCACCGTCCCGGTCGACAGGTGCAGCCGCGCCGCGACGTCCTTGGGCCCGGCGCCGTCCTCCACGAGCCGCAGCACCTCGCCCTCCCGCACGGTCAGCGGGCACGGCGGCAGGTTCAGCGTCGCCGCCGCCAGCTTCGGATCGATGACCCGCTCGCCGGCCGCGACGCGCCGGATCGCCTCGGCGAGCCGCTCCGGCGGCGCGTCCTTGAGCAGGAATCCGTCGACCTCGGCAGCGATCGCACGCCGCAACACCCCCGGCCGGCTGTGACCGGTGAGGATCAGGGTTCGACAACTCGGAAGCCGCTGCCGGATCGCGGTCGCCGCCGCGAGCCCGTCGCAGCCCGGCAGGTCGTAGTCCACCACCGCCACGTCGGGCCGGTGTTCGAGGGCGGCGGGCAGCACCGCGTCCCCCGTCGCGGCCTCCGCCACCACCGCGAGATCCGGCTCGTCCGCCAGCAGCGCGACCAACGCGCCTCTGACCATGTGCATGTCCTCGGCCAGCAGGATCCGTAGCACCCCCATACCGCCCCCTCCAGCGACCTGGCGTCCAGATGATCAGCGTAGCGACGGAGTACCGACTGGGAGATCTCGCGACGACAGGCTTCGATCATCGGCATGTGTAAGATCACCCTCGGTCTCACCGGGGAGGAAGCGTTTCTGATGACGGAGATCCCCACGACGACTTCCGCCGGCCTGGGCCTGCTCGGCCTCGGCGACGACTCGGCGAGCGTCTACCAGGAGATGCTCAGGGCGCCGGCCGACAGCGCGACCGGAATAGCCCACAGACTCGGCTGGGACGAGCCCCGGACCCTCGCGGCCCTGGCCGAACTCGAACGGCTGGAACTGGTCCGACCCTCCTGGCAGACGCCGGGCGCACTGCGGGCGGTGGAGCCCGGCGTCGGACTGGCCGCACTCCTGTCCCGGCAGGAGGCCGAGCTCCAGCGCCGGCGCGAGGCCGTCGAGGCCGGCCGCCTGGTCGTCCAGGACGTGGTCACGCAGTTCAGCGACACCCGCCAGTGGGTGAACGTCGAGGTCCTGACCGGCCTGGACGCCATCCGGCTCAGAATCCAGTCCCTGGCGGCCGAGTGCCGCACCGAGCTGGCCGGCATGGCGCCCGGCGGCCCGCAGAGCGCGGCCACCATGGCCGCCAGCAAGCCCCTGGATCAGGCGTTGCTCGAACGCGGGCTCCAAATGCGGAGCCTGTACCTGGACAGCATCGTCAACGACCCCGCGAACCTGGAATACATCCGCTGGCTCGCCAAAGCCGGCGGCAACGTCCGGACCACAGCGACGCTCCCGTTCCGGATGCAGATCTACGACCGCCGCCTGGCCGTCGTACCGGTGGACCCGAACACCCCCGGATCCGGCGCCCTCCTGGTCCGCAGCCCCAGCCTGGTGAGCGCCCTGTGCGCCCTCTTCGACCACGCCTGGACGACCGCGCAGCCCTTCGGCGAACGCCCCGAACCCAGCGACCAAGAGCTGACGGCGCAAGAACTGGCGGTACTGAGGCTGTTGGCCCAGGGCCACGCCGACGAGTCGATCGCCCGCCGCCTCGGCGTATCGGTACGCACCTCGCGCCGCATCACCGCCGCCCTGATGACGCACCTCAACGCGAGCAGCCGGTTCCAGGCCGGCGCCATGGCCGCGCTCCGCGGCCTGATCAACGCCGATGATCTGGTCTGAACCCGAAACCGAGCCACCCGAGCCGTTCACGAAACCAGCGGTACGCCCGATAAGGCCGATCCCGTGGCTCACTCGCGGCCAGCAGAACACCGCAGAACGCCCCGACAATCCGGGCGGCCAGCACCGGCCATGAACCCCCCAGCCCCTTTCCGACGGCATTGGTGGACACCACGAAAATCGTTTGGGCCGCGGCGAGAACGGCATTCACGACCGATAGCGGCAGGGCTGCCCGATCGTGCCTGAACGCCTCGGGAAAGGCCGTCGCCAGTCCGACCGCGCTGGCAGCCTCAAGCCCGAGCCACGTCGGCGGCCAGTGCAGCACCGACAGCACGTCGGGCAACCGGAGCACCAGATAGCCCAGCCACGCGACGGTGGCCAGGGCTGCCACCGCGAAGGTCCTCGACACCCGCGGCCCGGACCGTGCTGCGGCGGCGATGGGGGTCGCTGTCGATGTCGATGCTGATGCCGGTATCACCGTCGGTATCGCTATCGGCGTCGGTCCAGCCGGTACATATGTCCTCATGAATTCCGGCAGAGTTTCGGACATCAGCGAAGTCATCAGAATCAGGCCCCCTTCGATGGCAGGGCATCTGCGACGCCCTGCTAATCGGATCGTGATTCGAACCTATTCGCCACTCCCCCGCCGACTCCACGACTTCCGCTTGCAGGACACTGCCGCGACAGCAACATGACAGCCCCTACCCGCCAAGCCCGGCCCGCTCAGCCAACGCCATCGCAGTGTCCGGATACCGCCTCACGATCTCCAGCCCGCCCTGCGCCGCCCCGCCGCCGACGCTCCACTCCCCCTCGCAGCCCAGCAGCCCGGCCACCGCGTCGCACGTCGCCGGGTACGCCTGGAGCAGCTCAGCAACCGGCCCGCCCGAATCACGACGAGCCGCACGCCGCTGGGACACCACCGCCGGATCGGCGGCCTCCCCCTTCCAGGGCGCCACCCAAGCGTCCAGGACGTCGAGCCGTGCCGGGAACACCCGTCCGGCCTCCCGCACCAACAAGGACGCGAGGTCCGCACCGCTCTTCCGCAACGCCGTGATCAGGGACGGCAGCCACGGCAGCAGAACGCTGTCCGGCAGCCGTCCGAACGCGTTGGACACAGCCTCGACGACGAAGTCCACCAACCCCGGCACCGGCTCCAGCGCGTGGACCAGCCCACTGATATAGCGCGGATAGGCCGGCAACACGAGCGGGTTGCCCAGCAACTCCTCACACCTGTCTCGCAACTCGCCACGGGACAGAGTTCCCAGCTGCACCCGCGCCGCCCAGAACAGCGCGATCTTCTCCGCCTCCTCCGGATGCGCCTGCGCGACGGCGAGTTCCAACTGCGAGCGATCGCAGCCCAATGACAGCGCCAAGCTCTCCATGCTGAACAGGAAGCCCAGCATGGCCGCCACCTGCCGCACGCCGACGTCATCGGAGGCGAACGCCGTGGGCAGCAGCGTGCAGTAGTGCGCATAGCCGGTCTTGACGAACGTCTCGATCCACCCCGGCAACACCGGTTCCGTGGTCCGGTAGAAGGCCAGCAGCCGCCGTATCCGCCGCAGCACCTCCGGGGCGTCGTCGACCGAGCGCTCAGCCGACAGAACCTGTAGCGCGCGGGTGCCGAGTTCGTCCGCGAGGCGGTGACTGCCGAGATAGAGCAGCGCGTCTTCGACGGCTTCCAAGACGACGGCAGCCGTGGCCTGCGGACTGTTGGCCTTGCGCCGGAGCCGCTGCTCAAGCACCTGCTCGACACTCACGCCCTCGTAACCCAGCTCGATCAGGGCCCGTTGATGGGTGCCGATCGCCAGGTCCCAGGACTCCTGGAGGGACCGCTCGCCCAGCTTGCGCTCGCCCATGATGGGCCGGGCGGCACCGTCCGGGAGCAGACGGCGCAGCATCCACAGCACGTCCGAGCACTGAGCGAGCGCCGGTTGGCCGGCGATGTCGAGCAGCGCCCGCTTCACGCCACGCTGCTCCAGGTTCAGCCGCAACGGGGCGAGCCGGTCATGGACGTCACGGGCCAACGGTGGGAGCGCGTCGTAACCGACCTGGCCGACGCGGTCGCCGCCCATCATCGTCTCGACGAGCCGCCGCACGTCCCGGCGCCCCGGGACCGAGTCCTTCTCGATGCACGTGACGGCCGCGTCCTGGAAGTCGTACGGCGTGGGCTTGGCACGGTCGCGCATGCCGGCGAGCAGAATCGACGTCTCGAACACCGCGATCGCGTCGGCCGTGGAAGCCAGATAGCCGTTGCGGCGCGCGGACCGCACGATGTCGACCGACCAGCCGAGCAGTTCAGCCTCGTCGAGCCGGTCCAGCACCGGCGGCCGCCGCAGGAAGCCCGACAGCCGGTCCGAGGGCCCCGTCGCGGGAACCGGGGCCGGGACCGCGGCGGAAGCCACGGCCTTCTTGGCCTTCTTGGGCTTGGCGGCCGTCTTCTTCACCCCGGCCTGTCCCTCAAGGCGGAACGGCTTGACGCCGGTCCGCTTGAGGTTCGTGCCCCACGTCGTCGCCGCTATGGACACCGAGCCGGGGGCAAGCCCGAACTGGGCCTCGATCGCCGCATGGCTGGACGGGATCAAGCCGTGGCGCCACTTGGTGGCGGACCGCGGTGTGATCTCGAAAGTGTCGGTGCCTTCGACACCGAACTCCGCGACGCGACTGGCGGCGTGGAAGGCCCCACAGACGTACAGACTGTCCGCCGGGTCGGTCCCGGTCGCGGTCAGGTGTTCGCGAATACGGGTCCACATATAGCGTTCGCGGTCTTCGTCGACGCGGACACGGTGCGGGTCGCCGGGTGCCAGCCGCCGGAACAGGCTGCCGATCAGCAGCATGACCTGTCGGTAGGTGTCGTGATCGGCGTCCCCGAGCGGCGTCTCGACGTACTGGTGCCACCACTCCGACCAATGCCGGACCCGGCCGTGCCGCAGCAGATGCTCCTCCAGCTCGGCGAAGCGCGGCCGGAGGTCGCCGATCTCGACGCCGACCGCGTCGCCGTGCAGACCGGCCTCCTCAGAAGGCTCGGCTGGATCGGCGGCACCATCGGCACCATCGGTGCCAGAGCTCCGAGGATCCCACTGGAAGACGTGATCGGAGGACCAGTCCACCAGCACGATCTCCACGCCCGGAGTCTCGAGGGCGTAGGCAATGGCCTGATATTCCGCCGAAGCCTCGGTGATCGGCGCGATCACCGACAGCGGAGCCCAGTCCAGCGGGAAGCCGTCGACCTCGCTCGCGAACGCCTGCACCGCGACCGGGAGCTTGCAGTTGCGCAGCTCCGACAGCAGCGGAGCCATGTCCTCGCACAACTCCAGGTAGATCGCCTTCGGCTGCTTCTCCTGGAGGCGCCGCGCCATGGCGATGGCGGAAGCCGGCGAGTGGTGACAGACCGGGAAGATCTCCAGCGGCTCACGCACCGCGCGGTCCACGTCGTCGACGATGCCGAGCAGGATGCCCTCCAGCGCGTCCGGGCCGTCGGCGAATCGGGTCGCGGCCTCCTGCAACTGGCTTCTCAGCGCGTCAAAGGGCGCTGCGACACTCTTGCCCGCGGCGCTCACGACAACACCGCGATCGCGTCGCGGCCGCCCTCCAGGAACTCCGGCCACTCGCCGCCGTCCTTCTTGCTGCGCGGCTCCACGACTCCGTGCAGGTACTTGTTCATGATGGCCAGGTCCTCCGGGTCGCGCCGGGCCAGCGACCCGACCAGCGAGGACGCCAGTGTGCGAGCACTGAGATCCTGTGCCCCGAAGAAGTTGCTGTGCAGGATCGCGTCCTCCAGCACGCCGATCTGCTCGGCCGTGGACAGCGCCGACTCCAGCTTCTCGTCGTCGCTGGCAGCGCTCGCGGCGGCGGCGCGCAGATCGGCGAAGCTCTGCAACAGCACATCCAGCAGCGACGGCGGGACGTCGAGCTCGATCTGGTGCCGGCGCAGCAGTTCCTCGGTGCGGAACCGGACGATCTCCGCCTCGCTCTTCTTGTTGGTGACCACCGGGATGCGCACGAAGTTGAAGCGGCGCTTCAGCGCGGAGGAGAGGTCGTTGACGCCGCGGTCCCGGCTGTTGGCGGTGGCGATGATCGAGAAGCCGGGCTTGGCGAAGACGATGCCGTCGTCGTCGAGCTCGGGCACCGAGATGTACTTCTCGGACAGGATCGAGATCAGCGCGTCCTGCACGTCGGAGGTGGACCGGGTCAGCTCCTCGAACCGGCCGATCACGCCGCCCTCCATCGCGGTCATGATCGGCGAGGGGATCATCGACTCCCGGGACTGGCCCTTGGCGATCACCATCGAGACGTTCCACGAGTACTTGATGTGGTCCTCGGTGGTGCCGGCGGTGCCCTGCACGACCAGCGTCGAATCGCGGCTGATCGCCGCGGCCAGCAGCTCGGCCAGCCAGCTCTTGCCGGTACCCGGGTCGCCGATCAGCAGCAGACCGCGGTCGGAGGCCAGGGTGACGATGGCCCGCTCGACGATGGCACGCTCGCCGAACCACTTCTGCGGGATCTCCCGATCCAGGCCGTCGGAGCGCTCGGAACCCAAAACAAAGAGCCGGACCATCTTCGGCGACAGCCGCCAGTTGAACGGCTTGGGGCCGTCGTCGACCGACTCCAGCCAGTCCAGTTCCTCGGCGTACTTCAGTTCGGCTGGGGCGCGCAGCAGATCGGACATATCAGGGTTCTCCTAAGCCAGAAAAGTCTTGAGTTCGTGGACGAGCTTGCTGATGTGGCCGGAGATCACCGGCGTACCGAGGTCCTTGAAGCGTTCGCGGAACCAGGGGTTGACCTCCTGGCGACCGGAACTGGTCACCGAGCCGACCGGGATGAACCTCACCCCGGAGCGGTACACCTCGCAGATCGCGTCGAACAGCGGCTGGGAGCGGTCGAACTCGTAGAAGTCGGAGATCCACACCAGACAGGTACTACGCGGCTCGGCGATCTTCGGCCGCGCCATGGCCATCGCGACCGGCCCGTCGTTGCCGCCGCCGAGGTTGGTGCGCAGCAGCATCTCGAACGGGTCGCTGACCCAGGGCGTGAGATCGACCGCCCGGGTGTCGTAGGCGATCAAGTGCACATCCACCTTCGGCAGCCCGGCGAAGATCGAGGCCAGAATGGTGCAGTTCACCATGGAGTCGGTCATCGACCCGGACTGGTCCACCACCACGATCAGCCGCTGCGGCGTAGTCCTGCGCGCGGTGTGCCGATAGTAGAGGTGATCGACGTAGAGCCGTTCCTCCTCGGGGCTCCAGTTGGTCAGGTTCTTCCAGATGGTCCGATCCAGATCAAGGTTCCGGAACACGCGCTTGGGCGGCACCGACCGGTCCAGCGCGCCGACCGAGCTCTTCTCCACCTCGGTACGCAGCACCTCGGCGACCTCGTCGATGTACCGGCGAATCAGGGCCTTGGCGTTCGCCAGGGCCAGGCCCGACAGATTGCCCTTGTCCCGCAGCAGCTGTTCGACCAGCGACATGCTCGGCGTCAGCCGCGCGGCCAGGTGCGGGTCGGCCAGGACCTCGCGCAGACGCATGCGGCTGACCAGGTCGGCTTCGAGGTCGCCGAGCTCGGAGCCGATCGCCGGGATGAGGTTCGACAGGTCCGGGACGCCCGCGCCGGCTCCGGCTCCAGACGGGACGCCGCCGTGCATCGCACCCACGCCGGGGCCACCCGAGCGCAGGCCGCCGGGCGGGCAGCCGAACGCGCGCTCCAGCCAGCCGGCGTCGGACTGCCATCGTGAAAGCTGTTCGGCGGACACCGATCCACTGCCCGTGGCGAACACGTTGAGCAGGATCTTCGACACGAGCGCGGCTCGGCGGACCTCGGCGGCGCGGTCACGGGGCCCGACCTCGTCCTCGTCTTCGCCCACCATCAAACCGTCGAACTCCGCGGCCAACTCGGGATGCCGCTGGACGACGGAGTCCACGCTGGTCCGCTGGTCCAGCAGCTCACGCGGCAGACCGATGTCGGTCACGACGGCGGCGCTGGACGACTCGAGCGCGGCCTGCTCTTCGTGATCGAACAGCCGCGCCAGCAAGCGCCAGTAGAGGACCTGGCGACGGTTCTCCTGGAAGTCGACCTCGCTCATCGACTCCCTCATCGGCTCGCTCATTGACTCGCTCATCGACTGAGTCATTTGCGCAGCAGCCTTCCGGCTCGCTCACGCAAAACCGTGACCGCCTCGGCCGCAGCCTTCTCGGCCTGGACGCCTTCCTTGTCCGCGGTGCCGCCGGCCCATGCCCCGGCGTGGACCGCGGTGGCCTTCTTCTTGACCGTGGCTTCCACGGCCAGGGGCTGGAGGGTGAACGCCCCGGCGTCCCAGCGCACCAGCCCGATGCAGGAGGTCGACGCCCAGACCATCTCCGGCGTCAGGGGACTCGCCGAGGGGATGCGGTCGGTGTCCACAACGAGCCGGCCGCCGGCAAGCTCCAGCACACCATCAGCGACCTTGTAGCCCTCAAGGAATACGAGCTCTGCAATCCGCGCCGGATGGCGGGCCAGCGGCGCAGTGAACGCGGCAGTGGCGGTCGGCAGGACAAGGCGGGCCGCAGCGAAGGGGTCGGCCGGCTCACTTCTGCGGGCCTTGTCGTCGGACCAGCGGAGGTCGCCCTCCGCGGTGATCGGCATGTCGACGAGGTCCATGGCACGGCCCTCACTGAAGGCCGCGATGAGCGACATGTGCGGACGCAGCAACTGCCACACGCCCATCCCGACGACGGTATCCGGCTTCGGCGCCGCAACGCTGGCCCGGACCAGCCGCGGGGCGCCGCCGTCGGCGGGTTCGAGGACGGCGTGGATCTGGGCTTGAACGGCGGTCGCGTGCTCGTTCAGATCGACGCCCAGCGGGAGGAGGCGACCGGTGACCGTGGCAGCCGTGCTGCTCGCGCCCGCAGCGGCTGCTACGTCGGCTCCGCTCGCACCGCTCACGCTCGTACCGGCCGCGCTCGCACCGTTCACGCTCCCACCGTTCGTGCTCGCACCGGTCGCGCCCCCACCAGTCGTGATGCGCGATCCGGCCGCCGCGCCGGGCTGTGTCAGCAGCATCGCCCGGGACCACAGATCGGCCCAGCGCCGTACCGGAACCCGCTCCAGCGTCGCACCGGGGCACGAGGCCGCGAGCTCGGCCGCGAAGCCGTCGAGCAGCGTCGCCAACCGGCGCAGGCCGGTGTCCGGAAGCATCACACTCACCACCGGCGCCGCGCCGGCGACCAGTTCGTGGTCCATGCCGTGCCATCCAGCCCGCGCCACGTCAGCGAGCCACGACCGCGCCGCAGCGAGCAGATTCGCAGGCTGCTGCGCCACCTCGCCACCGTCCGGCCACGCCCCCCGCGTCCGCCCCGTCACCTCGTCAAGCCGCGCCACCAGCGCGTCATGGACCGACCCGAGGATCGCGACCCGCGCACCCGCCAAGGCAACCAGGTGATCCTCCCCCGCCGCCCCAGCCGCAGCCTTCTCCGCCGCCTCAGCCACCAGCGAGCCAAGCGGCGTTCCCCCAACGGCGTCGGCAAGAGCGGCCAACGCGGCATCCGCCCCGGCCCGCGGCCGCAGCAGCCCGCCAGCCAGCACCCGATCGAAGCCGTCCACCACGGCCAGGGCCTCAGCACACCCGGCAATAGGCTCGCCCAGAAGATCGGCGCGCATCACGCAGCCACCCTCGACGGCGCGAACCACTGCATCTCCGGAAGCGGCTCCGTAGTCGGCTCCAACTCCAGATACGCGAGATGCCGCAGGAAGCGGCTGAACACCTGTGCCGCCGGCTTCGCGGCCGACGCCGAAGGCCCCGCCTGATCCATCAGGAACCTGATGGCAGTCGCATTCGGCGCCATAGAGCCGAGGTCTATGCGCAGATACCGGGCCACACGCTGGCCGCCGTACTGCACCACCGCCTCACCGATCATCGCATCGATGTGCTTGCAGAACGCCCCGCGGGCGCCCCCGCACGGCCGGTTGTTGTTAGTGCTGCACGCGAACGCAAAATCGCCCGCCTCAACCGAGGAGACATACACCCGCTCGATATCCGAGCCACTGGAGACCACCCCCTGCAACCGACCATCGGCCAGCTCCACAAACGGCACCTTCGCCAGCTTCCGCGGCCGCGCGGCTGGCAGCACCCGCATGCCGCTGAGCTCTTCCCACTCTGACAAAGCCCGAATCTCCTCACATGCAGGGGGTGTTCCGCCGGCAACTGCGGCAGCGCGAGTGAACCTACTAGCGCGTGGTGACAGGAGAGGGACGCCCGGGGCGAGGAAAGCGATCATGCCGAGGAGTTCTGGCTGCCGTGACTCAGAGCGCACCATCGTCTGCCCGGGTCGTTAGCCTCTGCCGCCATCTGGCACGTTCGTGAGCCCTCGGGCTGCTCCCCGCTTAGAGCTCTTGCTGTCGCCACCACCGCTGGCGCTAGGTGTGACCATCCTGGCGGTGCCATGGGTAGGATTCGAACCTACGTACCCACATCCGGAGTGGATCAAAGGTTCGACTCATCTGCGCATCTCAGAGGGCTTCGAGGTACCGTGAGTGCGGCTTCTCCATCTGGCACAGGTCGGGCAGCCAGTGAACTGCGGCGCGTTCTGGAGCAGTTCGACGTCGGCGTCGTGGTGCGCAGGATGGAGGTCGGGTTCGGCCGGCTGCCGGCCTACACCCGGTTCGAGTGGCCCGTGGATCGGACCGACGTGATGCGATGGAACGTCGACCTCCTACTGCGCTGGATAGTCAACGGGATCCCGCCGGACGGCTATCTGCGATCCGAGCTCCATGAGTTCCTGCGCGCCCGCGCTGTCGCAGGCCAGCCGATCGAGGACAGCATCCAGGTCTACCGCCGCGGTGCGCGCATGTTCTGGGAGGCAATGCTCGATCTGGCCGTTGACCAGGACCGTGCGGTGCTCCTCGCGGAGGCGGACATGGTCTGGGGCTGCCTGAAGGACTATCGCTTCACGCCGGAGGAGTCGGCCATCGACAAGGGCACGCTCAGGCCCTCAGACGCAGCCTTCCGATGGCAGTGCCGAGGTCGGTCTCGATACCGTCGGGCTGCTGCAGTCCCTTGTCGAAGAGCATCCGGATGAAGGGGCGGTTCTCCGGTCGGCCGGCAGTGGCGAAGTAGGCCGCGAGTCCGCGTGCGAACTCCTCGTCATCGGGCAGCGTGGCCATGTCGACCAGCTGCTTGATGCCGGTGACGGCGACCTTCTCGAAGGACGCGATCCTGCGGGCGAACGCGTCGGTGAACTCCTCGATCTGCGCGTCTGGCACGAGTCGGTTCACGTAGCCGTAGTCGGCGGCGAGGGCTGCGGGGATGTCGTCGCCGCCGAGCAGGATCTCCAGGGCGCGGCCGCGGCCGACGAGGCGGCCGAGGCGGGCCATGGGACCGCCGCCGGGAACGGTGCCCACCCCGATTTCGAACTGGCCCAAGGTCGCTTGTTCGGATGCGAATCGGATATCGGTGGCGAGCACGAATTCGCTGCCGGCGCCGCGGGTGCGACCGCGGATCTCGGAGATGGTGGCCAGCGGTAGCCGGCTGAGCCGTACGAAATTGTCCACGTACGGGTTCAGCCCCGTGGGGCCAGGCTGCATGCCCAGCACGCGCGCGCTGTCGGATGCGAAGTCCCAGTGGGCCATGAAGTAGCCGGGCTTCTCGCTGCGGAAGACCGCGACCGTCAGGTCCGGATCGTTTTCCATTCGGCCGACGAGTTCGGCGAGTTGCTCGACGCTGTCAGGATCCAACAGGTTGACGGGGCCGTTGTCGAAGGTCACCCGCCAATAGGAGCTGGAGACTTCGTCAACATGAAAATGTTCTGTTTCATTCATTGCTCCACGATTCGCTTTCTGCGACTGTCGGCAGTACCGGATTCCCGAAGGATCCGGAAATGAGCGGACCGGACCTGCATCACGAGCGAGCGAACACACCTTGGCGGATGCTCCAGACGCGACCGTGCAAGGTTGTAACCAACAGTACAACGCTGACGAAAAACCCGCCCGGTGACCACAAGGCCGTGTGTGATCACGTCTGAAATATGTTTTGGGATGAGAAACAGCCCGGGCCCTGGATGGCGTATGCGCACGAGCGGTGGTTCGCTACTCGTTCGATCGTGAAGGGAGTTGTGCCGCTGCCCGTCGAGTGACTCCGGTTCGCTGATGTCCCCGCCGTTCAGGCCTCCGCCTGACGCGGGTCGCGCAACCGCGACGGCCGCCTCGCGAGGAGGACGAATGAACACCCCGAACACCTCGACCGCGGCTCGGCGTGAACCCGAACTACTCGGGCAGACCGTCGTCCTGATAGGCGGAAGCGCGGGCATCGGCCTGGAAACGGCCCGACGCGCCCGAGCCGAGGGTGCCGACGTCGTCATCACCGGCCGCAACCCCGAACGGCTGGAGCGAGCTGCGCGAGACCTCGGCGTGCAACGCACCGCGGCCTTCGACGCCACCGACGCCGCAGCTCTGCGGAGTTTCTTCCGGGACCTGCCCGATCCCGTCGACCACGTGTTGGTCACGGCCGGCGGCCCGAGTTACACCCCGCTGCTGGAGATGGACGCGGACCAAGTGCGCGAAGCCCTCAGCGACCATGTCGTGCTCGGGCTCGAGATCGCGCGCAACGCGGCCGGCAAGATGAGACCCGGAGGCACGCTGCTGCTGATGGGCGGAACTGGAGGGCGGCGCGTCCGTCGCGGCCTCGGGATCGTGCCCGCCGCCACCGCCGCGCTTCCGCCGTTCGTCGCGGCGCTGGCGCTCGAGCTCGCGCCCGTTCGCGTCAACCTCATCGCGGCGGGTTTCGTCGACACCCCACTCTCGGCGTCACTGCTCAAGGACAAGCTCGACGAACGTCGAGAAGAACTACGGGAGAACCTCCCGATCGGCCGGGTCGTCGGCCCTGCCGATGTCGCCGCACTCGCCGTGCACATCATGGCCAACACCGCACTCACCGGGGCGACTTATGACATCGACGGCGGACAGCAGTTCGCCTTCTGACACCGGGCCGCGAGTACCCGTTCCGACGTTGATCACGCGGACGCCGGTTCTACGGATGTGCGCAGCAAGCGTGGTCCACCGCGGCGTGCCCGACCAGTGGCATGGACCTTCCCAACCGGTCCGGCCACGCCGACCTCCAAGCAGCGGGCCGTCTCGACGTGCTGCGCGGTCCAGATCATGCGTACCGCCGCTGCCGCGCCGCGTTCGTTGTCACCGTCGAGATCCCGGCCGAGCGCGGCGACCAGCCGCGTGCGCGAGGCATCGTCCCGACCGGCGGGCCGCGGCGGCTCGCCCGCTCCGAGCAGCGCGTCGGCCGCCTCGGCGAACCACGCGGTCATGCGGTCCGCCGTGCTTCGTACCTCCTGCCTGGCCTGCGCCCGGTCGCCGTCCGCCCTGGGCCCGACGTCGTTCCACAGATCCAGCACCGCATCCGCGGTCAGCCGCAGTTCCGCGACCACGTTGAGCAGGGTCGTGAGGTCAGCGAGCGGAAGATGCTTGGCGCCCCGCTCCGCGAGGTAGTTGCGGAACGCGTCGTCCAGGCGCCTGGACGACGCCGCCGCGCGACGCGCCTCACCTGCCGGCAGCGACAACGGAACCGGGACGCGGTCGCAGCGGCTCACTCCGTAGTCCACGGCTTTGCCGAGGTAGCGAGCGCTGTCGAACAGTGCCTCCGACAAGGACCGGGACAAAGCGCTGGCGGCACCGCGCGGCCAGAACAGCAACCCCACCAACAAGGCGACGGCGCAGCCGATGACCACATCTTCGACGCGTACGATCCCGATCTGCCACCCCGCCGGTTCAATGATGTTGTACAGGATCAGCACCGTCGCGGTGAACCCGGCCTGACCAGCGGCGAAGGAGATCACGGAAGGAGCGATTCCGGCGAAGAAGACGGCGATCGGCAGCAGCAGCCACAGCACCGACATCTGCGAGCCCAGGAAATACACCACCGCTCCGCCGACGACGATGCCGACAGCCGTGCCCGCGACGGCGCGCAGCGCGTTCTGCCCGGTGGTCAACGCGTTCGACCGCAGCACGGCCAGTGCACCGAGCACCACCCAGAAGGCATGTTGCACGTCGGAGACCTCAACGACCAGCACGGCAACGGCGAGCGCCGCTGCGCCGCGCAAGCTGTTGCGCAGCCACACAGAGTGGACCTCGACGTGCGCCGCTGCACGCTCCCGCGCGGAGGCGAGCGGCGAGCCCACCGCGTCCGGATTCCTCCGCCCGGTCAACCGCTGCCAGTTGGTACGGGTGAGATCAGCCACTGCTGACTCGGCTGTCGTCGCGATCGCGGTGACGGCGGAGGTCAGTTCTTGTGCCCGAAAGCTCGGCAGCAGATCGTCGACGAAGCCGGCGGCCGCCTGAGCGGGGCCCGCACCGGCCTGGGCGGCGAGTACCGCGGCAGAGTGTCGGACTGGCAGCCCTTCGGTGGTCAACTTCTCCATGTCCGCGCGTGCGCTGCGCAACCGGTCCAGACCCGTACCCAGCCGGGGTGCCGCGGCGGAGCCGGTCTGCAGGACATCGGCCACGCAATCGAGTACTTCCGCCGCCGCGAGCTTCACGCGGGTGACCACTTCATCAGCCGGCCCCTGCCCCGCCTCGAAGGGCATCCGCTCCAGTATCGACTCCAGCCGGATGATCTGGTCGACAAGACGCACCAGGATACGTGCCGACGCGGTCAGGCCGGTGGGACGGTATGGCGTGCGGAAGAAAGCGCTCCGCAGTGCGGCGACGGCTTTGTCCGCCTCGTCGGCGACGGAGCGCTCGGCTTGAAGGGCGCGCGGGTCGAAACCGCTTCGTACGCAACCAGTCTCGGCCCTCAACCGCTGCGCAGTCAGACGGCAGGCCTTAGCAGCCGGCGACCGTAGCGGCTCGCGGGTCGGGGCGGGCCACAGCAGGACGATCGCGACCAGTGACGCGGCCCCGGCCAGAAGCCACCCGAGCACCCGGTCGGATACCGTGCTCGGCGATCCAGGCAGCGTGACCGCCAGGACGAAACTGAGCAGCAGTGCGTTCGTCGCGGACGCCAGCGCCGAACTGACAGCCCCGGCGAAGAACACCGCGAACCCGATCACGAAGGTCACCGGCACGGCGAGCCAGATGTGCCGCGACGCCAGTGTGCCCACCACCACGAGAAGCGCCCCCACGGCCACCAGCCCGGTCTGCGAGGCCAGACGCTCGCGCATCGTGCCGGTGAAGTCGACGAACGACAAGGTGGCGAACGACCCGAACGCTGCGAAGGTCGCGAGAACCGGATTGCCGATCACCCTGTCGGCCACCGCGAACACGGCTGGCATGACCACCGCGGCCCTTGCGGCCCGCCTCAACGCGATGAAGCCGGGATCACGCTGTTTCAGCCAGACTCGCAGGTTCATCGCAGCCGTGGTCCGAGCGAACCGCCGCCCGCCGCGATCACACCGTCGGTGCCGTTCATTCACCACCTCCAGATTCCTGCGCCCCGACGATCGCTCCGGCAAGCGCGGCGCCGCGCTGCGGGTTCAACGGCACCTACGTCGGCAACTCGGTCCCAGCCTGTTCGCCGACCAAGTAGCGGGCGTACCAGTCCGGCCAGTCCGGGTCCTCCGTGCCAGTTCGCTTCTCGTGTTCGCCATGCGCGGCCGCCGCGCGGCGCAGCGCACCGGCGAGGTCCGAGGCCGAGGAGAAGGCCGTGACCGACGGATCGAGCCGTCCCGGCAGCCGGGTGGTGATCTCCTGGAGCACCCAACCGTTCCCGTCCGGGTCGCTGAATGAAAGGAACGAACCGTAGCTGCCACGCTGCGGGTCCGGACCCGGCACCCGAGCGTCTGTCCCGCCGTGGTGGAATACGCCGCCGGCATCATGGAACACCTCGCTCGGCTCAGCGCCGGCGCTCTTGAGCTCGTCGTGCGCGGCCTGGATGTCGTCGACGATCAGGTGCAGTCCCTGCGCCGTGCCCGGAGCCTGCGCGGTGACGCTCGTGCCGAAGATGACCGAGGCCGGAGAACCAGGCGGGGTCACCTGTACCACGCGGAAATCCTCGCCCGTGGGGACATCCGCATCCAGCCGCCAGCCCAGACCCGTGTAGAAGTCTTTAGCCCGCTCCACGTCCGCGACCGGTATCACCACCACTTCCAGCTTCATGTCCATGACCGGCGCTCCTCCCGCGCTTGAAAAGCGAATACCTTCACCCTCGTACGATCGCCCGCCGACCGCACGCCGGAGGGGACACCGAACCGGCCAAGCGGCGCCGCGGTGCAACGGGACGTAGAGTGCTAACGGATCTGTTTCGGGTGGCGTCAGACCCGAACGCCATGCGCGCGCCGACCGGCCAGGTCGGGAAGCCACACATGCAGCGAGAGGTTGTACGGCCCGGACGTGGCAAAGGCGCCGTGAACGGCTGGCTGTTCGGCCAGTAGACAACCGGCCCCGTCCAGGCCGTCCGGGCTGACTCGGAGCTTGAGCATGGCGTCGATCCTCCGTCAGCTCCCAGCCACTCCGGCGGTCCATCTCAGTGGAGACGGCCGTCGTTCTGCCCTGCGCGTCACCTCCGACGAACGGGATGTCGCCGCGGGCCGCGGGCGACGGCGCCGAGTTTTGTCGTGCCACACACGGATGTGCAGCATCTGCGCGCCCGACAGCCCGCCCTCCCGGGAACGGGCGATCAGCGAGATCACGACGCGTGAGATTCCCTCAGTCGTCATCGCCTGCCAGCGGCGCCTCCAACGGCACCTTCAGCGATGCAGTCGGTCACGCCCAGTTCGCCGCCGCAGCCGAGTTCACGCTGCTCACCCGCTGGATGGCCTACGACACCGGCAAATCCGACACCGCAGGGAACTGCTTCGCCCACGCCTGCTACACAAGCGAGTCTCACATCAGTCCAATTGCTCACCGGACCAGGTGCCGCTCCAGCTCGGCGGGAAACGCGTCCGGGTTCTCGAGATGACATGCGTGATCGCCGGGCAGTTCGAGGACTCGGGTGTCGGGCAACCGCTCATCGAGGACGGCGACGACCCGCTTGAGCCAGTCGGCGGTCAGGTTCCCGTGGACCAGCAGGACCGGGCACGAGACGCCCGCCAGGTCATCGACACTCCGCTCCGGGCGGTCGGCCTGTTCCGAGCCCCAGGACAAGGCCATCCGGTGCGGAACCCAGCTCGCCCAGTGGGCATTGTCCCGGGCCTTGTCTGCTGAGGAGGCGAGTCCGGCGAGCTGACAGAATTCGGCCAAGTCGTCTTCACTCACGTCTTGGCCGGCCAGCCCGTGAAAGAAACGGTTGAGATGAGCAACCTCTGGATCGGGCTCACCAAGCCCGTCGAGGATCCAGTAGGCCGCAGGTTCCACGAGCGTCAGCGTCCTCACCCGCTCTGGATACGCCAACGCGAACTCGATGAGTGCGCGCCCGCCACCGGACCATCCCACGAAGTCGGCTGTTCCAATCCCGAGGTCATCCAAGGTCATGAGCAGCGAGTCGCGCTCGATAGCCGCGGTGTACCCAGCCTCGCCACGCTCACCGGACGAACCGAGCTCGTTGTGGATCGGCTGGACGCGAACGGTCTGCCACCTCGACGCCAGCGAGTCGGCGTAGGACGCCCATGACACCCATCCTGTGAGGCCGCCCGGCAGCAGGACCAGCGGGGACCCCTCACCCTTCACCTCGTTGGTCAGAACCCTCGGCTCCATGGCCCACCTCTGACAAGTCGACAGCGGGATCCACATCAACGTACCCGTGGCCCAGAATCTCCGCACGCGATCACCAACGTTGGCGTGAAGGCAGCCTGTGTCTCGTCCGCGGCCGGCTGACGAGGCAATCCGCATCGGCGAGGGGAAAGAAGAGACCCGGCTTAGTTGAAGATTCAACTGGGACGGTCTGCAACGTGCCCCCGAAGGGGAACGCGGCAGACCAGCCCGCAGGCGACCTGCGGAAACAGGGTGGACATGTTCGCCTGGTCGGCCTCTATTACACCGGCTGAATGCGGGGGCGCAGCAACGACTGCCAGGAACACACCCATGCGTACAGGATGCTGCGGTACGCACGAACTGGGCAGAGCCCTCTAGCGCTGACGGTGTGATTCGGGGTCTGGCACGCTTCCGGCGGGTGGATCACTTCCGGGGTGTGCGGCGCCAGGGCGTGCTTCCTACGCTCGCCGGAGCGCTCGTCCCGGCAGGGCCGTGACGCCGACCCCGGCCACCGGTGCGCGACTTCCCAGGAGCGCTCACCCTCCGGACGCGAAGCCGCCCCGTACCGTGGCGGTCCGGCCGGCGGCTGTGGCCTCGACGAGAAAGGTGTCATTGCTCGCGTCGCGCTTGCCGGTGGCGTGGTTGAACTGGGCGGCGAAAAGCTGGCGTGCCGCCGGGATCGTCCGGCCGGGCTTCAGGGTCCAGCGGTAGACCAGATATCCGTCGGCCTGCGTCACGCTGACCGTGAAGTCGTCGGGCGGTGCTGTCTGCCAGCTTCCCGTGCTCTGCACTCCGGTGGACTGCGCGACCCGCAATTCCACGGTCAGCGCGTTCAGCGGCTGCGTCACATCGACGGTGAGATCGTTCTGCTCCCAGTAGACGGTGCTGTGCGCGTTGACGTCGCCGTGTGCCGCGATCGGCCCGTCAGCGGTCGTTGTGGGCGAGTGCCGTGGTGTGGACGGAGACGGGCTTTCGCGGGTCTGCACTGCCGGTTTGGTGGTCGGTGCGTGGGACTCCCGTGTGGCGCCGGATGCCTGGCTGGTCGGCATGACGTCCAAGGGGGCGGGGTGCTGGGGCGCCAGCTGCTTGACCCCGGCGGCGACCGCCAGTCCGCCCAGGCCCAGCACGCCGACACCCAGGAGCCCGGCGAGCGAGACCTTGAGCCAGGACGCCTGTCGCCGCCTGCGGTACGCCCGGGCCCGTTCGGCATCGGTGGAACGGGTCATTCCCTGTTCGATCCGGGCCAGCATCACGGCCCGATCGGGCTGGTGGGCCTCAGCGGCCTGGCGCAGAAGCTCGCGGGCGTCGTCCACTGAATCCCTCCTCCACCAGATCTCCGGACGCTTGTCCACCGAGCAGCCGTCGGAGCTCGGCCATGCCCTTGGACGTCTGACTCTTCACAGTACCGACCGATATGCCCAGCGCCTGCGCCGCCTCCTTCTCCGACAGATCGAAAGCATGCCGCAGAACGACACAGGAACGCTTGCGGAAGGGCAGCCGCGCCAGCGCCGCCCGCACATCCAGCCCCGCGGCCAGGTCCGGCTCGTCGATTCGCTCACTTCGGCCGGCCCACAGCACCCTGATGCGGCTCCGCTCACGCATCGCCCGGCGCGTGCGGTTACGCGCCATGTTCGCCACCACCCCGCGCGCGTACGCGACGGGATGATCCGCTCCGCGCAGCCGATCCCATCGATGCCACAGCGCGAGCATCGCATCGGCGGCCAGATCGTCCGCGACGTCCGCCTCGCCGGTCAGGAGAAAAGCCAGGCGGCTCAGCTCCGCATAGTGGCGTTCGAAGAAGTCGTGGAATTCCGCCGAGGCATCGTCGAAGACCATCTTCGCGAGGGAAGCCTCTCATATTGATGAACGTTCAACCGCTTTCGTGGACGAGCGGCTTAGCAGGCTGTGGCACGGCGGATCGGCGACGACCGATGGAGTTCATCGGGCGGTAACCGACACATGGCAGGCGACCCACGTATCGCATGGCAGGCATCGGGTAACGCAGTGCCCGTTGCCGGCCGTGGCACCGTCCCCGTATGCCGGTTACGACTGGCTACGACACCGTCCGGCGCTACCGGAGGGCGACGCCACCTGAGCCGTGATAGGCGATCGTCTTGCCGATCAGGTTCCCGCCGTCGGTCTCGACCGTCGTCTGTTCCTGTTGCCCCGCACCGAACAACAAACCGGCGACATGCGCGTTCGCCACCTCGTTCATGTGCGTGAAGAACCAGTCCACCTTGTCATCCTGATAGTGGTTCAGGGTGTTGTTCTGTGCCATGTTGCCCACGGGGATCTGCCACAGCACCACAGGCTTGCCCAGCGCTTCGGCCATCGTCTTGTAGAAGCCGAGGGCGGCGCGGGCCTTCTGGTCGGTCCAGAAGGTGTCGCGCCCCCCGTGCGCCGGCTCGGCATACCAGCCCGCGTCCCGGTCAGAGACGTCGGTGACCAGGAAGTCGGCGTTCTGCGCGCCGAGGGCCTGGTAGTCCCTGATGCATCCGGCAGTTTCAGTCTGCCAGTCCCAGCAGGTGAGGTGCAGACCCACGGCGGCGTTCGGCGCGTATTCGCGGGCCATGGCGACCAGGCAGCGGGCCAGGCCGGCGGCGCTGTTCTCCTGCGACCCGCAATCGGTCGGGTCCGCGGCCGAGACCTGCGCGGGCACCTGGTGCGGATCGCCGAGCGAGCGGACGTAGCCCCAGAAGTCAGGTTCGAGGTCGATCATGTCGTTCCTGCCGCCGATCTTCTGAAGGAAGAACCGGTAGTCGTTCAGGTAGCGGGTGAGCAGGTCGACCCTGTTGATGGCCACGACCTCCCCAGGACCGTCCCCCTGGCCGGCCAGGTCTCCGAGGTCGCGCAACGAGTACCAGGTCCAGAGCATCTTCTGCGGACGTGGGCTGCCCTTGTACGTCGCCTGAGCCGCACGGGATTCCGTCAACGTCAGCTGAAAGCCGGGTGCCGTGGTATCCCCGGTCCAGCAGCCCCACCAATTCGACCAGGAAGCCTGGCACAACGACGCCGTATAGGCGGCCGGCGAAGGCGCCGGCTGGCTGTGTATATAGGCGTATCGCACATCGAACGGCGCGGCGTTCGCCGAGGCGTCGGACATCGAGCCGCCGATGAGCACCGTACTGCTGCCCATGAAGCGTCCGGTAAGGCCGCCACCGGTCGCGGACGGCGGCGCGGGCGAGCCCGTGTTGCTACTGGGCACCCGACCGGGCGGAACACCGCCGCCCTTCGCGGTGGTCGTGCCGCCCGGTGCGTGGCTGGTGGGACCGGGCGTGGCGCTGCCGTGCGCAGTGGGTGTGGCGGCAGAACTACTCGACGCTCCCGGCAGGGACGTGCCGCCGTCGCTTGTCGGGGCCGTCCCGGCCGTGGTGCTGGACGTTGCCGCCACCGCCTGCCCGTGAGGCGTGGCGGTACCGACCATCCCGGCGACGACGCCGACCACCGCGACCACGGCGACGACCGACCAGACACCTCGATGCGCGAACAACGAACGACTGCGACGCCTGCTCACTTCTCATCACCCCGTGCCGGCCGGACGGGACGACAACCGGCGACGACCACGGGCGCGGCCACCGGCACGGCGGCCATCAGCGCGGCGCGCCACCGGTGAGGCGGGTGGGCGAGGGACATGTCTGTGCTCTCTTTCGACCGTTGCACCAGACCCGGCCGTCTGGCCGGACAACACTGAGTGGTCCGGGAAGCCGAAAAGGTTGCCGTCCCGCGAAGATTCACAGATCCATCCGCCTACCTGCGGCGCGTCTTCCTCACAACCGACTCGCGCACCATGGCTGGCGGCGTTCGCCAGCGGCACACGCAACGCTCGCGTATTGCTCGTGGTCCCGGCGCGCACGGCGCCTTGGAGAACTTCAAGGCGCGATGTTCTCGGGCGGCAACCTTTTCGGCTTCCCGGACCACTTGGTGTGGTCCGGCCAAGGTGGTCCGGGCCGACGCGGCGACTGAAAGAGAGCGCAGACATGTCCTTCCCTCGGCGATCCACGCCACGGCCGCTTGGCACACCGGCTGCGGCAACGCCTGCAGTAGTCGCCGGTCGCCCTGCTCGGCCGTCGCGGGGAGACGAAAAGTGCTGATTCCGGGCCTTCGCCGATTGTTCGCGCGCCGGGGTGTTTTGGCTGCCGCCGTCATAGCCGCGGTCGTGACCGTCAGCATGGCCGTCCTGGTCACTGCACCCCCGGGGTCGTCCCGTGCCGCCAGTGGCGCGACGCCGATCGGGACCAGCGGCTCTTCCGCGCCGGGACCGTCGGCCTCGCCCGGCAGGCCCATCGCGATCGCGGCAGGCAGCAGCGCGGCCACAAGCCACAGTCCGAGCGGCACGCGCCCCTCGTCGTCTGCGGCGTCGTCGTCTCCCCCGGCCGGCGGCGGCAGCTCGACGCCACGCTCCACGCCGACCGCGATCCCGACCACGTCCGGGAACAGCGTCAGCTGCTCGCTTCCGTCGACGTACCACTGGTCGTCGACGGGTGCGTTGGCCACGCCGCAGAACGGGTGGCTCTCGCTCAAGGACTTCACCAACGTGGTCTACAACGGCAAGCACCTCGTCTATGCCTCGGACGTCTCGGGGGCCTCTTACGGCTCGATGGCCTTCGCTCCCTTCACAAACTGGTCCGACATGGCCTCGGCCAGCCAGACCGGGATGGGCCAGGCCGCGGTGGCACCCACGCTGTTCTACTTCGCGCCGAAGAACATCTGGGTGCTGGCCTACCAGTGGGGCCAATGGCCCTTCGTCTACCGGACGTCGAACAACCCCACCGACCCCAACGGGTGGTCCTCGGCGCAGCCGCTGTTCACCGGCAGCATCCCCGGCTCCGGCACCGGCACCGGCCCGATCGACCAGACCCTGATCGGCGACGGCACGAACATGTACCTGTTCTTCGCCGGCGACAACGGAGACATCTACCGGGCCAGCATGCCGATCGGGAACTTCCCGGGCAGCTTCGGCTCCTCGTACACGACCGTCATGACCGACTCCACGCCCAACCTCTTCGAGGCGGTCCAGGTTTACAAGGTCCAAGGCCAGAACCAGTACCTCATGCTCGTCGAGGCGGAGGGGGCGCAAGGACGCTACTTCCGTTCATTCACCGCCTCCAGCCTGAGCGGTTCGTGGACCCCGCAGGCCGCCGCAGAGAGCAACCCCTTTGCGGGCAAAGCCAACAGCGGAGCCACGTGGACCAACGACATCAGCCACGGTGACCTGGTCCGCGACAACCCGGACCAGACCATGACCGTCGACCCCTGCCACCTGCAGTTCCTCTACCAGGGCAAGTCCCCCGGCGCCGCCGGCCCCTACGACCAGCTGCCCTGGCGGCCCGGCCTGCTGACCCTGAAGCACCAATGACCCGCGCAATGGCGACAGGAGAGGCCATGAACGACGCACCCGCCCATCCGGGCCGCCGCAGAAGCGGCCGCATCGGGCCGCTTCTGCGGCGTGCATGCGCCGCAGCTGTGATGATCGGGTCCCTGTTCGGCATCGCTCATGCGGACACGACCATCACCACCAGCCAGGAAGGCACCAGCAACGGCTACTTCTACTCGTTCTGGACCGACGGCGGCGGGTCGGTGACCATGACCCTCGCAGCGGGCGGCGCATACCGCACCACGTGGAGCAATGCCGGGAACTTCGTCGCGGGCACCGGCTGGAACACCGGCGGCCGCAAAAGCATGACCTACTCGGGCAGTTTCAACCCGTCCGGCAACGCCTACCTGTCCCTCTACGGCTGGACCACCAACCCGCTGGTCGAGTACTACATCGTCGACAACTACGGCAGCTACCGGCCCACCGGGACGTACAAGGGCTCCGTCACCAGCGACGGCAGCACCTACGACATCTACGAGACGACACGGACCAACGCACCGTCGATCCAGGGCACCGCGACGTTCAACCAATACTGGGCCGTCCGGCAATCCCGGCGAACCGGCGGCACCATCACCACCGGCAATTTCTTCGACGCCTGGGCCAGCCACGGAATGAACCTCGGCAACTTCAACTACATGATCCTGGCCACCGAGGGATACCAAAGCAGCGGCAACTCCGACATAGCCCTCAGCGGCTCCACCGTCCCGCCGACGCCCGTCGGGACGACGGCGGCCCCGCCTACCGCCGGGACGCCGTCGAGCGCCGGGTCGCCGATCCGGTCACTTTCAAGTGCCGCTTCGCCCGCCCGGACGCCATCGAGCGTTCCGTCTCCCTCCCGAGCGCCGACGACCATCGGGCCGACCCAGCCAAGCACCCCCTCAGCCGTCCCGACCGGCGGCGTGAGCACCGATTCGCCGGACACTCCGACGACCGCGACGGCCACCGCCCTGGCGCAGATCGGCATCGCCGAATCGCGCGCCGCGCGCTCGCCGTCCCTGTGGTGGGCACTGTTGCTGCTTCCTCTAACGCCCGCCGCAGTGTGGCTCGGCAGGCACCGTCGACGACGGGCGCGGCCCAGTCCGCGATGACGGACAGCTGCCCGTACCGCGCTATGCCAGCCGGTTGAAGCGCACCGTCACCTTCAGATCCCGCCCGGGCGCGCCGTGATAGATCCCTTTGTGCGGAAGGACATCCCCGTAGTCCCGACCATGCCCGACCACGATGTGGCGCGCGCCGGGCACGTCGCGGTTGCCGTCCACGTCACGGACCAGGTCGATGCCCGCGACATGCACACGCACGCCGTTGGCCGGATCGATGCCGTGCGCGGCGCGGTAGAATCCGCTGCCGGTGAGCATGACGGAGCGTGGGACGAGCCTGTCGGCCAGGATCGACTGCCGCCCATACACGTCGGCCAGGAACGCCTCCAGCGCGCGCCCGCTGCCGTACGCCGCGGTCGATCTCGTCCCATTCCGCCGCGGCGATCACCCGTGGCACCAGGTCGAGCGGGAAGGGTCGTTCCTCGCCCCCGAAGGCGAACGTCACACCGCCGTCGGTGAACGCCCGCGCCACTTGCTCGGCTCTGAAGCGCACCTCGTCGGGATCGAGATGTTCCAACGCCGCGAACACCCGCTCATAGGCGCGCCGGGTGTGCCCGGCGCCTCGAACATCTCGTCCCAGGCATGAGAGAGCGTATACGCATCGAAAGCGTCCGCCATGGCGAGAAGGTAGTGCCCCCGTGCTTCCAACACGTGTATGCGCTGCGACAAAGGATCAGCTCACGTGATCGGGCGAAGGGGAGCGGCCAGCGGGTGGAAGGGGAGTCGCCAGCCGGTGGTCTGTCGAAGATTTCTTGACCGGAGCGGCAACCTTTCCGCATCGGCCAGACCACTGAGGGAGCGCACAGTCCGCGTACTGCTGAAGGGATGCTCTCCGTGTCACCCACCGACCCGATCACCGTCCGACCACCGGCCCGGCGCAGCCGCATGCGCCGCCGCGCGATATCCGGAGCGGCCGCGGCCCTCGTCGTGGCAGGCGCCGCCGGCGTGGTGACCACTTCGGCGCAGGCGGCGCCTGCCGTCGCAGTGTCCGTGGACGCCGGCACCTCCCTGGGTACGGTGCCCGATACCGGGATCGGCCTCAACACCGCCGTCTACGACCAGCACATGACCGACCCGGCCGCGGCGTCGCTGATGAAGGCGGCCGGGATCCGGCAGTTGCGCTACCCCGGCGGCTCCGTCGGCGACGCGTACCACTGGAAGACCGGCACGCTCACAGCGGGGGCCGGCAGCTGGGTCGCCCCCAACACCGACTTCGACCACTTCATGGCCATGGCGAAGACGGTCGGTGCCCAGCCGATCCTGATCGCGAACTACGGCTCGGGCTCTCCCCAGGAAGCCGCAGACTGGGTCAAGTACGCCAACGTCGACAAGGGCTACGGCGTGAAGTACTGGGAGATCGGCAACGAGATCCCGGGCAACGGGCACTACGGCAGCGCCTGGGAGATGGATCAGCACGCCGACAAGAGCCCGACTGCCTATGCCAACAACCTGGTCGCCTACGCCAAGGCGATGAAGGCCGTGGACCCCACGGTGAAGATCGGCGCGGTGCTCACCACCCCCGGAGGCTGGCCGGACGGCCTCACCGGACCTGGCGACCAGGCCGACTGGAACCACACGGTGCTGTCCATCGCGGCCAACTCGATCGACTTCGTCATCGTCCACTGGTACCCCGGCGCCGGCGCCGGGGTCGGCAGCGGCGCCGGCAGCGGCGGCACCGCCGCCAACCTGCTGAACACACCCGGCAGCCAGGTCGCGTCCATGACCGCCACGGTGCGCTCGCTGATCGCCGCCTACGCCGGATCGCGCGCCTCGTCCGTACAACTCGCCATCACCGAGACCAGCGCCGGCGGCTCGGTGGCCCAGACCAGCCAAGCCGCCGCGCTGTTCGCGCCGGACGCGTACATGACCTGGTTCGAGCACGGCGCTGTCAATGTCGACTGGTGGGATCTGCACAACGGTCCCGGAAACATCAGCACCGTCGACGGCCAGACCGACTACCAGGACGGCGGTGTCCTCTCCAGCGGCGGTTGCAACAACGGCGCATGCGAGCCGGCGCTGGAGACACCGTTCCCGACGTACTGGGGCATCCGCTCACTGACCGCGCTGGCCGCACCCGGCGACACCATGGTGAAGGCGTCCTCGGGCAGCACGTCGCTGGCCGTGCACGCGGTGCGCACCAGCAACGGCGGGCTGAACGTCATGCTGATCAACAAGGATCCGGCGAACCCGGTGACGGTGTCGCTGTCCTACACCGGATTCACGCCCGCGCCGGGGACGGTCAGCACCGTCTCGTATCTCAAGGGCGGCACCGGGCTGACAACCGCATCAGCAGGCACCGCGGCCGCGCAGACGCTGCCGCCGTACTCGATCACGACCCTTCAATTGAAGTCCACTGGGCCGGTCACCGCTCCGACGACTACCGCTACCGGGACGTCCCCCGCCCAGCCCCTGACGCCTTCTTCTGCGGGCACGGGGCCAGCCGGGCACCGGCCGTCCCAGTCACCACACGGCTCAACAACCTCCGCCGCTCCCGGCTCGAACTCCAGCGGCGGCGTGGCACGCGCACCGGCTTCCAGCGGATCGAGCAGCGCGGCCGCCGATGACGCGCAGGCTCGCAGCAGCAGCGGTTTGCTGGCCTTCACCGGGGCCGGCAGCGGCGTCACCTACGGCATGATCGGAAGCCTCGTCGCCATCGCCGCCGGCAGTGTCCTGGTGACGCGCCGACGCCGCGCGAAGTCCGCGCACCGGCGGTGACGAACCCGGACGGCTGACCACGAGCCCGTGGTCTGAGTCCTCTCCCCGACCGGAGCCGGCGGCTCCGGTCGGGGAGAGGACGTCAAACCCCTGCAGACGTGGACGACTTCGCGCCGCCGGGCTGCGGGCAACCTTCGTGGACTACCGGCTGGCTCCCGAACACCCCTCTCCCGCGGCCGTCGACGACGGGCTCGCAGCCCTGTGCCCTGCCCGCCGCGACGACGGGAGCGGCTGCCCTGTGGATGCCGCGCTGACGCCGGGGCTCAGATGCTCCTCAGGTCCGCCTGCAACGTGGCAATACGCCATCTGCTGCACCCCGCCCTATACGCAGTGCATCCACTGGTCGTCGTAGCCGAGGATCGGGATGGCCTGTCGGCCCTCGACGCTCTGGTTCTGCCAGTCGGAGACGAGCGTTTACGCCTGGCCGGCCTGGAACTGCTCCATGGCGTTCGTCGGCACCTGGATGCCCACGTAGACGCCACCGAAGTAGGCGATCGCCTGCCGCAGCGAGTCGAGCGAGTGCACATTGACCGGCGCGCACCAGGCGATCTTGTTGCCCCACAGGCCCGAGCTCATCCACTTCTTCAGGACCTGCGACTCCACCAGGCCGGTCCGGAAGCCTTTACACAACGCCGGAATCAGGTATCGCCGTGGCGACAGGCGCGAAAATCGCTTCAACCATGCTCGCCACCTCCAGCAGTACCGGCACTCCTCCGAAGTCCATCCGCATCTCCAGCACCAACCGCAGCACCACCTCGATCGCAGCTCCCGGCAAGGCCCCCCGGTCGGCACGCCACACCGTCATCACCGGCTACGGCCTGAATGTGGACATCCCGCTGGAACCCATGTTGGCCTCGCCGAAGCAGGCTGCGCTATCTCACGGATGACAACCCCCTGACCGCCGGTATCGGTGCCGAGACAAAGCCTTCCTCGGCCGAACGCGTCCAAGACCGCCGCCAACGCCCTCAGCGGCCCGAGCTTCAGCGCACACATGGAGCTAGCAGCTCAAGGCGGTTGACTCCAGATGGCCCGCACCTGATCAGCCCTGGCGAAAAGCTGTCGCGCAGTGCCCCACGACTAGAGCGACCCAGCGCTACTAGCGCTCGCCAGCAGACAACGTGCCTGCGATCTGCGAGCTTCGTAAGTAGCCCGCGGTCAAACCTCCGGGCGCGATTATTCGGATCTTCCGATCACCATATGTGCCCCCGGTAGGATTCGAACCTACGCACCCGCCTCCGGAGCAGAGGGCTGATCTACTCGAACGCCCTGCTCACAGGCTGTTGCCGATCTGGGCAGTATTTCTCAGACACGTGTCAGACAGGCGATCAACGCAACCCAGCAAGCCCGTCGCTTCCGACCGGCAGCCTCTGCACCTCGGACGTGCGGCGGTCACGGACACCCACAACTGGCCTCAGCTCTCTACGGCCGTCGGCCCCGTCGCCCCAATCGCACCGCAGCATCGCCACTGCCCCAAACGGAGGTATGACCCCCAAGTGGCTTCCCCGTGTCAGCGCTGAGGGGCAGACTCTAGGGCGAGCGAGACGGAGACAGGTCGAACGCACCCAGGCTGCCAGGAAGTGAGTTTAGATTATGGGGCGAACGGTTATTCCAGCGTACTTTCCCGACAGTCGCGCAAACAAGCTCCTCGACTATCAAGTATGGGAAGTAACCGGAAATGCCACCCCGGACAACTGGCTGTACCTCAAAGGCTCCAATGAAGTCGCACGTCAGTTTGAGGTCCTTAATGGGAATAGCTGCTATTCAATTAAGGACCGGCAAATGCGAAGCGGGAACTGGTCTCATGGCTACCACTTCCCCCAAGGGATGAACTTTAAGAATAATCGAATGGCGAACCTTCTAAAGGAGGTGCTGACGATGACGCTGGTCCGCAATGCGAGCATAGATTGCGCGATCGCATTTGACTGGTATAAAATACCTCCAGAAGCTGGCACGCAGTCAGAAAAATGGGATAACACCGAGACTGGCGAGTTGGTCCACCGGGGCAAATACTACAAAGGCGTCAGCAGGGCCAAGGAGATGGCGAGGGCGGCGCTCTCGGAAAAATATCTTCTGTTTGTGCAGCGACACCCACTCTACGCTCAATGCGAAACAATCATTACTGTGCCGGGACACAATGCCGACGGCGCTAGTTTTGGCGAAACCATGGCCCAAGAGGTTGCGGACCTGGCAGACAAAGAGCTTGTTCTAACGAAAAGCCTACACGGACCGAGACCGCAGGCTAAGTCAGGGTCAGAGTCACCGTCAGCCGAGCAATTCCATATCCCCATATCGCTAGCAGGAGACGTCATCATTCTCGATGACGTCTATAAGAGTGGAGGAACAATGAACGCAGTAGCCGAAGCGGCGAAGAGAGCGGGCGCGAGTCGCGTCTTTGGCGTCGCCGCCGTACGAACCATGAAGAGAAACTGAAATGCAAACAGAGCTACAGCGTTCTATTTACCTTTCCCTGGTCGCATTCCACGCAGCACGTACCCCCACGCGAATTGACGAACTTCTTCGCACTCAGGGCAGAGCTGGCCTAGAAGCTCTCACTGAGGAGGTAGATGCTAGCGATGCTGCGGCGCTTCACACTGCGGCGAACAAGCTTGCCGAAAGCAGAATCTATCCAGTGATGCGGGGTGACGCAAATTATCCCGATAGGCTGATCTATAGAGACCGCACCAGTTCTCCAATTCTGTACTGCATGGGGAACCTAAACCTACTGAACCATGACGGCGTAGGAATGTGCGGGTCCCGGTCTGCCACAGAGCTTGGACTACGGGCTGCCGCAGAATGCGGCGAAGAGGCCAGTCTAAAGAACCTGACAGTCATCTCCGGGTACGCGAAGGGCGTCGATACGGCAACTCATCTTGCGGCATTGAACTCAGGCGGAAGTACCGTCATTGTCCTCGCGGAAGGCTTTGATCACTTCCGCATCAAAAGCTCGTTCAAGGGCCAATTCGACCTAAGCCGCATCCTAGTTATTTCGCAGTTCCCGCCCTCGCAGCCATGGTTAGCCCATGCCGCTATGACCAGGAACAAAATTATTTTTGGCCTGGGGAGAGCGCTGGTCGTGGTCGAGGCCGGAGAACGTGGCGGCACGCTGGCGGCCGGCGAAGGAGCGTTGCGTATGGGCCGTCAAGTGTTCGTGCTTAATTTTGGCCCAGACACTCCACCCGGCAATGTCACCCTTCTAAAGAAGGGAGGCGTTGCAGTACGTTCACGCGAGGAGCTAGGTCGAATGCTAGAATCTTCGCCCGCCGAGTCGGACTGGTATACCGAAGCGCTCTTTTAGGGCAGCATGCAAAAGCCGGTACGGTCGTTTGAGTTTACTCGCCGCTCTGGATACGTCCAGACAACGGACGTTCGCCAGATCGCGCGCGGCCTTGGGCTCGGTTATGCGTCCACGGCCGCCTGCCGTAGGTCACGTCCGCTGTCACTCACTTCGACGCGCGGCTGAGATATCGTCCAGCCATGGGGACCAAGCGTCTCGTGTTGGGGCTTGACCCACCCGTGAGGGCCCCGGACGAACAGGCACGGCCGTGATAACCACCCCATCAGACCTCGGATGGGGCACAATGTCTGACATGGCAGGGCTAGCCTTGACGACGGAGCGTCGCGACCAACTGGCAAAGCTACTGAACGATGAACGGCTGCTAGAAGCCAAGTACCCGAAGGTGGCGGACTACCTTGACACGGCAATGCGCCTGTCAGGAAGCGGTGACGATCAAGCAGATGCGGCATTTGATCTGCGTTTCGTTCACTTCATGACGGGCGGACAGTCAGTCAGCGCTAACCCGTACTGGGACATCGTCGCACCGTCAGTGCACGAGCGGGATGGTCGCCGCGTAGTAGATGGCGGTAACGCCGATGGAAGCCCGCGCCTGCTGTTTGCACAGATGGCGCTTCAAGCGGCGTACGCTTACGCCATCCCATCGCCAGAAACCCTCAAGTGGGTATCGGGCTTCTGCGATGGACGCCCAATCAGCGAGCTGGGGGCAGGACGGGCCTACTGGGCCGGGCAGCTATCACGGGCTGGGCAAACCATCAGTGCGTACGAGCTAGAGCCACCACACGAAGCCGAAAACGTCTCGTTCCCTCACGCCGAGGGGCAGGCAGACGTGTGGCACCGCGTGTCTGGCCTCGATGGCTTCAGCTTCGACGGCCACGCGGACGACGTATTGTTTCTCTGCTGGCCGCCCGGTTGGGGAAACTCGATGGCGTCAACCGCGCTCGCAGATTTCGAATCGAGCGGGGGAAGTCGGCTCATTTACATCGGAGAGCCAAAGGGCGGCAAGACCGGCGACGACGCATTCTTCGATGCACTGTCGGACCGGTGGCGGCTGGACTCCGTCGATCCCCAATTTGTCTCATGGTGGAACTTGGCGGACACAGCGCAAGGCTGGGTCCGCCAACGATAAGGAGCGCTTGCCCCGTGGCCATGCAGCCACCAGTACTACTCCGAAGTTTCGGGCCTGAGACTCATCCGGAACAGAAACGAGTCGTAACGTCCCTGCGGGTACGAGATGTCAGACCTCATGATGAGACGCCCATCCGGTGCGAGGAACCGCTGATGAACCGTCTTGATCAGGTCGCCGGGAGAGGTACGCAGCCACTCACCGTGTGAGGGCGTAGGCAACCGGTCCGCGATACTTTCCTCCAGCTCAGTGGCCATGGCAATGCCATCGATGTCGATGGGCTGATAGGTGTCTGAGATCGAGACGGGTTGCCCGTCCTCGGTCACGCTTGTAACGACACGCGTGACCATGTCGCCGGCGGTGAGGCCAAACGCTTCCACCAGCTCATCCGTCGCGGGGATCTGTTCGACCTCGCGATTGATCTGAACATCCCGGTCAGATTCATGGCTGAACGTTGCCTCAGCGGATTCCGTCTGCCGTTCGGGCGAGACCCGGACAAGGTTCGGGCGATCGGTCACGAAGTTGCCGCGCCGGCGGACCGATCGAACGAGGCCCTGGCTCTGCAACAGGTCGATGGCCTTCCGCGCCACGATGTCGGAGACCCCGTGTCGCTCAGCGATCTCAGCGAGACTCGGGAGCTGCATGCCGGGGGGCATTTCGCCGGTGCGAATGGCCCGCGCGTAGGTGCCTGCGATGTTGACGTAGGCCGGTTGAGTCATGACTCGGTCCCTTCAGATGCACTGTGACGTGCGGTTTCAAGTCTTCGTATACGTAGAGCTTGTGCGTATACGAAGCTTCGTATACGTTAAGCCTAGCAACTCACGGCGACGAAGCAACACGCCGGAGGAGCACATCGAGAGACCTGTTCAGCCCACAACTGAAGTAGCTGCGACGCCGTCGGGGTGACGCTCCACCAAGAACCACGAAGTCCCCGGGCCGCGAGTCAACGCAGCAGGCAGCACATCGGCGTCGTCGGCGATGCCGTCCGCGCGGTCGGCGTGGTACCTCGCGGCATTGGCGTTGTGCGCCCATTCCTGCTTGCTGGACAGCTCCATGGGCGGTTCCCCTCGCGCTCCTGGTGTTGGTGGGTGACACCCGAAAAGCCCCGGCCGAAAGGCCGGGGCATCAGTGGCGTGCGGGATTGGGTCATGCCCGGATCCGGGTTCAGTCCTCGGCGTCGTGGTCGAGGTCCAGGTAGCGGCCCACCGCCAGCGGCGGCCGACGCACACGCCGGCCGCCGCTTCGGCGTGCCCACAGAAGGGCTCAGCACCCTATGAACCTCCCGGTACCAGACCACCGATACGACTACGACGACGCCCCGGCCGACCACGACCCATCACAGGGGTGGTCGGGTCCAGCGCGTCCAGCTCCCAGGAGGAGGGGCCGTGCACCTTGATGTAGTCGGTGCAGCGCGAATCGGTGAGCTTGGCCGGGTTCGGCGGCGGGTAGGTGCCCCCGGTAGGATTCGAACCTACGCACCCGCCTCCGGAGGGCGGTGCTCTATCCCCTGAGCTACGGGGGCTCGGGACGTAGAAACGATATCAGGTCCGCGGTGGGGGTTGCGCCACTGTTTCGGTGGGTGCGGCGGGGCTGGGGTGTCAGGCGGGGAGTGCGTGGACGGTTGTGGCGTGCGCTGCTGGTGGGGCTGGGGGTGCTTCCGCCGGCTCCGGTGCCGTTTGCTCCGGTCCCGCAGCCGCGGTCACTCCGCCCTTCGGCGCCGGCGTCATCGTGACGTCCGTGAATGCCAGGGTGCGGCCGAGTTTCGTGACGTGGGCCGTGATCAGGACGTCCGCGTCCTTGATGGGTCGCTGGAAGGTGGTGTTCTGCTGGACGGTGGTCATCGGGCAGAAGGCGCCTCGGGCGGCGCTGATGGCGATGACTGTCGCTGTGTCCGCTGCTGCCATCAGGGCTTGGCCGCAGAGGGTGCCGCCTTCGCGGGCCAGGGTGCTGCTCCAGGGGAGGCGGAGGGTTGTGGTGGTGAGGGTTGTTTTCTCGACGGTGAGGTTGAGGGTTTGGATCCAGGGGGCGAAGTTTTCGGCGAGGATTTTTGCTGCTTCGGATTCGGTGAGGGGGGTTGGGGGGTGGGGGCTGCTCACCGTCACACCATAGGGCGGGGTGTGGTGGTGGGGTGGAGTGGTTGGGGTGTTCTGGTGGGGATTTTCTGTGGGGTGGTCGGGGTGGGGTTCTGCTGTCAGATGTCTGAGGGCGAGGTGGTGGAAGGCGTCTTGGCGGCCGGGCTGGTTACGGTAACCTAAGCGCTCACTACTCGGCCGCACGTCGGGCCCCGGGCCGTGCGTCCGGTCCGTTGCGGTCTACCCTCTACCGCGTTCGAGGACATAAACAATGGGACAGACTCTGCAGGAGAGCCTCCTCAATCCGACCAACCGCCCGCAGGTCGTGAAGGACTGCGCGCAGCTGGTGGATGAGCAGGTCAAGGACTCGGGGCTGATGGTGAAGGGCGCCTACAAGGTCGTCACCGCGTTCAAGTCCGACATCATCCCGGATGCTGTGGACACGCTGGTCGATGACTTCGTGGCGCGGCTGGAGCCGTTCCACGAGGACTTCGTTTCCGCCGGTGGCGGTTCGTTCGGCGACTACCTGGCCGGGAGGGGGCCGGAGGTCTCGAACGCGCTGCTGGGGGTGACCGACGACCGGGCCGCTCAGTCCGACCGCGCCACGCTGCGCAAGGCGTACGAGCAGGTGCGTCCGAAGGGCCAGGACAACATCGAGAAGGCGCTGCCGAAGCTGGGCAAGATCGTCGAGAAGTACACCGCCTGATTGTGCGGTGCCGCGGCGGCTGTCCCGGGCGTCCCCGGGGCAGCCGCCGCTTTTCCCTGGTGGCCGGCCCGCTGTCCCCTGCGGTTGGACCACTGGCACCGGCGAGGTGTCCCACATCGCCTTCACCGGCCGGGCGCATGAGCGTGGGGCGCCGACCGGGCTCCGCGATCCGCACCGGTGATTCGAGCGGTTCAACGAGCCGGGGACCCGGCGGTTACGGCCCTGCGCGCGCGAGGTTCGTGGGGGTTTCGGGGAATGCGTCCGGGAGGTGCCCCACAGCGCTTCAGACGCGCCCCCGGCACAGCTCCAGGACCGCCATGGCGACGGTCACGCCGGGACGGCCCAGCGCCTCCCGGTAGCGGGCGATGATTTCCGTCTCGCGCTTGAGGTCGAGGCGGCGGCCGCCCTCGGCGATGCGGGCCGCCTGGATGTCGGCGGCGGTGGTGACGCGCTCGGTGATCAGGGCGAGGATGCGTGCGTCCAGGTCGTCGATCTGGGCGCGGCCGGTGCGCACGCCGGCGGGCGTCGGCTGGCCGGGGGACACAGCCTGGCCGGTGGATACAGACTGGCCGGTGGACACAGCGTCGAGGGACACAGAGTCGGGCGAGGTGGGGTCGGCGGTAGCGCTGGCGGTCATGGGTGGGGCTCCTCGGGCTCGGCCCGGGCTCCGACCGGCCCGGCAGCCCCCGCCAACGGCGAGCGCCCCGAACCGGAAGGGGTCCGAGGCGCTCGTTGGCTTGTTCTGCTCAGCAGCCGACGATGGCTAGGGACCCTGGTCCGTAGCCATAGAAAAATCGGCGGTTCGCGAGCATGCCGCCATGCTGCCACGGCGTCCGCGGCGCGGTCCAGTCGGTCCCGCGATCCGGACGGCGCCGCTCAGCCCCACACGTCGATGTTCGCCCGTTCGGCGTCGCCGTACTGCTGCTGGGCGACCTCCAGCACCTTCCCGATCTGCTGCAGCACCTCGTTCAGGTCCGCCTGCGCCTGGTCCCACTGCCGCTGCCGGTCCTGGTAGTCCGCGGCCGCCTGGCCGCTCCAGGTCTGCGTCAGCGGCTGCAGCAGCGTCCGCAGATCGTGCAGCTTGCTGTTCAGCTCGTTGTGCGCCGCCGCCACGTTCTGTGACGCCGAGGACAGCGTCTCGGCGTGGACGAGCAGTTCGCCTCCGTAGCTCATAGCCGCTCCTCCCTCAGCCGATCAGGCCGGCGACGCGGTTGACGGCGGTGGTGTTCGACTCCTCGGCCGCCGTGTAGCGGCGGTGGGTGCCGGACAGGGACTCGGCGATCCCGCCGAGCGCGGCGTTGAGTTTGCGGGCGTCGGCGTTCCAGCGCTGATGCAGGTTCTGGAACGCGCCCGAGGCGGCGCCCTTCCAGGTGGAGGCGATCGGCTCCAGCTGGGCCAGCAGCGTGGCCAGCAGGGTGGCGATCTCCTCGTTGACCGTGCCGACGTGCGCGGCGGCCTGCGCCATCACGTCCAGGGTGGCGCCGAACTGCGCCGGTGCCTGGGGCACCGATGCCTGGGGCACGGGTCCCTGGGACGCCGGCGCCGCGCCGGCGGGCGCGGGGACGAAGGCGGACGAGGCGGGTTCCGTCATGCGGATCACCATCCCCTCTGGTGCGATGCGGTGACGTCACAGAGGAGGCGGTCGGTGACCTTGGGTGACGCCGGACCACCACCGTAGCGTCCGGCACCGACAATCGGAACCGAACGGTCGCGGCGTCACCCGTTCTGCGGAACGGCTATTTCATCCGCAACGTCTTGAGAAGCTTCAGCGAGCGCAGCATCAGCGCGCCCCACCGCTGCTCCGGCATCCCGAACCAGGGCGCGATCGGCAGCAGCCGCTGCCGGGCCGCGGTCTGGGCCTCGGTGAAGCGCAGGATGCCCTCGGCGCCGTGGCGGCGGCCGAGGCCGGACTGGCCCATGCCGCCCATCGGCGAGTCGACCGAGCCCCAGGCCGCGGCGTAGGCCTCGTTGACGTTCACGGTGCCGGCGTGCAGTTGCCGGGCGATCTCGCGGGCGCGCTTGTGGTCGCGGGTCCACATCGAGGCGTTCAGGCCGTACGGCGTGTTGTTCGCGTCCGCTATCGCCTCGCCCTCGCTCTTGAAGGAGTACACGGACACCACCGGTCCGAAGGTCTCCTCGCCGTAGACGCGCATGGTGGTCTTGACGTCTCCGAGCACTGTCGGCTCGTAGAACAGCGGACCGATCTCCGCACGGCGGCGGCCGCCGGAGAGCACCTTCGCGCCCTTCGCCTTGGCGTCCTCCACATGCAGCGTCACGTTCTCCAGCTGCTTGGTGTTCGTCAGCGAGCCCATGTCCGCGGAGTAGTCCAGACCGGATCCCAGACGCATCGCGCGGACCTCCGTGAGGAACCGCGACAGGAACTCGTCGTACTTGGTGTAGTGCACGTATATGCGCTCTATGGATATGCAGAGCTGTCCGGCGGAGGAGAAGCAGCCACGCACCGCGCCGGACACCGCCTTCTCTATGTCGGCGTCGTCGAGCACGAGCATGGCGTTCTTGCCGCCGAGTTCCAGCGAGCAGCCGATCAGGCGGGAAGCAGCGGCCTGAGCCACAGTGCGCCCGGTGGCGGTGGAACCGGTGAAGGCCACGTAGTCGGCGTCCGCGACGACCGCGGGACCGACGACCGGTCCGTCGCCCACGACCACCTGCCACAGGTCCTCCGGAAGCCCGGCCTGGACGGCCAGCTCACGGAGCCGCAGACCGGTGAGCGCGGTCTGGGTGTCCGGCTTGTGCACCACGGCGTTGCCGGCGATGAGTGCCGGGATGACGTCGGAGACGGCGAGCGCCAGCGGGTAGTTCCACGGCGTGATGACGCCGATGACGCCCTTGGGGATGCGGTTCTCGGTGACCTTCGTCAGGATCGGCAGGACGCCGCGGCGGCGCTTGCTGCGGATGTAGCCGCGGGAGGCGTACGCGTAGTGGCGGGTCGCGGCGGCGGCCGACAGGATCTCGTCCAGGGCGTGCTTGCGGGCCTTGCCGGTCTCGATCTGGACCAGGTCCAGCAGCTGGTCGGAGCGCTCCAGGAGCAGGTCGTGCAGGCGGGCGGCGACCTTGGTCCGGTGCGAGATGTGGGTGCTCCCCCACTCCCGCTGTGCGGCGCGGGCCTTCGCGTAGGCGGCGCGGACGTCCTGCGGCGCGCTGGCGGGGAAGTCGGCGATGAGTTCACCGGTGAGCGGACTGTAGGACTGCGTCCGACCGCCCACCGCCCCGTGGATGGCCACTTTCCCGATGAGCCGCTCGACCAGGTCGGCGGACAGTCGGGTGTGGATGCTGTCGAGGCGGGTGGCTTCCTGGGGGCCGGCGCCGGCCGGAACGTCCTGAGCGTCCTCGGATATGCCGTTGCCGGGGTCGATGGTGTCGGCGGTCATGGCGATGAGCCTCCCAGAAAAAACCGCCTGTGTCAGCCGTCGATGGCAACACGTGAAGACCGGCGTGACATCGGGCCCCTTCCGAAGTCCCAGGCACTTCGGAAGGGGCCCGACGCTTTCGGGCGGAACCGTCAGCCGACGCTGATGGCCGCGTTCTTGACGCCGTCGATCACCTGGCGGGAGCCCAGCGGGGCGTCCAGCTTCGCGGTGGACTGGCCGTCGCGGGAGAAGTCGGGGCACATGATCCCGACGCGGTAGTGCGAGACGGTCTTCAGCTCGACGACGACCTTGGTCGCGTCCTGGCTCTTGATCACCAGCTGCGGCTGGTCGTTGCAGCCGCCCCAGCTCACCTCGGTGACCAGGGTGACGCCGTCCTTGTCCAGGGACAGGCCCTGCAGCGGGACGTACTTCACCGTGCCGGGGTTCGAGGGGTTGGACGGGTTCGACGAACTGGAGCCCCCGGTCTGGCCGGGGCTCGACGGGGCCGTCGGGTTCGACGACGAAGAGGACGAGGGGGACGTGGGCGACGACGCTGAGGTGGACCCGCCGCCGGCACCGGGGCCGGACGCGTCGGAACCTCCCGAGCTGCGGGATGCGCACCCGGCCAGCGCCGCGAGCACGACGGCGGTGGTCGCCACGGACTTCACCAGGGCCTTCATTTCGCTCCATCTCCTAGTCGACATTGTCACTGGCAGTTGGACGCAGCGACTGTCGCGCCGGTTCCCCGCTTCTTCGGGGATCTTTTGGAGCGCTTAGCGGGACAGTTCCTCGTACCCCACTCCGGTGGCGGCCACGGACTGGTCCCACAAGGCAGCGGCCACCATCTCGTCCTCAGCGATCGGGCTCATGGCCGCCTGTGCGGGCGCCCCACGCATCTCCCCAGGCCCGCGCGGTCCGATGTACTCGCCGCCGAAGAGGTCTACGTGAGTCGCGGCGTATAGAGAGGGCCACGCGCCAGTGGCGGAGCTCTGGCCGGTCGCCCAGGTGACCACATGGGACAGTCCGGACACGACGCGGTGGTGCCGACTGAAGGAGGTCTTGGTGAACAGCCCGGTAGCCGTATAGCCGGGGTGCGCAGCGACGCTGGCCAAGCCGAACCGCGCTCGTTTCGCTCTACGGTCCAGCTCTCGCGCGAACAGGAGGTTGGCGAGCTTGGAGCGGCCATAGGCGGAGACCCGATGGCGGTGCCACTCGGCCTCGCTGTAGGACTCCTTAGCGTTCGCCGCCGCGGGCTCGAAGTCCCAGACCGGCCGGGCGCGGCGGTGCGTGAGGCTGGAGACGGTGACGACCCGCGCGGACTCGGCGGCCAGCAGCAGCGGCAGCACCCGGCCGGTGAGCGCGAAGTGGCCCAGGTGGTTGGTCCCGAACTGGAGCTCGAAGCCGTCGGAGGTGGTGCGGCCGTCCGGCACCATGACTCCGGCGTTGTTCACCAGGATGTCCACCGCCGCCGTGCGGTCGGCCAGGTCCGCGGCGGCGTCCTCGATCGAGTCCAGGCTCGCCAGGTCGACCGGGACGACCTCGACGAGTCCGCGCGCGGAGGGGACCACCGCGGTGATCCGCTCGCGCGCGTACTCTCCTCTGCCCGGATCACGGACGGCGAGCAGGGTCCGGGCTCCGTGACGCGCGAGCTCCAAGGCTGTGTGGAACCCGATACCGCTGTTGGCCCCCGTGACCATGGCGACTCGCCCCGTCAGATCCGGCATTTCCTCCGGAGTCCAATGCGGCATAGCGCCATCCTGGCGTGATCAGCCGCGTATGTCACTACCTGTAACTAGGCCGGGAGCGCGGCTTCAATGGCCTCGACCACTTCGGACGCCTCCGGCTCGGTGCGCGGACGGAAGCGCTTGAGGACCGTTCCGTCGGAACCGATAAGGAACTTTTCAAAGTTCCACTGGATGTCGCCGTTGTTGCCCTCGGCGTCGGCCGTCTTGGTGAGCTCGGTGTAAAGGGGGTGCCGGTCGTCGCCGTTGACTTCGATCTTCTCCAGGAGCGGGAAGGTCACGCCGTAAGTCGCGGAGCAGAACTCCTGGATCTCCTCGGCGGTACCCGGCTCCTGGCCCATGAACTGGTTGCAGGGGACGCCGACCACGGTGAAACCGCGGTCCGCGTAGCGCTCGTGGAGGCGCTCCAGGCCCTCGTACTGCGGCGTGAGGCCACAGCGCGAGGCGACGTTGACGAGCAGGATGGCCTTGCCCTCGTAGTCCTTCAGGGAGGCCGGCTTGCCGTCGAGGGTGTTGATCGGGATGTCGTAGAGGCTCATGTCGGTATCAAAGCACGCGGGCTTGAACAGATTCCCCGCGACCATGTGTTCCCGGCGACCATGTGTTCCCGGCGACCACGGATTCCCCGCGGCTACTTGACCGGGACGATGTCCGGCGCGCCGAGGCGCGCGGCGTCGGCGGTGGCGTCGTCCGGCTGCTCCTGGGACTCCCGCTCCGCGCCCACCCGCGCCACGTAGTGCTCCACCTCGCGCTGGATCTGTTCCTCGGTCCAGCCCAGGACCGGGGCGATGAGGCGTGCGGTGGGTTCGGCGGCGCCGACGCCCCGGTCGAAGGTCTCGATGGACACGCGCAGGCGGCGGGCCAGGACGTCGTCCAGGTGCAGGGCTCCCTCCGCGGCGGCCGCGTACACGACCTCCGCCTTGAGGTAGTCCTCGGCGCCGGGCAGCGGCTCGGCCAGCTCGGGCTGCTCGGCCATGAGGTCCAGGAGCTCGTCGATCAGCGAGCCGTAGCGGCGCAGCAGGTGCTCCACCCGCGCCACGTGCAGTCCGCTGCGCGCGGCGATGCGTCCGCGGTTGTTCCACACAGCCCTGTAGCCGTCCGCTCCGAGCAGCGGGACGTTCTCGGTGATGGAGGCGGGCACGCCGCCTCCGAGGCCGTGCACGGCCGCGTCCACGGCGTCCTGGGCCATCACGCGGTACGTCGTGTACTTGCCGCCGGCGACCACGACCAGGCCGGGGACGACGTGCGCGACGACGTGCTCCCGGGACAGCTTCGAGGTCTCGTCCGACTCTCCGGCGAGCAGCGGACGCAGTCCCGCGTACACGCCCTCTACGTCGGCCCGGGACAGGGGAACGTTAAGCACCGAGTTCACGTGGTCCAGCAGGTACTGGATGTCGGTCTGCGACGCCGCGGGGTGCGCCTTGTCGAGGGTCCAGTCGGTGTCGGTGGTCCCGATGATCCAGTGCCGGCCCCACGGGATGACGAAGAGCACGGACTTCTCCGTGCGCAGAATGAGTCCGGTCGAGGAGTGGATGCGGTCCTTGGGGACCACCAGGTGGATCCCCTTAGAGGCGCGCACGTGGAAGCGTCCCCGCTCCCCCACCAAAGCCTGAGTCTCGTCTGTCCACACTCCGGTGGCGTTCACCACCTGCTTGGCGCGGATCTCCTGAGTATTGCCGGTCTCCAGGTCCGTGACGATGACCCCGGTGACGCGCTCCCCTTCGCGCAGGAAGCCGGTAACGCGGGCCCGGGACGCCACGTGCGCGCCGTAGCTCGCCGCGGTGCGCGCCAGGAAGGTGACGTAACGCGCGTCGTCGACCTGGGCGTCGTAGTACTGGATCGCCCCCACAAGCGAGGAACGCTTAAGCGCGGGCGCGATACGCAGAGCACTGCGGCGCGTCAGCTGGCGATGCAGAGGCAGACCCCTGCCGTGACTGGACGACGTAGCCATCCCGTCGTAGAGCGCCACACCGGAACCCGCGTATAGGCGTTCCCAGCCACGCCCCGTCAAGGGATAGAGGAACGGCACGGGACGCACCAGATGCGGAGCCAACCGCTCCAGCAACAGGCCGCGTTCCTTAAGCGCCTCGCGTACCAAGCCGAAGTCGAGCATCTCCAAATAGCGGAGACCGCCGTGGATGAGCTTGGAGGAGCGGGAGGACGTCCCCGACGCCCAGTCCCGCGCCTCCAACAGACCCACACTCAATCCCCGGGTCGCGGCGTCCAACGCCGTCCCGGTTCCCACGACACCGCCGCCCACGACCACGACATCGAGCTCACGCTCGGCCATGGCGGACAGCGCCGCCTCCCGCTCCGCCGGTCCCAACCGCAAACTACGCACGCTACAAGCCTGCCCTAGAACCGGGCGCCGCACGCGATCACATGTGTCACATCACCCGTGAAGCCGATCACAAGGTGCGGAACGGCTCAGGTCGCGACAGTGACCTCGACGCGCTGGAAGCCCTTGAGCTCGGTGTAGCCGCAGGTCCCCATCGCCCGGCGCAGCGCACCGGCGAGGTTCATCGTGCCGTCCGGGGAGGAGGAGGGGCCGACGAGGATCTCCTCCAGCGTCCCCACGGTGCCGACCGCTGTGCGGTGCCCGCGCGGAACCGATGCGTGGTGCGCCTCCGCACCCCAGTGGAAACCGCGCCCCGGCGCCTCGGCGGCACGGGCCAGCGGCGAGCCGATCATCACCGCGTCGGCACCGCAGGCGATCGCCTTGGTGATGTCGCCGGAGACGCCCATGGCGCCGTCCGCGACGACATGCACATAGCGGCCGCCGGACTCGTCCAGGTAGTCGCGGCGCGCGGCGGCCACGTCGGAGACCGCGGACGCCATCGGCACGGCGATGCCCATGACGTCGCGGGTGGTCTGGGTCGAGCCGCCGCCGAAGCCGACCAGGATGCCCGCGGCGCCGGCGCGCATCAGGTGCAGCGCCGCCTGGTAGGTCGCGCAGCCGCCGACCACGACGGGGATGTCGAGCTCGTAGATGAACTGCTTGAGGTTCAGCGGCTCGGCGTTGGCCGACACGTGCTCGGCGGACACCGTGGTCCCGCGGATGACCAACAGGTCCAGACCCGCGGCGACGGCCACGGAGTGGAACTCCGCTGTGAGTTGCGGCGACAGTGCTCCCGCCACGGTGACCCCCGCAGCGCGGATCTCCTTGATACGCGCGGAGATCAGCTCGGCCTGGACCGGCGCGCTGTAGATCTCCTGCATGCGCTTGGTGAAGGCGTCGGCCGGCAGGTCCGCGATCTCCTGGAGCAGCGGCTCAGGGTTCTCGTAGCGGGTCCACAGGCCCTCCAGGTTGAGGACCCCCACGCCGCCGAGCTTGCCGATCTGGATCGCGGTCGCCGGGGACACGACGCTGTCCATCGGCGCGGCCATGAACGGCGTGTCGAACCGGTAGGCGTCGATCTGCCAGGCGATGGAGACCTCTTCGGGGTCCCGGGTCCGGCGCGACGGCACTACTGCCACATCGTCGAACCCATAAGCCCGGCGGCCACGCTTGGCCCGGCCGATCTCGACCTCGGTCACCTGGAGTACCTCTGCTCTTTCCCACGGACTACTTACGTCTGGGCCCATACGCACCCGATCAAACGGGCGCCAACGGCGCCCAATTGATCGGGCATGTAGGGACGCTACAGCGTCGGGCCGTTGAGTGCTCTATGTGGTCAGCGCTTGGAGTAGTTCGGCGCCTCGACCGTCATCTGGATGTCGTGCGGGTGGCTCTCGCGCAGACCCGCCGCGGTGATCCGGACCAGCTGCGCGTCCTGCAGCTGCGGGATGGTGTGCGCGCCGCAGTAGAGCATCGACTGGCGCAGGCCGCCGATCAGCTGCAGCACCACCGAGGCCAGCGGGCCGCGGTAGGGGACCTGGCCCTCGATGCCCTCGGCGATCAGCTTCTCGTCGGACTCCACGTCGCCCTGGAAGTAGCGGTCCTTGGAGTAGGACTTGTTCTCGCCGCGGGACTGCATGGCGCCCAAGGACCCCATGCCGCGGTAGGACTTGAACTGCTTGCCGTTGATGAACAGCAGCTCGCCCGGGGACTCCTCGCAGCCGGCCAGCAGCGAGCCGAGCATCACCGAGTCGGCGCCGGCGGCGATCGCCTTGCCGATGTCGCCGGAGTACTGCAGGCCGCCGTCGGCGATCACCGGGACGCCGTGCTCCCTGGCCGCCTCGGCGACCTCGTAGACCGCGGTCACCTGCGGCATGCCGACGCCGGCCACCACGCGGGTGGTGCAGATCGAGCCCGGGCCCACGCCGACCTTGATCGCGTCCGCGCCGGCGTCGATCAGCGCCCGGCCGCCGGCCGCGGTCACCACGTTGCCGGCGATCACGTCGATGTGCGGGGCCTCGGCCTTGACCTTGGCGATCATGTCCAGCTCGACCTTGGAGTGGCCGTGCGCGCTGTCGATGACCAGGAAGTCGACGCCGGCGTGCACCAGGGCCTGGGCCCGCTCGAAGGAGTCGCCGAGGAAGCCGATCGCGGCGCCGACCCGCAGCCGGCCGTTGTCGTCCTTGGTGGCCAGCGGGTACTTCTCGCTCTTGTCGAAGTCCTTGACGGTGATCAGGCCGGACAGCCTGCCGTCCGGCGCGACCAGCGGGAGCTTCTCGATCTTGTGCTGGGCCAGCAGCTTCATCGCGTCCTCGCCGCTTATCCCGGCGGGGCCGGTGACCAGCGGCATGGGCGTCATGACATCGGCCACCCGGCGCGATTTGTCGACCTCGAAACGCAGGTCGCGGTTGGTGATGATGCCCAGCAGGGTGCCGTCGGCGGCGGTCACCGGCAGGCCGGAGATGCGGTACTTGGCGCACAGCGCGTCCACCTCGGCCAGCGTCGCGTCCGGCGCGACGGTCACCGGCTGCGTGACCATGCCCGACTCCGAGCGCTTGACCAGGTCCACCTGCGCGGCCTGGGCCTCGATCGACAGGTTGCGGTGCAGGACGCCGACGCCGCCCTGGCGGGCCATGGCGATGGCCATCCGCGCCTCGGTGACGGTGTCCATGGCCGCCGAGATCAGCGGCACGTTCAAGGTGATGTTGCGCGACAGCCGGGCCCCGGTGTTCAGCTCGGTCGGCACCACTTCGGAGTAGGCCGGGATCAGCAGGACGTCGTCGTAGGTCAGGCCGAGAGTCGCGAACTTGGCGGGCAGGCCGGCGTCAGACATGTCACCATCCGAATGTCAAGGGGGACCGATATGCAATCTTCCCCCAGGAATCCGGCCCGACCAAACCGATCAACGGATGATCGCCTCCGGCGTGCTCGGAATCACACCGGCACAGCGCGCCGTACCCGCCGCCGGGGATGGCCGCGGCCGGGGCCGCGCCGGCCGGTCCGGCCTCAGCGGACCAGGCCCCAGCGGAACCCGAGCGCCACGGCGTGCGCCCGGTCGGAGGCGCCGAGCTTCTTGAACAGCCTGCGCGCATGGGTCTTCACCGTGTCTTCCGAGAGGAACAGGTCCCGGCCGATCTCGGCGTTGGAGCGGCCGTGGCTCATGCCCTCCAGCACCTGGATCTCCCGGGCGGTCAGGGTCGGGACGGCGCCGATCTCGGCCGGGCGCAGCCGGCGCGGGGCCAGCCGCCAGGTCGGGTCGGCCAGCGCCTGGCTGACGGTGGCCCGCAGCTCGGCGCGCGAGGCGTCCTTGTGCAGGTAGCCGCGGGCGCCGGTGGCCACCGCGAGCGCCACGCCGTCCAGGTCCTCGGCCATGGTGAGCATGATCACCCGGGCGTTGGGGTCGTTGGACAGCAGCCGGCGCACGGTCTCCACGCCGCCCAGGCCGGGCATCCGCACGTCCATCAGGACCAGGTCGGAGCGGTCGGCCGTCCACCGGCGCAGCACTTCCTCGCCGCTGTTGGCGGTGGTGACCTTGTCGACGCCGGGCACGGTCGCCACGGCGCGTCGCAGCGTCTCCCGGGCCAGCGGGGAGTCGTCGCAGACTAGGATGGACGTCATTGGTCAAGCCTCCACATTCGTGAGGTTGTGACACCTATTGAGCTTATGGCGGACAGGTCCCCGTAGTCGATGGTTCGCGCCGCTTCGCCACCCACCCATGTGCGGACCGCTGCGCGAAGCGCCTCCGTGGGAGGCGGCCGGGCGGGGGGCGGGGACGCGGGCCATCGTCACTCCGAGATGGAAAACGAGCTTCACCCGAAAGCGTTACGCGCTCCGCGATGTTTTTTTCAGACGGCGCTGCTTCGGGATCAGGCCCCGCTCCGCCGACTTCGCCTGGCGCGGGATCGGGGTCCAGGGCCGGTCCTCCGGACTTCCCGCGCGGCTGCCCTCCACCTCGTCACGACTGTCACCGTCGTCCCCGGCGCCCCGGGTGCCCCTGCCGCCACGGCCGCCCCCGCCTCCGCTCTCGGGGAGCCGGCCGGCGTCCAAGGCCCGCACCCACCCGTCTTCATCCCAGCTGTCACTCACGGGGAGCCCGCTCAAGTCGCCGCGCCTCTCGTTCCGGCGGGCGGTTCATCGCCTCGCCGTTGCTCACAGTCCGTAGTCGATTGCGACAACTCAGTGACAATCGAGCACGGTTCGGGGCATGATCGGTATGACCGCTCGCAGGATCAGGTATTGGACAACTGACACCTGGTTCACCACGAGGTAGGGCCGCCGCCGCGGCACCGATGCATGTCCCGACTCACTCTCACCGGGATCATGCACCCACCGCGGCTGCGGCCAACACGATGCAGCCGAAGACCACTCCATCCAGCGACTCGCCGTCGGTCGTCCGACAACAGGACGACTGACCTGCGGGTTCTCCGGTTGGGGAGGGTCGACGGAAGGAAGGGTTTGCCATGGCCGACGTGTCCCGTCTCCCGGGTCCCAACGCGGACTTCTGGGACTGGCAGTTGCGCGGCTCCTGCCGCGGCACCGACAGCGACCTGTTCTTCCACCCGGAAGGCGAGCGCGGCCAGGCGCGGACCTCGCGGGAGGAGGCCGCGAAGGAGGTGTGCCTGCACTGTCCGGTGTGCAAGCCGTGCCGGGAGCACGCCCTGCGCGTGCACGAGCCCTATGGGGTCTGGGGCGGTATGACCGAGGAAGAGCGCGACGAGTACTACGCGCGCGAGAAATCGGCGGCTCGGGCGGCGAAGCTGGCCGCGCTGGCCAAGAACACCAAGCCGACGCGCAAGCCGCCGACGAAGGTGCCGGTGAAGCTGCAGGCGAAGCCGTCCGGCGCGCCGGCCACCGCGCCGAGCAACGGGATGACGATGACTCGGCCGGCGAACACCGTGTCGGCCGGGGTCCGCGCCAAGGCGAAGACGAAGCCGTAGGCGGTGGCCGCACAGCCCAAGCCGTAAGTGACTACAGAGCCCAGGCCATAAGTGGCTGCACAGGAAGCGTGAAGAGGGCGGCTCTGTACGGAGTTCCGTACAGAGCCGCCCTCAACGCTCTCTATAGGCGTCCGCTATAGCGCGGGCGATCCCTTAGTGAGAGTGGCCGTGGCCGCCGTGCGAGTGGCCGTGGCCCTCGTCGTCCTTGGGCTCCGGCTTCTCGACGACCAGGGTCTCGGTCGTGAGCAGCATCGAGGCGATGGAGGCGGCGTTGGCCAGCGCGGAGCGGGTGACCTTGACCGGGTCAATGACACCGGCCGCGACCAGGTCGACGTACTCGCCGGTGGCGGCGTTCAGGCCGGAGCCGACGGGCAGGTTCGAGACCTTGTCGGTCACGACGTAGCCCTCGAGGCCCGCGTTCTCGGCGATCCAGCGCAGCGGCTCGACCGCGGCCCGGCGCACGACGCGCACACCGGTCGCCTCGTCGCCGGTCAGGCCCAGGTCGCCGTCCAGCACCGACACGGCGTGCACCAGAGCGGAACCGCCGCCGGAGACGATGCCCTCCTCGACCGCGGCGCGGGTCGCGGAGATGGCGTCCTCCAGACGGTGCTTCTTCTCCTTCAGCTCGACCTCGGTGGCCGCGCCGACGCGGATGACGCAGACGCCGCCGGCCAGCTTGGCCAGGCGCTCCTGCAGCTTCTCGCGGTCCCAGTCGGAGTCGGTGGTCTCGATCGCGGCCTTGATCTGCTTCACGCGGTCGCTCACGGCCGAGGCCTCGCCGGCCCCGTCGACGACGGTGGTGTCGTCCTTGGTGACGGTCACGCGGCGCGCGGTGCCCAGCACCTCGACGCCGACCTGGTCCAGCTTCAGGCCGACCTCGGGCGCCACGACCTGCGCGCCGGTGAGGATCGCCAGGTCCTCCAGGATCGCCTTGCGGCGGTCGCCGAAGGCCGGGGCCTTGACCGCGACCGAGGTGAAGGTGCCGCGGATCTTGTTCACGACCAGGGTGGACAGCGCCTCGCCGTCGACGTCCTCGGCGATGATCAGCAGCGGCTTGCGGGACTGCGCGACCTTCTCCAGCAGCGGCAGCAGCTCGTTCAGGGAGCTGATCTTGCCCTGGTTGATCAGGATGTAGGGGTCCTCCAGGATCGCTTCCATGCGCTCCTGGTCGGTCACCATGTAGGGCGACAGGTAGCCCTTGTCGAACTGCATGCCCTCGGTGAACTCGAGCTCCAGGCCCATGGTGTTCGACTCTTCGACGGTGATCACACCGTCCTTGCCGACCTTGTCCATGGCCTCGGCGATCAGGTCGCCGATCGCCTTGTCCTGCGCGGAGATCGCGCCGACCTGGGCGATGGACTCCTTGGTCTCCACCTGCTTGGCGGTGGACAGCAGCTGCTCGGCGACGGCCTTGACGGCCGCGTCGATGCCGCGCTTGAGCGCGATCGGCTGCGCGCCGGCCGCGACGTTGCGCAGACCCTCGCGCACCATCGCCTGGGCCAGCACGGTCGCCGTGGTGGTGCCGTCGCCGGCGATGTCGTTGGTCTTGGTGGCGACTTCCTTCGCCAGCTGCGCGCCGAGGTTCTCGTACGGGTCCTCGAGCTCCACCTCGCGGGCGATGGTCACGCCGTCGTTGGTGATGGTCGGGGCGCCGAACTTCTTGTCGATGACGACGTTGCGGCCCTTGGGACCGATGGTCACCTTGACCGCGTCGGCGAGCGCGTTGACGCCGCGCTCGAGCTTGCGGCGGGCGTCCTCGTCGAATTCGAGCATCTTCGCCATGAGCGAGTACGTTCCTTGTCTTTAAGGGAAAGAAAATCCGCCCCGGCATGAAGGCCGGGTCCCCGGCCGCCCGGGGCGGAAATGCAGCTTGAGGGTCGTGCGAGAACTACTTGTTGACGATCGCGAGCAGGTCGCGCGCCGACAGGACGAGGTACTCCTCGTTGTTGTACTTGACCTCGGTGCCGCCGTACTTGCTGTAGAGGACGATGTCGCCCTCCTTGACGTCGAGCTCGACGCGCTTGCCGTCCTCCCAGCGGCCCGGGCCCACGGCCAGGACGACGCCCTCCTGCGGCTTCTCCTTGGCGGTGTCCGGGATGACGAGGCCGGAGGCGGTGGTCTGCTCGGCGTCGAGCGGCTTGACGACGACGCGGTCCTCGAGCGGCTTGATGGCAACGGTAGCCACGATGTGTGACCTTTCGTTCGCGTGACGGATCGGCGATGGTGAACTGGTTGCGGAACCTGTCGTCGCGGGTGCCAGGGTCCGGCCGTATCGCGCTGGCACTCTCGGTGCGAGGGTGCCAAAGCGAGATTAGGCGCGCCTTTAGCACTCGGTCAAGTGGAGTGCCAGGGGGCGCGTCGGGTCGTGATCATGGTGGTACGCTCTCGCGGCTCGGCACGCAGCGGGCCGGGGTGGACAGGGGAGCGGGAATGACGATGTCGCGGCGGGCTCGGGCGCTCGCACCGGCCGCACTGGCAGTCGCGGGGACACTGATGGCGGCCGGCTGCGGGGGCGGTGGCGCAACGGTGGCGAACGCCGGAGCGGCGAGTTCGGCCTCGGCCTCGGCCACGAGCCAGGGGCCGACCGCGGACCCGGACACCTCGGGAAGCCCTGTTCCGACCAACCCGCTCACGACCACGGCCGCGTCGGCGCCGGCGCCGGCGAGCGACGCCTCGTCCGGGAGCGCCACCACCACCGCCGGAGCGGCTGCGACACATCCGCCCACGGCGGCCACCTCGCAATCGGCCGCCGCGCCCCGCTCTTCGGCTCCGTCGGCCCCGCCGGCGAAGCCGACGTCCACGGACCCTTGCTCGCACCCGACGACGCCCGAACAGGCGGCCCGCTGCCCGGCTCCGCGCCCGACGACGACCGACCCCCGGCCGGTTCTGATCAGCCTCACCGGTGACAGCTGCAGTTGGGGCCCGACCCAGGTGACGATGCGCGCGACAGCGGTGTTCGGCAGCGCTCTGGGCGACTGGGTGGCGCACTACACCGGCGGCAGCGCGTCGCAGAGCGGGAACACGGTCGTGCTCACGGAGACGGATCCGTTGGTGAGCACGGGTGGGGTGGTGCCCAGCGCGCCGGCGTCGTCCACGATGACGGGGACGCTGGGGTTCGTCGGGCCGAGCGGTGGGCAGGCAGGGTTTCCGGTCAGTGTGACCGTGTCCTGCCGCTGAGGTTCTGCCGCTGAAGCCCCTGCCGCTACATCAGACGTAGTCCTCCAGGCGGGCGAACGTATAGCCCTGCTCTTGGACGATGCGGAAGAGGTTGGTCATCAGTTCGTGCATCTCGGGCCAGCCCTTGCCGTTGGCCTTGGGACCGCGGAAGTGCGCCAGGAGGATGTCCCCGGGGCGGAGCTTCTTGTCGGCCGCCTGCCACTGGAAGCCCTGCTTCTGGAAGGTGGCCCGCCAGTAGCAGATGGCCTTGAGCCCGTTCTGCTTGCAGGCCTCCTGGGTGGCCTTGTTGGAGTTCCCGAAGGGCGCCCTGAAGAGGTAGGGGTGGGTGTTGTAGTTCTTGACGAGCTTCTGCTGCTGGCCGGTGACCTCCGTCAGTTGGCGCTGGGCGTTGAGGGTCGTCATGTCGGGGTGGTGCAGCGTGTGGTTCTGGATGGTGCAGTAGCCGGTGTCGCGGAGCTGGGTGAAGTAGTTGTAGTCGTCCTGGATGAAGCAGTCGGCCAGGAACATCGTGATCGGTATGCGGAAGTCCTTGACCATCTGGAGGAAGGCCGGGTCCTTCTCCGCTCCGTCGTCGATGGTGAGGAAACAGATCTTCTGGTCGGTCGGGATGTGGCTGATGACCGGCGGGAGATCGACGTTGGTGTTCACCGGTTTGGTCGCCGGGGGCGGCGGGGCCGGGGCGAAGGGCTTGAGGCCGTCGTAGCGGGATGCCAGCAGGGCCGCGTCGGCGGTTTCGGGGCCGGGCACGCCGGAGCCGTTGGTGGAGGAAGCGCTGGACGGCTGCGAGGGCGCGCCGGGCGACCCGCCGTTGCTGCCGGTGGTCGTCGGTGCGCCGGCACCGGTGTTCTGCTTAGCGCCCGTCGAGGAGGAGCTGCCGGAGCCACAGGCAGCGGCCAAGAGGGTGGGCGCCGCCATAGCGAGGCCCGCGGCGCTGCGCAGGAAGCGTCGGCGGGAGGCGTTGGTGTAGGCCGCGCCTGAGGGCGGTGTCAGGTCGTGGTCTTCGCAGCCGCAGCCGATGGGAAGGTCCTGGTCCTCGTACGTCACGCCGATGCCTCAGTTCAGTTAGGCGGGCCCCCGGAGCCCGCCTGGTTTCACTACTGAGGGAGGACGTTTGTGGAACCTGAAGAGTTGCTTAAGACGGTTAATCCGAGGACATTCACACGTCAAGGCGTTGGAAAACCCACGCGTGCGGAGGGCGGGCGATCAGCCGCTCCGGCGGGTCGGCAGCCAGGGTGGCCGGGGCCGCGCCGAGGTAGTCGATGACCACCACCACGCGGTCACCGTCCTGTCCCACGGAGCTGTACGCGTTATAGGAGGCGACTTCTTCGTCCTCCCACAGCGGCGGGACGATGATTGCGCGGACCCACTCCTCCACCGCCGGTGCTTTGCCCGGCTCGCAGCGGACTTCCCACATCAGGCTCTGGTTCTTCGCGGTCTTGCCGCCGGGACCGGTCATCGGGCGATCACATCCACTACTGGTTGGGAGGAGTCCGCTGGGAAATCGAGGGTGGAGGGGGTGCGGCCGCGGCGGACCAGTTCGGAGCCGAGAGCGGCGACCATGGCGCCGTTGTCGGTGCAGAGCCCGGGGCGCGGGACACGGACGCGGATGCCGGCCTTGGCGGCGCGTTCCTCGGCCAGGACGCGCAGGCGGGAGTTGGCTGCGACGCCGCCTCCGATGAGCAGGTGGTCCGCACCTTGCTCCTTGCAGGCCAGGATGGCTTTGCGGGTGAGGACGTCCACCACCGCTTCCTGGAAGGAGGCGGCGACGTCGGCGATGGGGACCTTCTCGCCGGCGCGTTCGCGCTTCTCCACCCAGCGGGCGACCGAGGTCTTCAGGCCGGAGAAGGAGAAGTCCAGGGGGGCGTCCCGGGGGCCGGTGAGGCCGCGGGGGAAGGCGATCGCCTCGGGGTCGCCGTCGCGGGCCGCCTTGTCGATCAGGGGGCCGCCGGGGAAGCCGAGGCCCAGGACCCGCGCCACCTTGTCGAAGGCCTCGCCGGCGGCGTCGTCGATGGTCTGGCCCAGGGGCTGGACGTCGCCGGTGACGTCGGGGACGAACAGCAGCGAGGAGTGGCCGCCGGAGACCAGCATGGCGACGCAGCCCTCGGGCAGGGGGCCGTGTTCGAGCTGGTCCACGCAGATGTGGGCGGCCAGGTGGTTGACGCCGTAGATGGGCTTGTCCAGGGCCAGTGCGTAGCCCTTGGCGGCGGCCACTCCGACCAGCAGGGCGCCGGCCAGGCCGGGGCCGGCGGTGACGGCGATGGCGTCGATGTCGGCCAGGGTCACGCCGGCCTCGCTCAGCGCGCGCTGCACGGTGGGCACCATGGCCTCCAGGTGCGCGCGGCTGGCGACCTCGGGCACGACGCCGCCGAAGCGCGCGTGCTCGTCCACGCTGGAGGCCACCGCGTCGGCGAGCAGGGTGTGGCCCCGCACGATGCCGACGCCGGTCTCGTCGCAGGAGGTCTCGAAGCCGAGGACCAACGGTTCGTCGGCCGGGTTCTTCGATGGGTGCAGTGCCGTCACGCCAGTGCCTTCCTCATGATCAGCGCGTCGTGGTTGCCGGGCTGGTAGTACCCGCGGCGGATGCCCGCGGGCTCGAAGCCGTGGCGGGTGTACAGGCGCTGCGCGGAGTCGTTGTCTGTGCGCACTTCCAGCCAGACCTCTACGCACTTCCGGCGCACAGCCTCGTCCAGAAGCGCTTCCAGGAGGACCGTCCCGAGTCCTCGGCCCTGGTGCGCGCGGGCCACCGCGATGTTCTGGACCCAGCCCTCGACGGTGCCCACTGCGGCGCCGGGTTGGGACATCAGGCCGGCGTAGCCGGCGATGTCCCCGTCGGCTTCCGCGACGACGTAGTAGCGGGAGTGCGGGACGTCCGCGAGTTCGGACCAGAACATCTCCACGGACCAGGGGTCCTCGGGGAACAGGTCCTGTTCCATCCGCCGGACCATCTCGATGTCCCACCAGCGGAACGGACGCAGCGTCGGCGCCATTGTGGACATCGTGCCGTCAGCTCGTGGAGACACGCTTGCGGGTGCCTGGTTCGACGGCGTCCGGGCGGCGCAGATAGAGCGGCTCGGGGAAGAGCAGGGAGCCGGGATCGCTTTGCAGACGCTTGATAGTGAGTTCTGCCAGAGCCGCGGCAGAGGGGTGGCGGGGCTCGATCGCTGTGGGGAACGCGTCCGGGTACAGGCGCGCGCCCTCCCCCGCGACCGGGAGTCCGGTGAGGCGTTCGGCGATGAGTGCGGGGTGCGCCACGTCCGGTTCGGTGGAGCGGGTCAGGTGGTCCGTGTACTGGGCCCAGTAGACCTCTTTACGGCGCGCGTCAGTGGCGACGGCGAAGGGCTCCGTACTGCCGGTCTGATAAGCGACCACGTCGAGGGTGCAGACGCCGTGCACCGGGATGCCGAGGGCGTCGCCGAGGGCGCGCGCCGTGACCAATCCCACCCGCAGTCCGGTGAAGGGGCCGGGTCCGACTCCGACGGCGACTCCGGTGAGCTCCCCCGGTTTGCGCCCGGCGGCGGTCAGGACCGCGGTGATGCCGGGTGCGAGCAGTTCCCCGGTGCGCCGGGCGTCCACGGTGGTGGATTCGGCGAGGATGTCAGCGCCGTCGTGCAGGGCGACGGTGATGGCCGGGGTTGCGGTGTCGAACGCGAGCAGGAGCACCCGCACAGCCTATCTTTCTGGCACCATACGACCCATGACCAGCCAGCAGCAGAACGGTCCGCGGTCGGCGGCGCGGGCCAGTCGCGGCCGCGTGAACCCGATGGCCTCGGTCGCCCTGATCACCGCCGCGGCCCTGGTCGGAGTGGGCGTGCTGGCCGTGCAGGCCAACGGTTCGGCGCCGAACAAGGCCCCGGCGGCGGCCGCCGCCAAGCAGCAGCCGCCGGCCTCGACGAACTCGGCCGGCCAGACGGTGACCCCGGCTCCGGACCCGGCACTGGCGCTGCCGGCCTCCAGCGGCACGGGCAAGCGCATGGTGTACAGCCTGTCCAAGGCGCGGATCTGGCTGGTCGGCCCGGACGAGAAGGTCCAGCTGTCGGCGGCGGTGGTGCCGAGCACGGTGACTCCGGCGGCGGGCACCTACGCGGTGTCGAAGCGGATCGCCAACAACCAGTCGGCCGACCGCGTCGCCGTGCAGTACGAGGTGCTGTGGGGCCCGAAGAACGACACCACGAAGTTCGCCATGGAGGCGGTCGCCTCGCTGGCCGGCGACGAGATGCCGCCGAAGCCGGAGGCGAAGACCGGCGGGGTGCGGCTGACGCAGAACGACGCGCTGGCGGTGTGGCAGTTCGCGGCGTTGCAGACACAGGTCGTCGTGGTGGCGTAGGGCTCTGCCCGGGGCGGGCCGGCTCAGCCGGCCGTGTCCTCGAGCGCGGCCAGGTCGCGGTCGGTCCACCGCTCCCCGATGCCGCGCACCACGACCCACCGCACGTCAGAGTCGCCGGGCTCGTCGAGCTCCTCGGCGAACTCCCGCGAGATGACGATGTCGAGCCGGTCGTCGGTCAGGACCTCGGCCTTGCCCTCGCCCCATTCCACGACCGTCACCGACTGCTCGACCGAGGCGTCCAGGTCCAGGTCGTCGAGCTCGTCCAGGGAGCCGAGGCGGTAGGCGTCGACGTGCACCAGCGGGATCCCGCCGTCGGCGACCGAGGGGTGCACGCGGGCGATGACGAAGGTCGGCGAGGTGATCGGGCCGCGGACGCCCAGGCCCTCGCCGAGCCCCTGGGTGAAGGTCGTCTTGCCGGCCCCGAGGTCGCCGGTGAGCACCACGAGGTCGCCGCGGCGCAGCCGCGCGCCGAGGCGGCGGCCGAGTTCTTTCATCTCGCCCGCGGTCGCGACCGGGGTCTCCAGGACGGGTCCGGGCAGCCCGGGTCCGGCTTGGTCAGGGATCACCGACATGGGTCCACCGTACCGGGCCCCGCGGATCTCAGGAGTTGCGCGCGTCGAGACGCTGTGGGCTGACCGAAGTTCGCGTAGGGCGCATATACCGCCTTCTGTGCTTATTGCCCTGATTACCCGCATTCCGCGCCGGGCATGATCGGCGCCGAGGACTCCCGCACCGGAGGTGAGCATGAGGGCCTCCGTCGGGATGGCCGCGGGGCTGCTGCTGGTGGGTTTGTCAGGGTATGTGTTCCTGGCGGTCACCGGGCACTCCTCGACGTCCACGGACGCCGCCGCGCTGTCCTCGCTGTACTTCCTGGCCGGGCTGGTGACGCTCGGGGTGTTCGTCGGGCTGGAGCAGGAGACCAGCCGGGCCACGAGCCGGGCCATCGCGGAGCGGCGTCCGGTGGCGCCGGTGGCCCGGACGGCGCGGCTGCACGCGGCGTGCCTGTTCGGTTTGACGCTGGTGGCGCTCCTGGCGCTGTCGCCGGTGCTGGTGTCCGGTCCGCTGCGGGGGCAGTGGGACCTGTTCGCCGCGCTCGTCCTGGCGGCGGGGGTGGGATCGGCCTGTTATTGGGTGCGCGGGATCCTGGGCGGGCGGCAGGAGTTCCACGGGTACGCGGCGACGCTCGCGACCGAGGGGCTGGGGCGGCTGGTGCCGTGCGTGGCGGTGTTCGTGCTCACCGGGCGGGGCGGGCCGGCGTGGGCGTACGCGCTGGCGTTCGCCGCGGCGCAGGGGTTCGCGACGCTGGCCGGGCTGTGGTGGCTGCGCGAGGGGTTCGAGGACGGCGCGCGGGACCGGATGGACGTCGAGGTCTCCTCGTTCGAGACCGGGGAGCGCTCGGCGGCCGGCGGCCTGGCGCTGCTGGTGGCCGGGAGCCTGCTGACGCAGCTGGTGGCGAATCTGCCGCCGCTGGTCGCCAGCACGCGGCTGACGAACTCCGACGCGGTGGCGGCGGCGTTCGGGCAGGCGTTCGTCCTGGTGCGGATCCCGCTGCTGCTGATCTCGCCGATCCAGGCGATGCTGCTGCCGGACCTCACTCGTTCGGCGGCACGCGGGAACCACGCCGCGCTGCGCGCCCGGGTGCGGGTGGCGCTGGGGGCGGTGGTGGCGCTGGGGCTGGCCGGGACCGCGGTGCTGGCGCTGGCCGGACCGTGGGTGCTGCGGGTGTTCTTCGGGACGAAGGCGGTGCTGTCCCACGAACTTCTGGCGGTGCTGGGGATCGGGACGGTGTTCCTGATGACGGCGGCGATCCTGCAGCCGACGCTGGTGGCGATGGACCGGCACCGGCTGGTGCCGATCGCCTGGGGCGCGGGGGCGGTGGTCATGGTGGTCCTGGTGGAGCTGCCGGTGGATCCGCTGCACGCGGCGGCCGCCGGCGGGGTCGGGGGGCCGGTGACGGTGGTGCTGGTCATGGCGTGGGGGCTGACGGAGGCGCTGAGGGCGGCCGAGGGCGTGCCGGAGGCGATGGGCGCCCTGGGCGGGCGCCGGGGCGGCGGGCCGGTCCGGCACCTGCGCAGGGGCAGGGTTCGATGATCGGTGCGACCGTGACCGGCGGCGATCTCGGTCGTTCCCCCGGCAGCGGGGCCGAGCACGCGGCGAAGGGCAGAGCGCGATGACCAGCGGGAGAGCGGGGCGGTGGTCGGGGGTCCGGCAGGCGGTCGGCCCGGCGGTCGGCCCGGCCGTGCGGCGGGCCGCGGTCTTGGCCGGCCAGGGCCGAACACGATGACCGCCGGCACAACCGGACGCTGGTCGACGGTCCGCCCGACCCTGCGGCGGGCCGCTCTCCCGGTCGGCGAGGTGGTCGCGGCGCTGGTCGGGGCGCTGGTGATGCCGGTCGCGGCGCGGTTCGTCGATGTGGATCCGCTGGATCGGACCGGGCAGGTCAGTGCGTTGGCGGCGTTGCAGGTGCGGTTCACCGTGCTGGGGGTGCTGTTGCTGGCGGCGTTGATGGTGGCGCACCGGTGGCGCGGAGGGCGGCTGTATCGGGCGGTGAAGCACCTGGTGTGCGCCGCTTTGGCGGGCTTGGCGTCGGGGTTCCTGGCTGGGGGGATCGTGGTGGCGTTGAAGGGGACGCCGTGGCCGTTGTTCGGCTTGAACGGGGATACCGGACGGCTGGTGGAGTGGTCGGAGTCGATCGTGCACGGGCACGGCAATCCGAATCCGACGTATCCGCCGCTGACGCTGCACGCACTGGCGTGGTGGGCCCAGCTGTTCCACCACGGCGACACCGCTTCGGCGTTCCGGGACATGGAGATCGGCGGTGCCGCGGTCACGGGGCCGGCGGCGTATGTGGCGTGGCGTTTCGTGCTCAGTCCGGTGTGGGCGCTGGTGGTGGGGGTGGTGCCGGCGTACGCGATCATCGATCCCTACAAGCCGTATGGCGCCATTGTGATGATCGTGCTTTTGCCGGTGTTCGTGGTTTCGGTGCGGCACACCATGCGCGTCGGGGACATGAGCTGGCGCCGGGTGCTGGTCAGTGCGGTGCTGTTCGGGCTGCTGTACTCCGTCCTGTTCCTGATCTACCCGGGGTCCTCTTTGTGGAGCGCGCCGGGGTTGGTCGCCGCTGTGCTTCTGCTGTTTCCCTGGGCTAAGGCGCGGGTCTGGAAGCTGCTGGCGTTCGTCGGGGTGACGGTGGCCGTGTTCGGGGTGTTGTGCGGCTGGTACGTCAAGGACCTCACCGGTTCCGGGAACGTGGACCGCGCTTATGGCTTCGACGCTTATACGGATCCGGCGTTCTTCTCCATGTGGCGGACCGACATGCCCGGGGATGTGGGGCAGTGGCCGCCGCCGGGCGAGTTGGCCGGGGTGGGGCTGTTCAGCGTGCTGACGTTCGCCGGGCTCGGGGTGGCGCTGTGGCTGGGGTGGCGGCGGCCGTTGGCGGTGACGGTGGCCTGCGTGTTCGGCGGGACGTGGCTGTGGCGGATGGAGGTGGCCTCGCGGATGTGGGCGACCGGGACCGTGCAGCTGTGGCCGCGCACCGGGAACCAGTTGCTGTACTGCATCCTGGTGCTGGGTGCGGCGGCGACGGCCTTCGCCGCGTCGCGGCTGGGAGCCTGGCCGCCGCTGCCGTCGCGGCTCGGGGCGCACGTCGGGGTGCTGGCCGCAGTGCTGCTGGTGTTGGGGAGCGCCGCGTCGTCGGTGTCGGACTACTGGATGCCCGCCAAGACGAACAGCTACAAGATCCTCGCCTACGTGTCGCAGACAATGCGCAAGCCCGATGGCAGCTGCCCGAAGTACGCGCCCAACCACGAGTGTTCAGCCACTGGGGACCAGTCCTGGATGAACAACTTCGCCGGGCCGCGGAACCACTGAGGGAATCGCTAAGGGATTCGCCGAGGGATTCGCTAAGGGAAACCGGCGAAGAAGACCCCTAAGGGAAACCAGCATTCAGGGAGCCGGAGGAGCCGGCGGCGGATGCCACAGCGCGTCCCGCCGTCGGACCGCGACCGCCGCGACCAGCACCGCGAGCCCTGCCACGTACACGATCCACCACAGGAGCCAGCCGCCGGGCGGGCTCCACTCGATCGGGGCGATCGCGTACTTCCGCCAGCCGCCGTGGGCGTAGCGCGTCATCGACCAGTAGAAGGCGCCGAGGCCGGCCAGTGCGAGCACGATCGTGGCCGCGACCGGGGCCCGCCGCTCCAGGGCGTTGGGCAGGTCCGCCCCGATGCGGCGGGCCATGAGCAGCCCGGCCAGGACCGGCAGGCCGAGGACCCAGGCCAGGATGTAGCGGCCCTGCCAGCCGATGCCGAAGCGCTTGGCCTCCAGGACCTGCGCGACCAGCGGGATCGCCACGGTGCCGATGATCAGCAGGGCGATCACCACCGCCTCCCGCCAGCGGGCGACGCCGAAGGCGCACAGGACCAGCAGCCCGGCCACGGCGAACCAGGCGATCGTGGTGCCCGGCGGCAACGCCACGTCGAGCCAGCCGAGGGTGCCGACCACCTGGATGATGTACGTGCCGGAACTCCAGAACACCTCGTTGAAGACGGTCCCCGCCTTCAGGTCCGGGAAGGACACAGTCGAGGTCACGAGGGTGTCGGCGTAGCGGTTCCACAGGAACGCCGCGACGCCGCCCAGCACCAGCACCCCCATCATGATCTGCACCCCGCGGAACCGGGCCAGCCAGACGAGCTTGCGCGGGCCGGCCACGATCACCAGCGCGATCAGCACGGAGGCCACGAAGGCGATGCCCAGGCTCCTGGTGTTCGCCAGCAGCGCGCCGCCGACGGCCAGCCCGATCGCGCGCCGCGTCACCTGGCCCGGTTTCGGGTCGTCGTCCAGCGCCAGGGACATGGCGGCGGTCCAGGCCAGGACGGCGGCGCTGGCCTCCATCCCGTTGGGGTTCACCGTGCCGCTCAGGAAGAGCGCCATCGGGGTTCCGCACGCCACGACGCCGAGCACCGGCCAGCCCGGTCGGCGCCAGCCGGCGGCGAGGCCGACCGCCGCGGCGAGCAGTGCGGAGTTCAGCAGCGCGGACGACAGGCGCATTCCGTATAGCGCTGAGACTCCAGGGAGGAACAGGCTGGGCACCCCTACAGGGAAGTAGTACAGGGGGTTGTAGTTGCCCGCGGAGGTCTCCACGATCGCCGTGGAGTTGTCGGTCCCGAACTTCTGCCCACAGGACGCGGACAGCAGCTGGAAGCGGAAGCAGGCCGACATCGCGTCGAGGGTCCCGTACTTGGCCGGGAGCGGATAGCCGAGCCAGGTCTTCTCGAAGCCGTTGGTGATCTCGTGGCGCGTGGTGGAGTTCACGAACTCGCCGCGCGCGGTCGCGACCGCCTTCACCATGTGCGACGGCTCGTCCGGCGAGGTGGACATCGGGGAGGCGAAGGCCCAGCCGGCGGAGACCAGGAAGAAGCCGACCAGGGCCAGCAGCCAGGGCCGGCCGACGACGGAGGCGACGCGACGCCGTACTCTCGCGCCGCGGCGTTCCGGCGGCTCGGCAGGAAGGATCGGCGCCGGTTCCGGTCCTGGTGGCGGTGGGGGCGCCGGGGGCGGTGGCGGAGGGGGCGAGGACGGCGGCAGGGGCGGCGACGGCGGCTCCAGCGCTCCGGGTCCGCTCACCGGGCCGCTCCCCCGGCCGGCCCGCCGGCCGGCCCGCCGGGCGGCCCGCCGCGCCGGTTCGGCATGAACGCGTAGCCGGCCAGCGCCCGCACCCCGTCGCGGCTGCCCCGCCGCAGCGCGCCGGGCAGCAGCGTCGCCGCGTGCAGCCGCGAGGACAGGTGCACCCGGGCCGCGCGCGCCGCGTGCCGCCAGCCCAGGCCCTCCATGCGGACGGCCTCGTCGAGGAAGAAGTCGCGCTCCTCGGCGAAGCGCGCGCCGCTGAAGGCCTGTTCGCTGGAGACGCTGACGGCGTGTCTGCGGTACTGGAAGCAGACGGTGTCGCTGACCACGATCTGCGCCCCGGCGCGCACCCACTCCAGGGTCAGGGCGAGGTCCTGCACGACCCGCAGGTCCGGGTTGAAGCCGACCTCCGTGATGACCTCGGCGCGCCAGCAGATCGCCGGGAAGTACATCCAGTTGCCGCGCAGCAGGCTCACGGCCAGGGATTCGCCGCCCAGGACCAGGGCCCCGTGCACGCGCGGGGCGTAGACGCGGCGCTTGACCTTGTCGACCCAGGGTTCGACGACCTCGCCGGCGCCGTCGATGACCTCGACGCCGGGCTGGGCGAGCGAGACCCGCGGGTAGTCGCGCATCAGGGCCCGGACGGTGCCGATGTAGTCCGGGAGCATGCGGTCGTCGCAGCCGATCATGGTGACCAGCGGATGGCTGACCAGGCTCAGGCATTTCTGGAAGTTCCCGGTGATGCCGAGGTTGGCCTCGTTGCGCTGGTAGCGGATCTTGGTGGGGCCGTGTTGCGCGATCAGGCCGGCGAACCACTCCGGGACGCCGGGCTCGGTGCCGTCGTCGACCACGGTCAGGCGCCAGTGCGGGTCGTGCTGGGCCAGGACGCTGCGCACCGCCTCCTGCATCATGGCGACGTCGCCGTAGTAGGGCATCAGGACGTCGACGACCGAGACCGGCCGGACGGTCGCCGACCGGGTCGGCGCGGGCAGGCCGGCCCGGACGCGGGCCCAGGTGAGCGCGTCGCGGACGCCCTCGGCGACGGAGTACCTCGGCGTCCAGCCCAGGAGCCGGCGGTCTTTGGCGGTGCTGACGGTCGTGCCGTCCCCGGCGCCGAGGTTGATCACCTCGTAGGGCACGGTGCCGGATGCGTGGCGCGCCACGATCGCGTCGAAGTCCCGCAACGCCGCGACGTGCGCCTCGGCCAGCTCTCCCACCCGGATGACGTCGCGGAGGGCGGCGGCCTCACGGTTCGGCCAGTCCACGCCGGTGATGTGGAACGGCTCGTCGCTCCGGTAGGCGGTGATCATCTTCCCCAGGACGTGCGGCGCCCCGGGGTCGGCGCCGATCGGGTTGAAGTAGCGCAGCGCGATGGCGTGCAGGTCGCCGGTGCGCGCCACGTCCTCCAGGACCCACTCGGTGATGGCCTTGGTGCGCGCGTAGGGGCTGGGCGATCCTGCCCCATAGCCCGAAGTGAACGCGGCATAGGCCGAGGCCGAGGAGGAGAAGACCAGGCGGCGGCAGCCGTTGCGGACCAGGCCCTCGATCAGTTCCAGGGTCTTGGTGACGTTCTCGCGGTAGTAGCGGATCGGGTTGGCGACCGACTCCGGGACGATGGTCAGCGCGGCGCAGTGCACGGCGGCGGTGATGTCCGGGTGCTCGGCGAAGATCTGGTCCAGCAGGGTGGTGTCGGCGATGTCGCCCTCGTAGAAGATCCGGTCCTCGGTGAGCTCCCGGCGGCCGGTGGACAGGTTGTCCAGGATCACCGGGACGAGGTCGGCGTCGAGGCAGGCTGAGGCGACGGCGGAGCCGATGAAGCCGGCGCCGCCGGTGATCAGGATCTTGTCGCCGGCGATCGCCCCGCTCGGCCCGCTCGGCCCGGCAGCATCGGTCGGTCCGCTAGGCCCGGCGGCATCTGTCGCCCCGCTCATCGCCGCCCCTCCCGCACCGGCCCGCGCCCGAGGCGCTGCGCGTTCAGCTCGGTCGCGTCCCGCACGGCGATGGCCCGGGCCAGCTCGGTGAACCGCGCCTCCTGGGTCTTCAGCCGGAAGTAGGTGTTCACCGAGACGAAGACGAAGGCCACCGCCAGCACGTAGAGCACCAGGTCGGTGCCGCGGCCCACGCCGACCTTGTGGGCCACGGAGTTCACCCAGTTGGGCCGCAGGACCGCGATCACCATCATGGCGATGAAGACCAGGAACGCCAGCCGCTTCAGGGCCCTGGTCTGCACCGAGTACCAGTTCCGGATGAACAGCAGCAGGAAGACCGCCGCGACCACCAGCAGGATGGCCTGAATGATCATGGCGTCCTCCGGGACCGCAGGGACAGGTCGAACAGGATGTTGACACCGTTGATCAGGGACTGCCCCTTGGCCTTGGAGTAGTCGGTGTAGAGCACGGTCACCGGCACCTCGGTGACCGCCAGCTCCGAGCGCGCCAGGTAGTCCACGATCTCCGAGGCGTGGGCCATGCCGTTCATGGTGATCTTGAGCTGGGAGGCGGCGGCCCGGTTCAGGACCCGCAGGCCGTTGTGGGCGTCGGTCAGCTGCAGGCGGCGGGCCGCGGGGCTGAGCGCGGCGACGGTCTTCAGCAGCGCCCGCTTGAGCCACGGCACGTGCACGGTGCCGCTGAGGAAGCGGGAGCCCAGGGCCACGTCCGCGCCGCCGTCGCGGACCGCGCGCACCAGTTCGGCGGCGTCCTCGACGCGGTGCTGGCCGTCGGCGTCGAAGGTGACGAAGTACTCCGCGCCGTCCTGCAGCAGCGCGTACTCCAGGCCGGTCTGCAGCGCGGCGCCCTGGCCCAGGTTCACCGGATGGCTGACTAGGTGCGCGGCCGTGCCGACGATGTGTTGGGCCGAGTCGTCGCGCGAGCCGTCGTCCACGCACACCACGTTCGGGAACGTCGGCAGCACGCCGGCGACGACGTCGGCGATCACCGAGCCCTCGTTGTAGACGGGGATGACGACCCAAACGTCGTCGAACTCCGAAGTCCCGGGCGGGCCGGAAGCCTCCGCTGTCTGCACAGCTCCCACATTGTGCGGTCAACGCACGACGCGCAGAGTGATTAGGCCTAATGGGCCTATTGGATCCAACGGACCTAATGGATCTGTCGGACCTATCGGCTTGATGCGTCCGCGCGGGCCAGGACCCGGCGGATCGCGCTGTCCACGGCGTCGGGGTGCTCCAGCGGCAGAACGTGGCCGCCGGCCGGGACGATCTCCAGGCCGGCGTGGCCGCCCTCGTCCGGCGCGGCGGCGTCGATCGCCGCGGCCATCCGCTCGCTGTGGAACGCCGGCGTCAGCAGGTCGTGGTCGCCGACGATGATCTCCACCGGCACCCGGCCCAGCGTGACCAGCGCGGTGACCTTCTCGTGCGCGGAGAAGGTCGGGAAGAAGTCGGCGATGACGTCCATCGGGGTGCTGGACAGCATCTCGTCGGTGAAGCGGACCAGGCCCGGCGGCACATCGGAGGCGAAGGCGTAGCGGCGGGTCAGCAGCTGCGCCAGGTCCGTGCCGGCGCGGCGGGTCCGGTCCACCAGGCTGTGGCCGCGGCCCAGCAGCGCGAACACCCCGGGGGCGGTGCGCTGGAACAGCTGCGCGGCCCGCGCGGGCAGGCCGAGCGTCATCTCGTCCCAGTGACCGTCGGTGGTGGAGCACAGCACGACGCCGCGCACCCGCGCGTGCTCGCCGGCGTCCGGGCCGCCGAACAGCTCGGGATGCTCGGCGGCCAGCGCCATGATCGTCATACCGCCCATGGAGTGGCCGATGAGGACCACGTCGCCGTCCGGGCACACCGCCTCCAGGAGGGTGTACAGGTCTCGCCCTATCTGGTCGATGGTGTGCGAGGCGGCCGTGCCGCGCTCGGAGCGGCCGTGGCCGCGCTGGTCCCAGAACACGCAGCGGTGCGTCGCGGAGAACTCCGCGCGCTGGTAGTGCCAGGTGTCCTGGTGCAGGGCGTAGCCGTGGCAGAACACCAGGGTCGGGCCGGCGTCGGCCCGGCTGGCGGCGCGACGGCGGGCCCAGCCGGCGCCGCCGGTGAACAACTGCGGGCCGTCGACCTCGACGTACAGCCCGACGCCGTCCTCGGCACGCACCGTCAGGGGCCTGCCGCGCAGGGTGCCGTAGGGCTCGGCCAGGCGGCGGGGCTCGGCCAGCCGGCGGACCGCCCGGCCGATGGTGGCGCGCTCGATGGCGAAGCCGGCGGCCGCCCCGGCGGCGATCACCCCGACCGCGGCCCCGGCGATGCCCGCCTTCTTCGCGGTGCTCACTGCCATGACACCCCTTCCGCTCGACGGGCCCGGCGGTGGAAACCCCCCGGCCCTTACGTCACGAGTTCCCGAGGTAGACCCGCGGGACACGCGGACCGATGCGGGTGACGATCTCGTAGTTCAGCGTGCCGGTGGCCCGCGCCCAGTCCTCGGCGGTCGGCTCGCCGCGATCGCCGGGGCCGAAGACCACCACCTCGTCGCCGACGTGCACGTCGCGGACGGCCTCGGGGTCTTCCAGGTCGACGACGAACTGGTCCATCGCCATGCGCCCGGCGACCCGGTGGCGCTTGCCGCCGATCAGGACCTCGCCGACGTTGGAGGAGTTGCGGGGCAGGCCGTCGGCGTAGCCGAGCGGGACCAGCGCCAGGGTCGTGGGCGCGGCCGTGTGGTGGATGTGGCCGTAGGACACGCCGTGCTCGGCCGGGGCGTTCTTGACCAGCGCGACGCGCGCCACCAGCGTCATCGCCGGGCGCAGGCCGAAGTCCGCCGGGGTGGTGTCCGGCAGCGGGGTCAGGCCGTAGAGGGCCAGGCCCGGACGGACCAGGTCGAAGTGCGCCTCGGGCAGGCTCAGGGTGGCCGGGCTGTTGGCGATGTGCCGGACCTCCGGGCGCAGGCCCGCGTGGTCGGCGGTGGCCAGCGCCAGGTGGAAGAGGTCCAGCTGGGCCCGGATGGAGGGGTGGCCGGGCTCGTCGGCGCAGGCGAAGTGCGACCACACGCCGGTGACCCGGATGTGCCCGGCGGCCTCGGCCTTGGCGGCCAGCTCGACCAGTTCCAGCCAGTCGTGCGGCTGGGTGCCGCCGCGCCCGAGGCCCGTGTCGGCCTTGAGCTGCACGCGCGCCGGGGTGCCCAGGCGCTGCGCGGCGGCGGTGATCTCCTCCAGGACCCAGGGGGCGTAGGCGGTGACGTCGATCTCGTGGGCGATCAGCTGGTCCCAGGGCCCGCCGGCCGGGTGCAGCCAGGCCAGGATCGGGCCGGTCAGCCCGGCGGCGCGCAGCTGCAGCGCCTCCTCGGGCAGGGCCGTGCCGAGCCAGGCGGCGCCGGCCTGCTTGGCGGCGCGGGCGCACGGGACGGCGCCGTGGCCGTAGGCGTCGGCCTTCACGACCGCCATGACCCCGGCCCCGGACTCGGCGACGATCTGGCCGACGCGGCGGGTGTTCGCGCGGATCGCGTCCAGGTCGATCCGCGCCTCGGCGCGCAGTGTGGCGCCGGACGGAAAATCGGTGGCGGTCAGGTCTGTCATCGACGGTAGTCTGCCAGGCTGTCGCGGTCTTGATGGTGACGGCCGTCTCCATGGGCCGGGTCCAGGGCCCTCGTAGCCCTGCTCAACGGTGGGGGTTCTCGATTTTGGAATCGCTGGAAGCGAAGGTCAACGGCTACCTGCACGGCAACGCGCGCAGCCGGGCGGTGAACGAGGCGTGTGGGCCGTTCCACATCGGGTTCGACGCCGGCAACGCACATCCCTTCATGAACTACGCGGTTCCAGAGGCCGACGCTGTAGTGACGCCCGAGGACATCGAGGCGTTGCTCGAGGCTTTCGCGAAGCGGGAGCGGATTCCGCGGCTGGAGTTCGCGCCGGGCGGCGCGCCGGGGGTCGAGGAGGCGCTGCTGGCCGCCGGGTTCGAGGTGCAGCAGCGGCTGCCGTTCATGGTGGTGACCTCGGCCGAGCTGGACGGGCCGGCGGCGCTGGACGGCATCGAGGTCAAGGTGCTGGACAAGTCGGCGACGGACGAGGAGCTGCGGGGCGTCGCGCTGGCCCAGCAGGAGGCGTTCGGGGAACGGGCCGGTGAGTCGCTGGCGGACGCCGACCTTTCCAGCGAGGTCGCGGGCCTGCGGGAAATGGTGAACGCGGGGAGGTTCACGGTGCTGGCGCGCGGTGCCGCCGGCAGCGCACACGCCGGCGTGGCGATGGCCGGCGGCGGCTGCGGGCCGGCGATCGCCGGGACCACGGAGATCGGCGGGATCGGTACGCGGCCGGCGTTCCGGCGGCGCGGGGCCGGGGCCGCGGTCACCGCGGCACTGTCGCGGCATCTGCTGGAGGTCGCGGCGCTGGACTGTGTCTGGCTGTCCCCTGCCGGGCCCGACCAGGAGCGGCTGTATTCGACGATCGGGTACCGGAGCCTCGGGGAGATGCTGTTCATCTGGAAGCCCTAAGTTACAGAAGACACCTTGCAGAAGGAATCTTCTGTATGTAGCGTGGCCGGTATGACCGAGCCGCGCCGCATCACCGATCCCGAAATCCTCAAGGGCCTGTCGCATCCGCTGCGCCAGCGGCTGTACCGGCTGCTGACGCAGCTCGGGCCGTCGACGACGACCATCCTCGCCGCGCACCTGGACGGCGCCGACCCCGGGCAGATCAGCTACCACCTGCGGGAGCTGGGCAAGCGGGGGTTCATCGAGGAGGTGCCCGAGCTGGCCCGGGACCGGCGGGAGCGGTGGTGGCGGGTGCCGCAGGGGACGTTCAGCTGGTCGAGTGCCGATTTCCAGACGCCGGAGGGGCAGGCCGTGGCCGACGCGGCGTTCGCGCAGACCGTGCGGGACCAGTTCGAGCGGCTGGAGGCGTATGTCACCCGGAAGGCCGAATGGTCGCCGGAGTGGCAGGCCGCGGGGACCGCGACCAGCACGAACCTGCGGCTGACCCGGGAGGAGCTGCGCGGGCTCAGCGACGAGCTGAACGCGGTGATGCGCAAGTGGGCGGCGCTCGGGCGGCGGGATCCCGCGCTGCGCCCTGAGGAGCAGCCGGTGGACGGGCGGGAACAGGTGTTCCTGTTCTTCCACGCCTTCCCCGAGAAGGTCTGAGGGGGGATCCACGATGACTGCTGTCGTCGTCGCACCGGTCCTCTCGCGGCCTACACCGGCTCTGCGGAACCCGCGGTATCTGCGGTTGCTCGGCGGCGCCACGCTAAGCGCGCTCGGGGATCAGGTCTGGTACGTCGCGCTGTCCTATGCCGCGGTGCGGTCGGCGTCACCGGCTGCCGCCGGGCTGGTGTTGTCGGTCTCCGCGATACCGCGGCTGCTGCTGGTGCTGTTCGGCGGGGTGATCGTCGACCGGTTCGACGCCCGGAAGCTGATGATCGGCAGCGACGCGCTGCGGATGGCGGTGTGCCTGGGGGCCGCGGCGTTCGCGGCGGCGGCCTCGCCCGGGTTGGGGCTGTTGGCGGCGGTCGCGGTGGTGTTCGGGGCCGTGGACGCGCTGTTCATGCCGGCGTCGGTGGCCTTGCGGCCTCGGCTGCTGGAGCCGCATCAGTACTCCGGCGGTGCGGTGCTGTGGACGCTGTCGGGGCGGCTGGCGCTGACGGTGGGGGCGCCGTTGGGCGGACTGGTCGCGGCCTCGGCGGGGTTCGCGGCGGCGCTGGTGGTGGACGCGGTGAGCTTCGCCGTGTCGGTGGCGAGTCTGGTGGGGCTGCGGGTCGGGGGCGATGAGGCCGCGGCGGGAACCCGGGACGCGCGCAAGGAGCCGTTCGGCCGCAGCTTCGCGGCCGGGCTCGGCTATCTGCGGCGGCACGCGGTGCTGGGGCCGTTCGTGGTCTGGCTTGCGCTGACGAACATCGGGATGGTCGGGCCGCTGAACGTGGGCGCGGCGCTGCTGGCCACCCGGCGCGGGTGGGGCGCGCCGGGGATCGGGCTGCTGCTGACCGGGTTCGGGGTCGGGGCGGCCTTGGGCGCGGTGCTGATGGCGAAGGTGCGGCTGCGGGGCGGTCTCGGGGTCTGGCTGGCTTGGGCCGGGGCTGCTCAGGGTGCTGCCGGGGCGGCGATGGCGCTGGCTCCCGCGCTGGGCGTGGCGGTCGCGGTCGCGGCGACGGTCGGGGTGCTGTCCAGCGCCATGGGCGTGCCGGCGACGGTCGTGATGCAGGCGGAGTGCGACGACGCCTTCCGGGGGCGGGTCGGGAGTGTCACGACGCTGATCTCGCTCGGGATCGTGCCGCTGACCATGGGCTTGATGGGCCTGATGGTGGGGGCGCTGGGGCTGCGGGCGGCGTTCGGGATCAGCGGCGCCGTCGAGGTGCTGGGGTTGGTGTGCCTGCTGTCGCGGGGATTCCGGACGGTGCGGGCTCCGCAGACGCCGCAGGCTCCGCAGGCGCAGCGGTGAGGGCTTCGACCAGGTCCCCGGCGATGAGCTGGCGGCCCGGGTGGCGGCGTTGGAGGTCGAGGGCTGCCTGGCCGTGCAGATAGGCCGCGACGCTGGCGGCGTCGTGCGCGGACAGGCCCGAGGCGAGCAGGCCGCCTGCGAGCCCTGACAGCACGTCGCCGGAGCCCGCGGTGGCCAGGGCCGGGGTGCCGGTGCGGTTCACCCGGACGGCGGAGTCGCCGGGGTCTGCGACGAGTGTGGTCGAACCCTTCAACAGAACGGTGCAGCCGAAGCGGCCGGCGAGTTCGCGCACGGCGGCCAGCCGGCGGGCCTCGACGTGCTCGGCGCTCCAGGGGTCGCGTAGCAGGCGGGCCGCCTCGCCGGCGTGCGGGGTGAGCAGCGTCGGGTGGTCGCGGTCGAGGGGCTTGCCGCGAGCGGCCAGGGCGGCCAGGCCGTCCGCGTCGACGAGGACCGGGACCTCGGCGGCCAGGGCGGAGGCGACACGGTCGGCGCTGTCCGGGCCGATACCGGGGCCGACGACCCAGGACTGGACCCGGCCCTCGCCGATCAGCACTTCGGGGTAGCGGGCCAGGACGCCGTCGACGACCTCGGGCTCGCCGACGAACCGCACCGCCCCCACGCCGCTGCGCAGGGCCGCGCCGGTCGCGAGGACGGCCGCGCCCGGGTAGCGGGGGGATCCGGCGGCGAGGCCGACGACGCCGCGGCGGTACTTGTTGCTCTCGGCGGAGGCCGTGGGCAGCAGCGCTTCGACGTCGGCGGCTTCCAGGGCCTCCAGAACCGGGGCGCCTTCCAGGTACGGCGCCAGGCCGATGTCGACGAAGCGGAGGTCGCCGACATGTTCGGCGCCCGGGGAGATGAGCAGGCCGGGCTTGTAGGTGCCGAAGGTGACGGTGACATCGGCGTGGACCGCGGGGCCGGCGACTTCGCCGGTGTCGGCGTCGATGCCGCTGGGCAGGTCGACGGCGACGATGAGCGGGCCGGCCGCCTCGATCTGTTCGAAGAGCCCTGCCGCGTTCGGTCGCAGACCACCGCGACCGCCGATGCCGACGACGCCGTCGAGGACCAGGTCGGCTTCGCTGTAGCGCGACTCCCCCGCCGGGCTCACGCGGCCGCCCGCGGCCCGCACGGCCGCCAGGCCGCCGGCGTGCGCCCGCGCCTCGTCGAGCAGGACGGCTTCGACCTTCGCGCCGCGGCGGGCCAGGCGTGCGGCGGCGTACAGGGCGTCGCCGCCGTTGTCGCCGCTGCCGGCGATGACGACGACGCGCGCGCCGTACACCCGTCCCAGCAGCCTGACGCACTCCGACGCCAGACCGGAGACGGCGCGCTGCATCAGCTCGCCGTCGGGCAGACGCGCCATGAGCGCGGCCTCCGCGTGCCGGACCTGGTCTACCGAATGCGCCCTCAGCATGTGTACACCCTGTCATGGCCCGGCAGGCCTCGATAGGATCTCCGCCATGTCAGGGGAGGGCCCGCCCGTCTCCCACCACCACCCGTTAAGGAGACACTTCGTGTCGCAGGACTTTCCGGTGCCGCGGGCAGAGATGCGGGCGTCGCACGAGGACCGCGACATCATCGTCGACCAGCTGCGGGTGGCCGCCGGCGACGGACGCATCGACGGCGACGAGCTCGACCAGCGGATCGAGGCCGCGATGAGCGCCCGGACCTACGGCGAGCTGGACAAGCTCACCAAGGACCTGCCGCGTGCGACGCAGCAGGCGGGTCTGGCGCGCCGGACCGAGGCGCAGGCTTCGCAGAACATCACCATCTCGCACGGGAACACGCACAAGCGCGGCGCGTGGCTGGTGCCGCGGCAGCTGAACGTCACGGTGCGGCACGGCAACGTCCTGCTGGATTTCACCGAGGCGGTGTTCAGCGGCGCCCGCGAGGTCGACATGGTGCTGGACGTACGGCACGCGAACCTGCGCATCCTGGTGCCGGCCGGCACGGTGCTGGACACCTCGGGCCTGGCGACCCGGCACGCCAACCTCGGCCAGCCCGGCCTCGGGCCGGCCGCGCCGGACGCGATCCGACTCACGCTCAGCGGCCAGGCTGAGCACACCAACCTGCGGGTGCGGCGGCTCTCGCGGTTCGCGGAGCGCCGGCGCGAGCGGCTGGCGCAGCGGGCCCGGCAGCAGTCGCTGCCGCGATGAGGCCGGGGCCGGCCGGGCGCAGGCCCGGCGGACCGTCGGGGACGCGGCCCGCGGGGCGGCCCGGTGCGCCGTTCGGGGAGCGGCATCGGTGAGGGGTCGCGGGCGGCGAGCTGCGGCGGCTGCCGGCTCGCTGCTCGGTGAGCACTGCCGGTAAAGCATCGCGGGCACGCGCAGACGGCCCGGCTTGCTGCTCGGCAAGCGGCGCCGGTAAGCGACACGGGCATCGCGCAGACCAGGTGCGAGCGCCGCTCGGCAAGCGCCGCGGCTGAAGAGGCCCGAAGTGCCGCCGCCCGGCCCGACCGCCTCACCCCTCGGCGATGACCACCGCCGAAGCGATCCCGGCGTCATGCGACAGCGACACGTGGAACGTCCGGATCCCGCGCGAGTCCGCCAGCGCCGCGACCGTCCCGGTGACCCGCAGCTCCGGCCGGCCGTCCGGCAGGGTCACCACCTCGCCGTCGTGCCAGCGCAGGCCGCGGGGCGCGCCGAGGGACTTGGCCAGTGCCTCCTTCGCCGCGAAGCGGGCGGCCAGGGAGGCCGTGCCGCGCTCGCGCTCGGCGGGCGTGAACAGCTTCTCCCGCAGAGCCGGGGTGCGGGCCAGCGAGGCCGCGAACCGTTCGACGTCCACCACGTCGATGCCCACACCCAGGATCATGCGCGTCCTTACTCGACCTACTCCACCGTGACCGACTTCGCCAGGTTACGCGGCTGGTCCACGTCGTAGCCCAGGGCGTCCGCCAGTTCGGCGGCGAACACCTGCAGCGGGACCGTGGCCACCAGCGGCTGCAGCAGGATCGGCAGCTCCGGGACGTGGAACAGGAAGTCCGCGTAGGGGGTGACCACGTCGTCGCCGTCCTCGGCGATGACGATGGTCTTGGCGCCGCGGGCCCGGATCTCCTGGATGTTGCTCACGATCTTGTCGTGCAGCAGCGGCCGCTTCGGCGAGGGCACCACGACCACCACCGGCAGGTCCTGCTCGATCAGGGCGATCGGGCCGTGCTTGAGCTCGCCGGCGGCGAAGCCCTCGGCGTGGATGTAGGCCAGCTCCTTGAGCTTGAGCGCGCCCTCCAGGGCCATCGGGTAGCCGACGTGGCGGCCCAGGAACAGCACCGTGCGCGCGCCGACCATGGAGCGGGCCAGCTTGCGGACCGGCTCCATGCGGTTCAGGGTCTCGGCGATCGCCGCCGGGGAGTCCGACAGCTGGGTGAGGACCTCGGCCACCTCGTCGTTGAACTTCACGCCGCGCACCTGCGCCAGGTACAGGCCGACCAGGTAGCAGGCGGTGAGCTGGGTCAGGAACGCCTTGGTGGAGGCCACGCCGATCTCCGGGCCGCCGTGGGTGTAGACCACGGCGTCGGACTCGCGCGGGATGGTGGAGCCGTTGGTGTTGCAGATCGCCAGGACCCGGGAGTGCTGCTCGCGGGCGTGCCGCATGGCCATCAGGGTGTCCATGGTCTCGCCGGACTGCGAGATCGCTATCACCAGCGTGTCCTTGGTCAGGATCGGGTCCCGGTAGCGGAACTCGCTGGCCAGCTCGACCTCGACCGGGATCCGGGTCCAGTGCTCGATGGCGTACTTGGCGATCAGGCCGGCGTGGTAGGCGGTGCCGCAGGCGATCACGATGATCTTCGTGACGGCGCGCAGCTCGTCCTCGGTCAGCCGCATCTCGTCCAGGGTCAGCTTGCCGTCGCCGTTGACCCGGCCCAGCAGGGTGTCGGCGACCGCCTGCGGCTGCTCGGCGATCTCCTTCTGCATGAACCAGTCGTAGCCGCCCTTCTCGGCGGCCGAGGCGTCCCAGGAGACGTGGAACCGCTTGCCCTCGACGACCTCGCCGTCGAAGGTGGTGATCTTCACCGAGCCGTCCCGGAAGACCTCGGCGACCTGGTCCTGGCCCATCTCGATGGCCTCGCGGGTGTGCGCGATGAACGCCGAGACGTCCGAGGCCAGGAACGCCTCGCCCTCGCCGACGCCGATCACCAGCGGGGAGTTGCGGCGCGCGCCGACCACCACGTCGGGGGCGTCGGCGTGCACGGCGACCAGCGTGAAGGCGCCCTGCAGCCGGTTCACGACCCGGCGCATCGCGGCGCCCAGGTCGCCGTCGCCGGCCGCGGCGAAGTCGCGGGCCAGCAGGTGCGCGACCACCTCGGTGTCGGTCTCGGACAGGAACTCCAGGCCCTCGCCGGCCAGTTCGGCCTTCAGCCGCGCGAAGTTCTCGATGATGCCGTTGTGGATCACCGCGACCTTGCCGGCGGTGGCGCTGTAGGCACCGTCGGTGGCACTGAAGTGCGGGTGGGCGTTGCCGTCGGTGGGTCCGCCGTGGGTGGCCCAGCGGGTGTGGCCCAGGCCCGTGGTCGACGCCGGGAGGGGGCGGGCGTCGAGTTCCTTCTCCAGGTTCGCCAGCTTCCCGGCCTTCTTGGCGCCGGCCAGCCGCGCCTCGCCGCCGGACCGGTCGACCACGGCGATGCCCGCCGAGTCGTAGCCCCGGTACTCCATCCGACGCAGACCCTCAATGACGATACCCAGGGCTTGCTGGGAGCCTACGTAACCCACGATTCCGCACATGGGTCCAGAGCATAGTGGTATGCCCGGTGACCTGGATTGGTACAGACCAATCCAGGGCATGACTACCTGTCGGTAGGGTTGGCCGGGTGACCAACACCGCGCCGTCTGCTCCCAGCCCTTTCCTGGAGTTCAGCCGGGAAGAGTGGGCCGCCCTGCGGGACCTGACTCCGATGCCGCTGACCGAGCCCGAGATCGAGCGGCTGCGCGGGCTGCTCGACGTCACCGACATCGACGAGGTGCGCGATGTCTACCTGCCGCTGACCCAGCTGCTCAGCCTGTATGTGCGGGCCACCTCGGAGCTGCGCGGCACCATCGCGTCTTTCGCCGCGGGCGCCGGCGGCGGGGACCGGCAGGGCCAGTGGACGCCGGAGACCGCGCCGCCGTTCGTCATCGGCATCGCCGGCTCGGTCTCGGTGGGCAAGTCCACGTTCTCCCGCACGCTGCGCGACCTGCTCGCCCGCAGCCCGGAGCATCCCGAAGTGGGCCTCATCACCACCGACGGCTTCCTGTACCCGAACGCCGAGCTGGAGCGCCGCGGCCTGATGGGGCGCAAGGGCTTCCCGGAGTCCTACGACCAGCGCGCGTTCCTGCGCTTCCTGTCGGCGGTGAAGTCCGGCCAGGAGGCGGTGGAGGCGCCGGTGTACTCGCACCTGGTCTACGACATCGTCCCGGGCGAGTGCGTCGAGGTGAAGCGGCCGGACATCCTGCTCGTGGAGGGCCTGAACCTGCTGCAGCCGGCCCGCACCCGGGCCGACGGCCGGACCTCGCTGGCGGTGTCGGACTTCCTGGACTTCTCGGTCTACCTCGACGCGCGCCGCTCGGACCTGAAGACCTGGTACACAGACCGGTTCCTGGCGCTGCGCTCGACGGCGTTCAGCGACCCGCAGTCCTACTTCCACAAGTTCGCCTCGCTGTCCGACGAGGCGGCGCGGGGGCTGGCGCTGGAGATCTGGACGTCGATCAACGAGCGGAACCTGATGGACAACATCCTGCCGACCCGGGGCCGGGCGCGGCTGGTGCTGCTCAAGGGCGCTGATCACCGAGTGGAGCGGGTGCGGCTGCGCAAGCCGTGACCGCCGGTCCGGGAAAGCGATGCGCGGGTCGAAGTCGAGTTCCGGCCCGCGCATCGCGCTTTCACCGCGAGGTGGACGGCGCGGTGTTCGGGGCGGTGTTCGAGGCGGTGGACGGGGCGGTGGTCGAGGCGGTGGTCGGGGCGGCCATCACCTGCAGGTTCAGGTCGGCCAGCTGCTGGCGGACCGTCGGGAACAGCGGCGAGGTCGCCAACGTCGCGAACTGCTGCGGGCTCAGCACCGGACCGTTCTGGTCGAAGCCCCACAGCGCGTGCGCGTCGGGGACCTCGGTGCCGGGCCTCCAGGGCATGTCCCGGACCATTTCGGTCAGCTCCATGCTGAACGCCGGGGCGGTGCCGCTGGGGATGAACTCGTACACCGCTGTGTGGAAGACCAGCGCCGTGGGATCGGTCACCATCGTCTTGTCACTGAGGCTGTCCTGCGCCTCGGTGTCGGTGGAGGTGACCAGGACCGTTCCTCCGGGCACCTGGACCGTTCCGGAGACCAGGGGGATCGCCGCCGTCGCCTGGTGGGGGTGGTTGTACTTCGCGTCGACGGGAGCGGCCCGATAGTCGTAGTCGCCGGGGGCCCACTGCGCGAGGCTGGTCCCGGTCGGCCCGGTGATCGTCAGTGTCGTGCACATGCCGGCCTGCCCGATGCCCCGGCAGGAGATCCGGACTCCTGCCGGGAGATACGGCTTCAACGCGTCGAGCAGTTGTTGCTCACGCTGCGGCGGATTCCCCGAAAGCTGGAACACCGCCGGGGTGGTCATGGGCGCGGTGGGATTCGGCTTGGCGGGCTCGGCAGCGCTTTGCGTCGTCGTCGCGGCATGACCCGAGCCGACCGATTCGGGCCCGCCGTCGCCGCCGGGCCGTAGCGCCAGCACCCCGGCGAGCGCCACCGCGGCCACCGCACCGGTCACGCCGGCCGTCGTCCACCGGTCGCGGCGGCGCCGTCCGTTCCCCCAGGCGACGGCGGGGCCGATCAGGTCGCGCGAGGTGGGGACCCGGTCCAGGTCGGCATCCTGGAACAAGGCCCTGACATCGTCGCTCTCATGGTCCGTCATCGATTCCTCCTTCATCAGTCTCGACGGATGTCACTGAGCGAGTCGCCGATCCGGACCCGTAGCAGCGTCAGGGCCCGCGAACTCTGACTCTTCACGGTCCCCTGTGAGACGCCGAGGGCTTCGGCGGTCTGCGCGACCGAGTAGTCCTCCCAGAACCGCAGCACCACCACAGCCCTGGCCCGGTCCGGCAGGTCGGCGAGCGCCTCCAGCAGGACGGCGGTGGTGCCGTCGCCGTAGCCGTCGCCCGGCGCGGGCGGTTCGGACACGGATTCGATCGACACCGTCGCGAACCGCTTCTTCCGCTTCGCCGACAGGTGACAGCGGTACAGCACCTGTTTGGCGTACGCGTCCGGATGCTCGACCCGCTTGATCCGGCGCCAGGAGCGGTACATCAGCCCGAAGGCCGTCTGCACCAGATCCTCGGCGCTATGCCAGTCCCCGCACAGCAGATACGCACCGCGCAGCAGCTGCTTCTGGCGGCTCGCGGCGAATTGCCGGAAGTCCTCCTCGTCGCTCATCCACCCTCCCGTTGATCGCCGACTCACCAGTACTCAATGCCGTGGCGGGCGGATCGGTTGGAAGCAGTGAGCTGCGTGTCTCCGTTTTCTACAAGACACGGCCGCGGCCGGGGGCGGACGCCGCCGGCGCCGCGCCGGTCAGCCCAACAACACGCTGGTCACCCGTCCGGGGAGCCGGTCGAGCGCGGAGCCGGGTAGGGCGCCGCGCCGCAGCTCCGCCAACCAAGCACCTCGCCGAGCGTCGGGAAGCCGTCGGCCAGCCGAGGCCAGGCCGATCCGGATCGGATCGGATCGGATCGGATCGGCGAAGGCGATCAGCACCGTGACCGCGCCGCACGGGAGTCCAGGCGCGAGCGCTCGGCGACGTCCGGGAAATGGAGTCCGTGGTAGTGGTGCACGAGGCCGCGCAGAACGGGAACAGGCTCGCGACGCACGCTTTCCATGCGCGGAGCCTATTCCCGTGCGTTCAGGTCAGGCCGCCTCACCTGATACGCGGAAGGACTGCAGCCGCCGCGTCCCATAGCCCAGCGCCACGACGGTGAACGCCACGGACATGATCACCGAGGTGCTCAGCGAGAGGTTCGCGCCGAGGTTCGGCAGGTGCCCGATCTTGTCGGCCAGGCCCAGTTCGTACTGGCCGATGGACAGCAGGCGCAGGCCGCTGACATAGCGGGTCAGCAGGCTCTCCCAGACCAGGATGTAGATCAGGGTCACGGCCACCGAGCGCTTGGTCACCACCGACAGGAACAGGAAGAACGCGCTGTAGACCAGGGCCCCGATCGCGGCGGCGACGATGACGCCGACCGCCTCGGAGGCGTCGCCCTTGACCGGCGTGAACGTCATGTCCAGCGGGCCGGGGTTGTCGACGTAGCCGGAGGTGCCGATGAAGGCCGCGATCGCGATCGGCACCACGGCGAACACCAGGGTCGCGCCGGAGGCCACGATCCACTTGGTGAACATCACGGTGGCCCGGCTGACCGGGGTGGCCAGCAGGTGCAGGATCGAGGCGTCGTCGACCTCGGTGCCCAGCACCGAGGTGCCGATGATCATCGCGGTCAGCGGCAGCAGCGTGACCAGCCCGATCTGCCCGAGCACCACGCCGGGCCAGCCGAAATCGTGCGAGCTGTTGATGTTGGTGGCGGCGCGCAGCCCGATGGTCAGGGCCAGCAGCAGCGCCGGGGGCAGCGCGATCAGCAGCGAGCGGCGCCGGCCCAGCAGACCGCGCAGCGTGATGGCGGCGATCGTGGGATTGAAGACGGTTGACATCTGTGTCAGCTCCTTACGACGCCACCAGATAGGTGAACACGGACTCCAGCGACTCGTCGGCGGGCAGCACCGCGCGCAGCCGCACATGGTGCTCGCGCGCCACCGCCGCCAGCTCCCGGCTGAACGCGCCGTAGTCGCCGGCCCGCACCTCCAAGCCGCCGCCGGGGTTCAGCTCCACGCCGTTGACCGACGGCCGGCCGATCAGCGCCGCGGCCAGGGTCCGGTCGTCGCTGGAGGCGACCTGGAACACGTGCGGACGGCTGGTCATCAGCCGGCGGATGGTGCGGTAGTCGCCGGAGGCGGCCAGCCGGCCGGCCACGATGACCTGCACCGTGCCGCTGAGCTTCTCGACCTCCTCCAGGATGTGCGAGGAGAACACGATGGTGTGGCCGGCGTCGCCGAGCCGGTGCAGCAGGTCCATCATGTGCATGCGCTGGCGCGGGTCCATGCCGTTGAACGGCTCGTCCAGCAGCAGCACGCGCGGGTCGTGCACGAGCGCGGCGGCCACCTTGATGCGCTGGCGCATGCCCTTGGAGTAGGTCTCGATGCGGCGGTCGGCGGCCTCGGTGTCCATCTCGACCATGCGCAGCGCGCGGGCCACGGCGGCCTCGACGTCGGGCAGCTTGTGCAGCTTGGCCGTCGCGGCGACGAACTGCCGGCCGGTCAGGAAGGCGTAGACCGAGTCGCGCTCGGGCACCAGGCCGATCACCTTGTAGATGCCGGGGTTGTGCCACGCGGTCTGGCCGGCCACGGTGACCGTGCCGCGCGAGGGCGACAGGAAGCCGGAGACCAGGTGCAGCAGCGTGGACTTGCCGGCGCCGTTCGGGCCGAGCAGGCCGGTCACGCCCGGGCCGATGGTCATCGTGATGTCGTTGACCGCGACCACGTTGCCGTACCAGTGGGTCACGTTGTCCAGCACGATCTCGGCCGGGCCGCCGTTCGGCGCCCGCACCGGCGCCGGGGCCGGCGTCTCGCGCTGCACGGGGATGTCGTCGATGGTCACAGCAGGCTCGCCTTCTGGTAGCGGCGAATCAGGAGGAGGACGGCCAGCGCGCAGAGCACGGCGACCACGGCCAGGTACACGATTCCGAAGCTGCCGGGGTAGGGCACGTCGGCGTTCTTCGGCGCTCGGCCGACGATCCACTCCTTCAGCCCTTCGAGCAGGTTCGCCGGGCTCAGCAGGCCGGAGATCTTGGGCCCGGTGCCGACCGACTCGGGCTTCACGAAGTAGCCGGTGCCGTCGGCGTTGTGGTGGTAGTGCGGCTGGAACCCGGTCAGGTGGATCAGCGCGGAGGAGATGACCCAGGACCCGAAGAAGAACACCGCGACGGCGCCGGTGGCGAAGGCGCGGCGGCCCGTGTAGCAGGAGAGCACCGCGGCCAGGACGCTGAACACGACGGAGTACAGCAGCGCCAGCTCCAGGCCGGGGATGAAGGCCCGGGTCTCGGCCCAGACGGCGGAGCCGCCGTGCAGCGAGCCGATGGTGCCGACGTAGAGCAGCAGCTCGGGGACCGCGGTGAGCACCAGCATCGCGGTGATCAGGGCGCTGACCTTCGCGATCGGGTAGTCGGTGCGGCGCAGCGGCCGGGAGAAGTACAGCGGCAGGGCGCGATTGCGGATGTCGCGGGAGATCAGCTCCGGGGTCACGGCCGCCAGGTACAGGACGAGGACCAGCTGGAAGCTGAACATGTACTCGTCGTAGCGGATGGCGTGGACGCCGGTCCTGGAGACCGCGAAGGCGTTCGCGATGGCCGGCAGGCACATGATGACCAGGGCCATGAAGGGCACGACCTTGGCGCGCGGGCCGCGGCCCAGGCCCCAGGCCGAGCGCAGGCTGTGCCAGTACAGGGCGCGGACGACGCCCAGGCGGCCGACGCGGTCGCCGGTGTAGGTGCGGTAGCCGATGTCGTGGATGACGCCGGACGGCGAGCCGGCGGCGGCGGTTTCGCTACTCATGGTCGGTCTCGCTCTCGGCGGCTTCGGCGGAGGCTTCGGCGGCGGGGGCCGGGGGTACTGCGGCGGCGTCGGCGGCGGGTGCGGCGGGATCTGCGGCAGCGGCAGCGGCGGCCGTGGCTGATGCGGCAGAGGCGGCGGCGGCGGCCGAGGGTGCGGCGGTGCCGGCGAGCGGTCCGGCCTCGGACCCGTCGCGCTCGTCGGGACCGTCCAGATCGTCGAACTCCTCGTCGGCGAACAGCTCCTCGACCCGGTGCCGCCGCCGCTCCAGCCGGTTCAGCGGCAGCCCGAGGTCGGCCACCGCGTCCCGGATCGCGTCGTAGATCCCGTCGGACTCCTCCTCGGTCGCCCCGAGCCGGACCAGCAGCGCCCGGCCGTCGCGGCGCGGCGTGAGGCCGGCGCTCTTCAGCGCCGCCGCCAGCTTCGCCGCGCCCTCGTCGACCTCGACCGCCAGGACCGCGCTGGCCTTGGTGAAGGCCGACATGGAGGCCGCGCGCAGCAGCTTGCCGGATTCGATGGCGACCAGGGAGTCGCAGATCTGCTCGATCTCGCCCAGCAGGTGCGAGGCGACCAGGATGGAGATGCCGAACTCGGCGCCGATGCGCTCGACCAGGTCCAGCATCGCCTCGCGGCCGGCCGGGTCCAGGCCGTTGGTGGGCTCGTCCAGCAGCAGCAGGCGCGGGTCGCCGACCAGTGCCTGGGCCAGCTTCACGCGCTGCTTCATGCCGGTGGAGTAGGTGCCGATCAGGCGGTAGCGCTCCTCGTGCAGGCCGACGTGGCGCAGCGATTCGGCGGCCCGCTCCTTGGCGGCGGTCGGCGGCAGGCCGCCCATGCGGCCCATATGCGTGACGAACTCGGTGGCGGTCACGTCGGGCGGCAGGCAGTCGTGCTCGGGCATGTAGCCGACCAGGGTCCTGATGCGCTCGGCCTGGTCGACGACGTCGTACCCGAGGACCGAGGCCGAGCCGGAGGACGGGGCCAGCAGCCCGAGCAGGATCTTGATCAGCGTCGACTTGCCCGCGCCGTTCGCCCCGACCAGCCCGATGACGCCGGCCGGGACGGACAGGGTCAGGCCGTCCAGTGCCGTCACCGCGCCCCGGGCGGCGCCGTTGTAGCGCTTGGTGAGGCCGGATGCCTCGATCACGGCGGCGGAGGCTGCCGGGACGGCCCGCGGGGCCGTTGGTGCCGTGGCTGTGGTCATGGTGACAACGGTAGAGAGCCAGGGACCCGCCGCGCTTCAGCTTGAAGTCTCCGATGCCCGTAGCCCGCAAGGATGACGGCATCGCCCGTCGGGAGTAGTCCGGAGCCCCGTCACCCCCTCCCATCGACGTCGCCGTCCGCTCCGGCCGGATGGTGGACCGGTGGCGGCCGATCCCCTGAATCTTGTTAGCGTGAACTCATGAACACGGCCGATCTTCTCACCATCACTTCCGATGATCTGGCCATCACGCGCCTGGGAGACCGCACCGTCGACACCCCGCTGGCCGACCTGCTCGGCGAGCGTGAGGAGACGTGGCACTACGTCACCGAGACCGACCGGGTCCTGCTCGACGTGGTCCAGGGCATAGCGAACAAGCGCGACGTGGATGTGGCCGGCCTGCCGGCCTTCAACCCCGGCGGCCCCCGCCGGAAGCTGTTCTTCGAGCCGTCCGAGGTCACCGCCGCCATCGTCACCTGCGGCGGCCTGTGCCCCGGCCTGAACAACGTGATCCGCGGCCTGGTGCTGCACCTGGGCCGGGCCTACGGCGTCAAGCGCGTCCTGGGGTTCCGCAACGGCTTCAAGGGCCTCACCGACGGCTCGGAGCCGATGGAGCTCACCGAGCAGGCGGTCGCCGACATCCAGAACCGCGGCGGCACCATCCTGGGCACCTCCCGGGGCAACCAGGACCCCCGGGTGGCCGTGGACACGATGGTCCGGCTCGGGGTCAACATCCTGTTCGTGATCGGCGGCGACGGCACTCTGCGCGGCGCCGAGAAGCTGGCGGACGAGGCCCGCGCCCGCGGCGAGCGCATCGCGGTGGTCGGCATCCCGAAGACCATCGACAACGACATCCCCTGGATCGACCGCTCCTTCGGCTTCCACACCGCGTTCGGCCAGGCCGCGCAGTCCATCCGCGCGGCGCACATAGAGGCGTCCTCGACGGAGAACGGCGTCGGCCTGGTGAAGCTGATGGGCCGGCACAGCGGCTTCATCGCCTGCTACTCGACCCTGGCCAGCCACGACGTGGACTTCACCCTGATCCCCGAGGTCCCCTTCGGCATAGACACGTTCCTGTCGCGCCTGAAGAAGAAGGTCGAGCAGCAGGGACACGCCGTGGTCGTGGTCGCCGAGGGCGCGGGCCAGGAGCACTTCCCGGCCTCGGACCAGACCGACGCCTCGGGGAACACGAAGCTGAACGACATCGGGGCGCTGCTGAAGCGGCGGATCGTCGAGTCGTTCGGGGACGAGCCGCTGTCGGTGCGCTACGTGGACCCCGGCTACGAGATCCGCTCCGTCCCGGCGAACGCCTTCGACGCGGTGTACTGCACGCGCCTGGCGCAGGCCGCCACCCACGCCGGCATGGCGGGCTTCACCTCGATGGTGGTCGGCCAGTGGAGCGGCCGGATGGTGCACCTGCCGATCGAGCTGGCCACGGCCAGCCGGAACGTGGTTGACCCGCACGGTCAGCTGTGGATGAACGTGCTGGAGACCACGGGGCAGCCCAAGCAGATGCTGTGAGCCGCGGCACGCCCTCCGGCGCGCCGCGGCCCCCGGGTCATCAGCCCTAGCCCAGCGCCATCTTCACGACCCCGGCCAGGTGCTCGGCCAGCCGGCGCGCCAGCGCGGCGTCCTCGGCCTCCACCATCACCCGGACCAGCGGCTCGGTCCCGCTCGGCCGCAGCAGCACCCGCCCGGTCTCGCCGAGCTCGGCCTCGGCCTCCTTCACGGCCTGCGCCAGCTCCGCGCTCGTCGCGGCCCGCGACTTGTCCACGTCCTTGACGTTGATCATCACCTGCGGGAACTTGTGCATCACCGCCGCGAGCTCGGCCAGCGACTGCCCGGTCTCGGCCACCCGGGCCAGCAGGTGCAGCGCCGTCAGGGTGCCGTCGCCGGTGGTGGCGTGCTCGGTGAGGATCACGTGGCCGGACTGCTCGCCGCCGAGCACGTAGCCGCCGGCGCGCATGACCTCCAGCACGTAGCGGTCGCCGACCGCGGTCTCGACGAAGTTCAGGCCCTCGCGCCGCATCGCCTGCTTGAAGCCGAAGTTCGCCATCACGGTGCCGACCACCGTGTCGCCGGCCAGCTTGCCCTGGGCGCGCAGGGACAGCGCCAGGACCGCCAGGATCTGGTCGCCGTCGACCTCCTCGCCGTCGGCGTCGACGGCCAGGCAGCGGTCCGCGTCGCCGTCGTGGGCGATGCCGGCGTGCGCGCCGTGCTCGATCACGGCCGCCTTCAGCTTGGCCAGGTGGGTGGATCCGCAGTCGTCGTTGATGTTCTGGCCGTCGGGCTCGACGTGGGTGGCGATCACCTCGGCGCCGGCGCGGCGCAGCGCTTCCGGGGAGACCCGGTAGGCGGCGCCGTTGGCCTCGTCGACGACCACCTTCAGGCCGTCCAGGCGGTTGGGGAGGGTGGCCAGCAGGTGCTCGATGTAGCGCTCGCCGCCCTCGGGGTAGTCGTTGACCCGGCCGACGGCGGCGCCGACGGGGCGCGACCACTGCTCGTTCATCCGGGCCTCGATGGCGTCCTCGAGGGCGTCGTCGAGCTTCACGCCGCCGCGGGCGAGGAACTTGATGCCGTTGTCCGGGGCCGGGTTGTGCGAGGCCGACAGGACCACGCCGAGGTCGGCGCCCAGGGCCTCGGTCAGGTAGGCGACCGCCGGGGTGGGCAGCACGCCCAGGCGCAGCACGTCCACGCCGGCCGAGGCCAGCCCGGCGACCACGGCGCCCTCCAGGAACTCCCCGGAGGCCCGGGGATCGCGGCCGACCACCGCCTTGGGCCGGTGTCCCTCGAACGCCCCCACTTCGCCGAGCACGTGCGCGGCGGCCACCGAAAGGTCCAGCGCCAGTTCCGCTGTCAGATCCCGGTTGGCCATGCCGCGAACGCCGTCGGTGCCGAAAAGCCTGGTCATATGCGCGTTCTCCTAGAGGGGGCAGGAGGGTGGAACCCTAGGGATCGGTATTCCCGGGAAAACATCGTACGAACGCCCCGGAAAGCGGATGCTCCCGGGGCGTTCGTATCCACCGTGCGTCCGCACTCGATCGCGGACAGTCGGTGATTTAGCGCTTGCTGTACTGCGGCGCCTTACGGGCCTTCTTCAGACCGGCCTTCTTGCGCTCGGTGGCGCGGGGGTCCCGGGTCAGGAAGCCGGCCTTCTTCAGCGTCGCCCGGTTGTTCTCCAGGTCCGCCGCGTTCAGCGCGCGGGCCACGCCCAGGCGCAGCGCGCCGGCCTGGCCGGAGATGCCGCCGCCGTCGATGCGGGCGACGACGTCGTACGCGCCGTCCAGCTCCAGGACCTTGAACGGGTCGTTCACCAGCTGCTGGTGGACCTTGTTCGGGAAGTAGGAGTCCAGGGTGCGGCCGTTGATCTTCCAGGTGCCGGTGCCCGGCACGATCCGGACGCGGGCGATGGCCTCCTTGCGGCGGCCCAGGCCCTGGCCGGAGGTGCTGGCCGTACGGCGCACGACCGGGGCGGCCGCGGCCGCGGGGGTCTCGGAGGTGTACTCGGTGAGCTCCTCCTCGGTGCCGTCGCCGGCGAACTCGTCAACGGTCTCGGTGGTGGTGTCGACCTCGGTCACAGCCACAGTTCCTTTCTGGGAAATCTAAGAAGAGTGGAGTGGCCGGGACTACTGCGCGACCTGGTTGATGACGAACGGCTCGGGCTTCTGCGCGGCGTGCGGGTGCTCCTCGCCGCGGTACACCTTCAGCTTCGACAGCTGCTGGCGGCCCAGGGAGTTCTTCGGCAGCATGCCGCGGACGGCCTTCTCGATGGCCTTGCGCGGGTCCTTGTCGATCAGGTCGCCGTACTTGACGGAACGCAGACCGCCCGGGTAGCCGGAGTGCCGGTACGCGAGCTTGTCCTCGCGCTTGTTGCCGGAGAGGTGAACCTTCTCGGCGTTGATGATGATGACGAAGTCGCCGGTGTCGACGTGCGGCGCGAAGATCGCCTTGTGCTTCCCGCGCAGAAGCTGCGCGGTCTGCGAGGCGAGACGGCCGAGAACGACGTCACGGGCATCGATGACGTGCCACTGACGCTGCACGTCACCGGGCTTGGGGCTGAACGTACGCACGGAAATGCTCCTGGCGTGTGTCGTAGACGTTTACGCGGTGAAGAAGCACGCCGTCGTCGTGAGTACAAGGCATGCCTAAAGGCGCGAATTGACCTCGCCGTACCCTGCCGCTTTCCCCGGATGCAACGCCAGGGTCATGGTCTCGTACCGGCGCGGGTCGAACGCACCAAGCCACCACTTTACCCGATGGCGGGAGGTGCTCATGACTTCGCACCGGACTTGACCGGCCTGCGGTCCGGCCGGCGCTCGTCCCACACCGGTTCGGGCGCCTCGTAGACCCGGCCGTCGGAGCCGAAGACCAGGTAGCGGTCGAAGCCGCGGGCGAACCACCGGTCGTGCGTGACGGCGATCACGGTGCCCTGGTACGCCTCCAGGCCGGCCTCCAGCGCGTCCGCCGACATCAGGTCCAGGTTGTCGGTCGGCTCGTCCAGCAGGAGCATCGTGGAGCCGGTCAGCTCCAGGCGCAGGATCTGGAACCGCGCCTGCTGGCCTCCGGAAAGGTTGCCGAAGCGTTGCTCCGCCTGTTGATTCAGCGCATAGCGCGCGAGCGTCGGGGACGCGTTGTCGCGTTGGAAAGAGAACTCCTCCCAGAGGATCTCCAGGAGAGTCTTCTGCTCCAGCGCCGGCTGGCGGTGCGTCTGGCGGAAGTGTCCGGGGACGACGCGCGCGCCGAGTTTGAAGGTGCCGGTGTGGGCGATGTCCTCACCCGCCAGGAGACGGAGGAAGTGGGACTTCCCTGAGCCGTTCCCTCCGAGAACCGCTACGCGTTCCCCATAGAAGACTTCCGTAGAGAACGGCTTCATAAGGCCGCTCAGCTCCAGATCCACGCACTCGAAAGCGCGGACACCGGTACGGCCGCCCTTAAGGCGCATCTTCACCTGTTGCTCGCGCGGCGGCGCCGGAGGCGGACCCGCCTGCTCGAACTTCTCCAGGCGCGTGCACATGGCGCGGTACTTGGCGGCCATGTCGGGGCTGATCTTCGCTTGCTGGCGGAGAGTGTTCACCAGGTCCTTGAGCCTGCGGTGTTCCTCTTCCCAGCGGCGCAGGAGTTCTTCGAAGCGGTCGAAGCGGGCCTTGCGGGCCTCGTGGTAGTTCCCGAAGCCGCCGCCGTGGATCCAGACGGAGCCGCCGATGCCGCCGCTGGAACCGACCTCCACGGTGACGATCTTCTTGGCGGTACGCGCCAGGAGTTCGCGGTCGTGGGTGACGAACAGGACCGTCTTGACGGTCTCGTTGATGGCCTCTTCCAGCCAGCGCTTGCCGGGGACGTCCAGGAAGTTGTCCGGCTCGTCGAGCAGGAGCACCTGATCCGGGCCGCGCAGGAGGGCTTCCAGGACGAGGCGCTTCTGCTCACCGCCGGAGAGCGTAGAGGCGGCGCGGAACTGTGCCTGGATATAGGGAATGCCAATAGCGATGGTGCAGCAGGTGTCCCATAGCGTTTCCGCTTCATAGCCGCCTGCGTCGCCCCAGTCGACGAGCGCCTGTGCGTAACGCATCTGGGTCGGCTCGGACTCGTCCTCCATCATGGCCAGTTCCGCGGCCTCCAACTCCGCCGCGGCCTTCTGGAGCGCAGGCTGCGCGACGGACAACAGGAGAGTGCGCACGGTCGGCGGTTCTTCGCCGTCCTGCGGCTTGCGGTCCACGAACTGCCGCATCACGCCGAGGCCGCCGGAGCGGACCACGGCGCCGCCGGTCGGCTCGACGTCGCCGGCGATCAGCCGCAGCAGGGTGGTCTTGCCCGCGCCGTTCGCGCCGACCAGGGCCGCCTTGTCGCCGTCGCCGATCCGGAACGACACGTCCTCCAGCAGGATGCGGCCGTCCGGGAGGTGGTACTGGAGGCTGTTGACGTCGATATGGCCCATAGGTGGCAGTCTCGCTCAGGCCTTCTTAGTCGCGCGAGTGGTTATAGCGTCGGTGCATGGTTCAGGTGCTGCTGCTGTGCGGGTCGGTGCGCGAGGGGTCCTCGAACGAGGCCATGCTACGGCTGGTGCAGGAGGTGGTCGGGGAACCGGATAGTGCGGTGTTCTATGAGGGTCTGGGAGAGCTTCCTCACTTCAACCCGGATCTGGACACCGATCCGCTTCCCGAGTCCGTCGCCGGACTACGCCGCGCTATAGCGGAGGCCGATGCGGTGCTCGTCTGTACGCCCGAGTACGCGGGCACACTGCCGGGTTCCTTCAAGAACTTGCTGGACTGGACCGTGGGTGGGACAGAGATCTGCGACAAGCCGACAGGGTGGATCAACGCCGCGAACCCTGGGCGGGGTGAGGGCGCCATCGCCACCTTGCGCACGGTTCTGGAGTACACAGGTGCGGCGATTGTGGAGGACGCCTGTGTACGGATTGCCTTAGCGGATCCCGATGCACGGAAAAGTATCGGCGCGGTAGTAGAGGCCTTGCGGTAGAACGGACGGATGCGACCGGAACCAGGCCAAGTCCTGCATTTCTCGGAAGATCCGACGATCACCCGCTTCTCGCCCCACGTCGCCGCCACGGCCCAGCAGCAGGAAGCCTACGTGTGGGCGGTCGCCTACGACCGTGCGCCCGACTACTGGTTTCCCCGACAGTGTCCGCGCGCTATGGCGTGGGTGACGCCAGAGACCACGGAGGAGGACCGGGAACGGATCATCGGTCCCGGGGGCGGGCTGCGGGTGCACGCTGTGGAGTACGGCTGGCTGGAGCGGATGCGGACGACGGAGTTGTACGCGTACCGGCTTGACGCACGGGACTTCCGGCCGTTCGGCGACCCGGTGAACGCGCACGTCGCCGAGACGGAGGTAGTCCCGCTCGGGCCGCCGGAGCGCGTGGGCGACTTGTTCGCGCTGTATGAGGAGGCGGACATCCAGCTCAGGGTGCTCCCGACGCTGCTGCCGTTCTGGGACCAGGTGATCACCACGACGCTGGGGTTCAGCGGGATCCGGCTGCGGAACGCCCGGCCGGCGTCGGCTGCCGGCTCCTGACCTCGTGCGCTCGTCAGCTCCCCGGCAGCCTAGTCCGCGCCCAGCACCCTGATCCGCCGCGTCTTCTCCTGCTGGGCGGCCAGTTCGGAGTCTGCGGGATAGACGACTTCCTCCAGCGTCAGCCCCTGCGGCGGCGCGACCTTCACCTCGGGCGAGCGGACCTCCTCGGCGAGGATGCGGCCCGGATCGCCCACCGGCCGTCGCCCCTCCCCCACCGCCAGCAGCGCGCCGACCAGCGAGCGCACCATGGAGTGGCAGAAGGCGTCGGCCCGGACGTCGGCGACCAGCAGCCCGGCGGGCGTCAGCGACGTCGGCGCCTCGCGCGTCCACTCCAGCCGGGTGAGGCAGCGGATGGTGGTGGCGCCCTCGCGCTTCTTGCAGAAGGAGGCGAAGTCGTGCTCGCCGAGCAGCGCGGCCGCCGCCTCGTTCATCAGCGCCGGGTCCAGCGGCCGCGGATGCCACGTGACGTCGTTGCGGCGCAGCGGATGCGGCCCGTAGGGCACGTCGGTGACGCGGTAGGCGTAGCGGCGCCCCTTGGCCGCGAAGCGGGCGTCGAAGCCCTCCGGAGCCGGCGCGGCCGACCAGACCCGCACATCCCCCGGCAGGACGGCCGCCAGCCGCCGCAGCAGCCGCTCCTCGTGCTCGGCCCACAGCACGGCGGGGACGTCCAGATGCGCGACCTGCCCGCTGGCGTGCACCCCGGCATCGGTGCGGCCGGCGACGACCAGCGTCACCTCCTGCCGCAGGATCGTCGACAGCGCCGAGGTCAGCTCCCCGCACACCGTCCGCCGCCCGGGCTGGATGGCCCACCCGGAGAAGGCGGTGCCGTCGTAGGCCAGGTCGAGGCGGACGCGGACGTGGCCGGGGGCGGGGTCGGTGCTCATCGGTCCATTGTGGCGCAGGGGGTCGGCGGTCAGTGTTGTCAGCTCTGTCAGGGCTGTCAGGGCTGTCAGGGCTGTCAGTCGGCGCTGGCAGGATGCGCGGCCATGGGAGCTTCGGGATGGGACTACATAGAGCCCTTCGACACGGACCTGGCCACGACCCTGGCGAATCTGCGCCGCCGGGTCTTCGACGAGGACGACTACTTCTGGTTCGATTCGATCCCGAAGCCTGCCACGTTCGCTGAGCTCGAAGCGCTCTTCGCCGAGATCGCCGCGCTGGAGCTGGGCGAGAACGACTATGACGACCCGCGGATCATCGAACTGACGGACATCGCGTCGAGCGGCACCCACTCCATCTTGGACGCGGGCGGCATCGGCAGCCGGGGCGGTATCCGGGTCGTGCCGGCGGAGCAGGCCGAGGCGGTGTTCGGGAGCCCGCAGCCGAGCCGCGCCGACTTCGAGCGCATGACCATGAACCAGCAGATCGACGTGCTCAATGGCTCGATCGGCGCGTGCGTACAGCTCCACGACGACAGTGGCGCCGTCACCGAAGTCGCCTTCTGGGGCATCTCGGGAGACTGACGCCGCCCACGTGGAAGCCCGCCGCCTCCGAAGAGACGGCGGGCTTCCACGAACACCAGAAGGACTTACTCCTTCTCGGCAGCCTCAGCCTCGGTGGTCTCGGCCTCGGCCTCGACGACCGGAGCCTCCTCGACGACCTCGGCCTCGGCCTTGGCCGGCGCCGGGGCGGCGGTCTTCTTGCTGGCCCGCTTGGTGGCGGCCTCGGCCTCGCGGACCGCGGTCTGCTGCACCGTCAGGGCCTCGACCAGCTGGATCACGGCCATGGGGGCGTTGTCGCCCTTGCGGTTGCCGGCCTTGATGATGCGGGTGTAGCCGCCGGGGCGGTTCTCGTAGTTCGGCGCGATCTCGTCGAACAGGCGGAAGACGATGTCCTTGTCGCGGAGCACGGCCAGGACCTGGCGACGGTTGTGCAGGTCGCCCTTCTTGGCCTTGGTGATCAGCCGCTCGGCGTAGGGGCGCAGCAGGCGCGCCTTGGCCTCGGTGGTGGTGATCTGGTCGTGCTCGAACAGCGACTTGGCGAGGTTCGCCAGGATCAGCTTCTGGTGGGCCGGGGAGCCGCCGAGGCGGGCGCCCTTCTTCGGCTGGGGCATTGCTTCTTCTCCTTGGTGTCTCGGGCCGTGTCAGGTACCCGGGATCATGAGCCGACGGCGCGCAGGGTGCGCGCCGTCGGTGGGGAGCCTTACAGCTCCTCGGTCTCCGCGTAGCCGGAGTCCAGGTCCTCTTCCTCGTCGTACTGGTTGTCCACCACGAGCGAGGGGTCGAATCCGGGCGGGCTGTCCTTCAGAGCCAGGCCCATGCTCATCAGCTTGACCTTGACCTCGTCGATGGACTTCGCACCGAAGTTGCGGATGTCCAGCAGGTCGGCCTCGCTGCGGGCGACGAGCTCGCCCACGGTGTGGATGCCCTCGCGCTTGAGGCAGTTGTACGACCGGACCGTCAGCTCCAGGTCCTCGATCGGCAGCGCCAGGTCGGCGGCCAGGGCGGCGTCCGTCGGGGACGGGCCCATGTCGATGCCCTCGGCCTCGATGTTCAGCTCGCGCGCCAGGCCGAACAGCTCCACCAGCGTCTTACCGGCGGAGGCCACGGCGTCGCGCGGGCGCATCGACTGCTTGGTCTCCACGTCCAGCACCAGGCGGTCGAAGTCGGTCCGCTGCTCGACGCGGGTGGCCTCGACGTCGTACTTGACCTTCAGCACCGGCGAGTAGATCGAGTCGATCGGGATGCGCCCGATCTCCTGGCCCGCCTGCTTGTTCTGCACCGCGCTGACGTAGCCGCGGCCGCGCTCGACGGTGAGCTCCATCTCGAGCTTGCCCTTGCCGTTGAGCGTGGCGATGATCAGCTCGGGGTTGTGGACCTCGACGCCGGCCGGCGGGGCGATGTCGGCGGCGGTGACGGTGCCCGGGCCCTGCTTGCGCAGGTACATGGTCACCGGCTCGTCGATCTCCGAGGAGACGACCAGCTGCTTGATGTTCAGGATGAGGTCGGTGACGTCCTCCTTCACACCCGGGATCGTGGTGAACTCGTGGAGCACGCCGTCGATCCGGATGGACGTCACCGCGGCGCCGGGGATGGACGACAGAAGCGTCCGGCGCAGCGAGTTGCCGAGGGTGTAGCCGAAGCCGGGCTCCAGCGGCTCGATGAGGAACCGCGAACGGTACTCATCGATGATCTCCTCGGTGAGGGTGGGGCGCTGTGCGATAAGCACGGTGGATCCTCCGTTGCCTGGGCCGGCCGCTATTTACCAGCCACGGGATGGTGCACCGGCGAGGCGGACAGGCCGCCTCGCCGGCAGACGAGCTGCTACTTGGAGTAGAGCTCGACGATCAGCTGCTCCTGGACCTGCGTGTCAATGACAGCACGCTCCGGGAGGGAGTGCACGAGGATCCGCATCTTCGACGGGATGACCTCGATCCACGCCGGCACGGCACGCTCGCCGGCCTCGGCGCGGGCGACCACGAACGGGGTGAGCTCCAGGCTCTCCTTGCGCACCTCGACGATGTCGCTCGGGGTGACCCGCATCGAGGGGATGTTCGCCTTGTGGCCGTTGATCAGGATGTGGCCGTGGCGCACCAGCTGGCGCGCGTGGTCGCGGGACTTGGCGAAGCCGGCGCGGTAGACCACGTTGTCCAGGCGGGACTCGAGGATGCGGAGCAGGTTCTCACCCGTCTTGCCGCCCTTGCGGTTGGCCTCCTCGTAGTAACCGCGGAACTGCTTCTCCAGAACGCCGTAGATACGGGCGGTCTTCTGCTTCTCGCGAAGCTGGAGCAGGTACTCGTTCTCCTTGGTGCGACCGCGGCCGTGCTCACCCGGGGGGTAGGGACGGATCTCGATCGGGCACTTCGGGCCATCGCACTTGCTGCCCTTGAGGAAGAGCTTGGTCTTCTCGCGGCGGCAGCGCTTGCAGTCGGGGCCGGTGTAACGGGCCATGTTTGTTCTTCTCTCCTAGCTCAGACGCGCCGGCGCTTCGGCGGACGGCAGCCGTTGTGCGGCGAAGGGGTGACGTCGTTGATGGATCCGACCTCCAGGCCGGTCTGCTGCAGCGACCGGATGGCGGTCTCGCGGCCGGAGCCGGGACCCTTGACGAACACGTCGACCTTCTTCATGCCGTGCTCCATGGCGCGGCGGGCGGCGGCCTCGGCGGTCATCTGAGCGGCGAACGGGGTCGACTTGCGCGAGCCCTTGAAGCCCACCTGACCCGAGCTCGCCCACGCGATCACGTTGCCCTGCGGGTCGGTGATCGAGACGATGGTGTTGTTGAACGTGCTCTTGATGTGAGCGTGCCCGTGGGCGACGTTCTTCTTTTCCTTGCGGCGCAGCTTGGGAGCCTTGGCGCCGGCCTTACGGCTCTGGGGAGGCATTGTGCTGGGTTCTCCTGATTGAGGTGATCGGTCCGGTGCCACTGACAACCAGATGGAGTCCGGTCCGTGGCTGGACTACTTCCGGCCGGCCTTCTTCTTGCCGGCGATGGCCTTGCGCGGGCCCTTGCGCGTACGCGCGTTGGTGTGGGTGCGCTGACCGTGCACCGGCAGGCCCTTGCGGTGCCGGACGCCCTGGTAGCAGCCGATCTCGATCTTGCGGCGGATGTCCGCCTGGACCTCACGGCGAAGGTCGCCCTCGACGCGGTAGTTCGTGTCGATCCACTGGCGGAGCTTGACGAGGTCGTCCTCCGTCAGGTCCTTCACGCGCGTGTTCGGGTTGATGCCGGTCTCCGCGCACGTCTGCTGCGAGCGGGTCCGGCCGATGCCGTAGATGTAGGTGAGGGCGATCTCCAGACGCTTTTCGCGCGGGATGTCCACACCAGAGAGACGTGCCATCAGGCAGGCTCCTGTTTCTGTTTCATCCGGAGGTGTCGATGCAGCGCCGGTCCTGGTGCCTGACCAGGTCTCCGGCCTCCGGGCCGGGGGTCTCATCCGCGAGCCCTATGGCGGGAGCTCGCGGGGTCGGGACGCTGCGGGTTACATCAAGCCGGCTTGTTGCGGAGCCGGCCGGTGAGCTTCAGCTCAGCCCTGACGCTGCTTGTGGCGCAGGTTCTCGCAGATCACCATGACGCGGCCGTGGCGACGGATCACCTTGCACTTGTCACAGATCTTCTTGACGCTGGGCTTGACCTTCATGTTGGTTCCTTAACTGGTATCGGTCGTCCGGTGCGGAAACACCGAAAGGCAGCCCACCACCATGAGCGTGGTGAGCCTCGATAGGGATGCGAACGGCAGGGACCCCTCCCGCGGTGGGAGAAGCCCTACAGGTCACTTGTAGCGGTAGACGATGCGCCCGCGGGTCAGGTCGTACGGGCTCAGCTCGACGACGACCCGGTCGTCCGGGAGGATCCGGATGTAGTGCATCCGCATCTTGCCGGAGATGTGCGCGAGGACCTTGTGGCCGTTCGCCAGCTCAACGCGGAACATCGCGTTGGGCAGGGACTCGATGATGGTGCCCTCGATCTCGATGGCGCCTTCTTTTTTGGCCAAGTTCCTTCAATCTCCTTCAGAAGGGTGTCTACTGCCGCGTCGGTTCCGGCAACAGGAGCAAGTGGTGGTCCAGCTGTGATGCGCTCATAGACCCAGCCGCGGGGGCGCACGTGAACCACTCCATACGGAGCCGACACGCCAGTGTACGCCGAACACTTGCAGAACGCGAAACCGGGGCTTTGTACCCCGTGTGCGCGAAGGGTAAAACCGGGGGCGGGTGGCGAAAATTCCCAGCCCGTTCGCCTCGGGGACACCGTGGGACAGCATGGGACACCAGAAGACCGCGACCGGGCGTCCGGTCGCGGTCTGGCGAGGTCAGTCGGGGGCGGCGGCGCCGGCCGCCGCCCTCAGTTCCGCCGGTTGATCCCCCGGGCCAGCATCAGCACGCCCAGGATCCCGATCGGCCAGGCCGGCCAGAACTGACCCCAGTCGTGCCCGCCGGCCAGGTTGCTGACCAGCCAGATGCCGGTGAGCAGCACCGACAGCGACAGCCAGGAGCTGAACGAGGCGATGCCGCGGGCCCCGCCGCGCCGGGCCGCCGCCTTCGACCACCGCTCCTGCTGCTGCGTCCAGCGCTGCTGGTGCCGTTCCTGGTGCCGCTGCCAGCGGTCCTGGTGGCGCTCCAGGTGGTGGTTGATCCGGTCCTGGATGGCCTGGTTGTCGATGTTGATCTGCATCCGGCCGGACCCGTCGCGGCGCACCTCGACCGGCCGCTGCTGCGAGGCCGCGGTGCGCTGCTGGGCCTGCTGGAAGTTCAGCTGCGCCAGGTCCACCGGCAGGTCCCGGGTGAGCGTGCGCAGTTCTCCGTACGTCTTGGCCTCGTAGGCCTTGGTCATGCGCTCGTCGAACTCCTCGAGCGTCAGCCGTCCCGCGGCATGGTGCTCGCGCAGCTGCTCGACGAGGCGCTCGCGGTCGGCGTCGCCGGCGCGCATATCGGGATCGAACGAGGCCCCACCCTGCGTCGTCATCTCCGTGACTCCCCAACTGACTCGCGACATATCTCGACTGTACCGCAGGTTCGCCGCATCAGGATCCCCCCTCGGAGGGAGGTACGACTACTCCCGGTGGAGCATGATCTATCACGTGCGAAGCACGGACGCGCTGTCCAGACTCCAGATCCGCCCGCAGCGACCGCGGCGCAACGACGTCATGGTGGCCCTGATCGTGCTGCTCCTGAACAGCGGCACCTACCTCATACCCGGCATCGTGCCGTGGGGACCGTGGCGCTACGCCATGGAGACCCTGACCATCGTGCCGCTGCTGTGGCGGGAGTCCCTCCCGGTCCCCTCGGCCCTGACCACCGGCGCGCTGACGCTGATCGTCACCGCCACCGTGCACCCGGCCCAGCCGTTCCCGTACGCGGTCCTGGTCACCCAGTACACGATCGGGGCGGTGCTGCGCGGCCGGACCCGGGCGTTCCTGGTCGGCGTGTTCATGGCCGGCAACGTCGTCGCCGAGGCTCTGCACCAGCAGTGGGGCAACCCGGAGGACTTCCTGGTCACCTTCACCCTGAGCCTGACCGCGCTGTTCCTCGGGGTGCTGATGCAGTCCGAGCGCGACTCGCTGTCGGGGCGCGCCGACCGCGCGCTGCGTGCCGAGCGGGCCCGGATCGCCCGGGACATGCACGACGTGGTCGGCCACGCCGTCGCCCTGATGGTGGTGCAGGCCGAGGCCGGGCCGCTGCTGGTGCGCGACAAGCCGGAGCGGGCCGAGGCGGCCTTCGAGGCCATCTCGGCGGCCGGCCGCGACGCCATGGCGCAGCTGCGGGGCCTGCTCGGCACGCTCAGCCAGGACGCCGCCGGCCGTCGCGACCCGCTGCCCACCCTGGCCGACCTCGACGATCTGGTGCACCAGGTCCGCAGGGCCGGGCTCCAGGTGCGCCTGGAGCAGACCGGCAGCGCCGCGCCGCTGTCGCCGGGTGCCGAGACCGCGGCCTACCGTGTGGTGCAGGAGGCCCTCACCAACACCCTCAAGCACGCCCGGGCCTCGCGCGCCGAGGTCCGGCTGAGCTGGGCGCCCAGCGCACTGGAGATCACCGTGTCGGACGACGGCCGCGGGCTGCCCGAGGGCGCGTCCGACGGGGGCGGCCACGGCCTGGTGGGCCTGCGCGAGCGGCTGGCGCCGGTGGGCGGCGCGCTGAGCTGGACCTCGCCGCCGGACACCGGCGGGTTCGCGCTGACCGCGGTCATCCCCTCCGGATGAGCGGGCCGGCCGATACCAGACCGTCACCGGGCGCGGGACAGTCTTCACACGGGCCTGATAGAAAGCGGGCGTGGCGATTCGGGTAGTGGTGGCCGACGACCAGGAACTGGTGCGCAGCGGGTTCGCGATGATCCTGGACGCGCAGCCGGACATCGAGGTGGTCGGCGAGGCCGGCGACGGCGCCGAGGCGGTGGCGCTGGCCCGCGCGCTGCGCCCCGACGTCGTGCTGCTGGACGTCCGGATGCCGGTGATGGACGGCATCGAGGCCGCGCGCCAGGTCACCGCCGAGGGCGACAGCCGGATCCTCATGCTCACCACCTTCGACGTCGACGAGTACGTGTACGACGCGCTCTACGCCGGCGCCTCCGGCTTCCTGCTCAAGGACGTCCGCCGCGACGATCTGGTGCACGCGGTCCGCGTGGTCGCGGCCGGGGACTCGCTGCTGGCGCCCTCGGTGACCCGGCGGCTGATCGCCGACGTCACCTCCCGCCGCCCGGCCCGGGCCGGCGAGCCGGCCGCCGCGCCCTCGGCCCGCCTGGACGCGCTCACCCCGCGCGAGCGCGAGACGCTGCTGCTGATCGCCCGGGGCGCCTCGAACGCCGAGATCGCCGCCCGGCTGTACGTCACCGAGCACACGGTGAAGACCCACGTCAGCAACATCCTGATGAAGCTGGGGCTGCGGGACCGGGTCCACGCGGTGATCTTCGCCTACGACAGCGGGCTGGTGACTCCCTCTCCGGAGGGATGACTCACCCGATCTACCGAGTCCGCCGGTCCCCTCCCGCGCGGGATCACATGACCCCCGCCGCCACCGGACAGTGGGGGCATGTTGAAACACGCTGCAGAGCTGGCCATCCGCCGGCCCGGGACCGTGGTCGCCGTGTGGGTCGTGGTCCTGGTGGTCGGGCTGGGCCTGGGCGGGACCGTGTTCGGCAAGCTCGGGGGGCTCGGGGCCAACGTCCCGGGCAGCCAGTCCCAGGTGACCGCCGACCGGCTGAACAAGATCGATCCGGGCGCCGACGCCATCGACGGGCTGGTGACCTCGACGACCCCGGGCACGGTGATCGCCGCGAACGCCGCCCTGCAGGGCCGGGTCGCCGCCGCCGTGGCCGACCTGCGCCGGATCCCGGGCGTCGCCCAGGCGACCGACTCCGTCGAGAATCCCGCCATGACCGGCGACGGCCAGGTGGTCGCGATCCCGGTGACCTTCGTCAGCGGGATCTCCACGCACGACGAGAACGTCGCCTTGAAGGCTACCCAGGCACGCCTGCGCGCCATCGCCACGCCCGAGTTCCAGGTGCGGGTCGGCGGCGGTCCGCTGATCAGCGACGCGCTGAACACCACCGCGCAGTCCGACGCCAGCAAGGCCGAGCTGATCTCCCTGCCGATCGTTCTGCTGTTGCTGGTGGTGGTGTTCGGCGGGCTGCTCGCGGCCTCGCTCCCGCTGGTGCTGGCGGTCTGCGGCGTCGCCTCCACGCTGCTGGTGCTGTACGGGTTCAGCTTCGCCACCGACCTGTCGGTGTACTCGGTGCAGATCACGACGATGCTGGGCCTGGGCCTCGGCGTGGACTACGCCCTGCTGATGGTGACCCGCTTCAAGCAGGAGCGGGTCGGCACGCCCGACATCGCCGACTGCGTGCGCCACACCGTCTCGGCCGCCGGCCGCACGGTCTTCTTCTCCGGGCTCACCGTCGCGGTCAGCCTGGTCGGGCTCGTGGTGTACCCGGCGCCGTTCCTGCGCAGCATGGGCCTGGCCGCGACGGCCGTGGTGGCCGTGGACATGCTGGCCGCGGTGACGCTGCTGCCGGCGCTGCTCGCGAAGTTCGGGCACCGGATCAAGCCGGCGAGCCCGAAGCGCTCGGAGGGGCGCTGGTTCGGGCGGTTCGCGGCCGGGGTGGCGCGGCGTCCGCTGCCGGTGCTGCTGGTGATCGCCGCGGGCCTGGTCACCGTGGCCACCCCGGTGCTTTCGCTGACCCTGAGCCCCGGCGACGCGCGCGAGCTGCCGGCAAGCTCGGAGGCGCGGCAGGTGTACGACCTGAGCGTGGCGCACTTCCCGGGCCAGAGCGCGGCCGACCCGCTGTACGTGCTGGTCGAGGGAGGCGCCGCGAAGCCGGCCTACCTGGCGCACCTGCGGTCGCTGCCGGGGGTCGTGCAGTCCGCGCAGAAGACGCTACCGGACGGCAGCGCGGTGCTGCAGCTGACGCCGGCCGGGGCGGTGAACGGCAAGGTGGCGACCGGGCTGGTGCAGACGATCCGGGACGAGCATCAGGGCGCGTACGTCACCGGGGACAGCGCGCATCTGGTGGACTTCCGGCAGATGCTGGTCGACCGGCTCCCCTACGCCGCCGGCGTGGTGCTGGTGTCGGTGTTCGTGCTGCTGTTCCTGTTCACCGGCTCGGTGCTGATCCCGCTCAAGGCGGTGCTGACCAACCTGCTGAGCATCGGGGCCTCACTGGGCGCGACGGTGTGGGTCTTCCAGCAGGGCCACTTCGCAGGGGTCTTCGGCTCCGGGCTCAAGGGCGGTCTGGGCGCGCTGGACTTGACGGTCCCGCCGCTGATGATCGCCGTCGCCTTCGGCCTGTCGATGGACTACGAGATCTTCATCCTCGGCCGGATCCGCGAGGCCCGGCTGGCCGGCGAGGACGCGCGGCAGGCCGTGGTCACCGGGGTGCGGTACACCGGCCGGGTGGTGACCTGCGCGGCGGCACTGCTGGTGATCGTCTTCGCCTGCTTCATGACCGGCGGCGCGGCCCCGATCCTGGAGTTCGGCTTCGGACTGACCTTCGCGGTGCTGATCGACGCCACGCTGGTCCGCATGATGCTGGTGCCCGCGGTGCTGGCGCTGCTCGGCGAGCGGGCCTGGTGGGCGCCGCGGGCCCTGCGCGGGGTGCACGATCGGTTCGGAGTGGCCGAGGCCCCTGTGCCGGCCTCTGAGGAGCTGTTGAGCGTCTGAGCGGGAAGGCAGCCGGGCGCGCAGACCGCGGGTGTGAAGACACTGCGATGTGCGCGCCTGGCGGCGTTTCGCCGCGCACAGAGGCCGTCGCGCGAAGGGCCGTCCTGCGTCAGAGACTTGAGACTGTCGTCGGCGCGGAGCGCGGCGTCGCCAGATCCGACACCTTCGCCACCGCCCGCGTCACCACCTGCTGGGTCAGCTCCGTGTCGGTGCTGCCGAAGTCGGTGTCGGCCACGTACAGCAGGGTGCTGCCGACGCGCACCAGCACCAGGTCCACCTGGGCCTGCAGGTCGTCGACATCGGCGACGACGCGGATCGCGGCGCTGGCGTCGCCGGCCGGCGGGAAGGCCAGCGGCGTGACCAGGAAGTCGTAGGTGCTGCCGTCCTTGTCGGTCTCGGTGATCTTGGTGCAGCTGCGCATCGCCTGGGTGACCGAGGCCAGCAGCTTCTGCGCGGCCTCGGGGGTGGCGAAGCCGGCCAGGCCGGTGGCGATGTTCGGGCCGAACTGCGATTTGGTGAAGGAGGCGTCGGCGGACGCGAGCGCGCCGGCCGGGTGGCCCTGGCTGTTCATCAGGTCGGTCATCGCCCGGCAGTCCGGTTCGGTGGAGGACATCACGCCGTTGGCGTCCTCGCTGTCGTCGTCGGCGACGAAGCCGGCCGGCAGGTCCGCCGGAGCCAGCAGCCGGGAGCGGAGTTCGGCGGCGGTCGGCGGGGCGCTCGGCGGGTCGCCGGGCACGGCCGTGCTCGGGGGCACCGCGGGCTGCGGCGCGGCGGCGGCGGGTTTGGCGGAACTCTTCGACCCGCCGCAACCGGCTGCGGCGCCGAGCGCCAGGAGCGCTGCCGCGGCCAGGGCGGCCGCTCGGTCACGAGCCATGCTTCATCGTCCGCCGGGATCAGGGCCGCCAGGCGGCGGACACCGCGGACCCCGCCGCGCGGTCACCCCTGTCGGTCACGTCTTGTCACTCTTCCGGAGCAGTGGTCACCACGACACCTTCGGGTGTCAGCGCGACCGTGTGCTCCCAGTGTGCGGCGTAGGAGCCGTCCTTGGCCACGACCGTCCAGTCGTCGGCCAGCACCCGGGTCTTGTTCTTGCCCAGGGTCAGCATCGGCTCGATGGCGATCGCCATGCCGGTGGTCAGCACCGTGCGCTCACCGCGCACCGGGTAGTTGAACACCATCGGCGCCATGTGCATCGCCGAGCCGATGCCGTGGCCGCCGTAGTCGCGCACGATGCCGTAGCGGCGGGGGTGCGAGCGGGTGGAGTCGTCGATGGCGGTGGAGACGTCGTTCAGCGCGGCGCCCTCCTTCACCGCCTTGATGCCGGCCCACATCGCCTGCTCGGTGACCCGGGACAGCTCGGCGAGCTCCGGGGCGACCTCGCCGACGGCCACGGTGATCGCGGCGTCGGCGTGCCAGCCCCGGGTGTTCCAGCGCCCGGCGACGGCCTGCCCGGCCTCGTCGGGGATGATCGCGCCGCAGTCGATGGAGATCAGGTCCCCCTCGCGCAGCACGCGCGAGCCGGGGATGCCGTGCACGATCTCCTCGTTGACCGAGGCGCAGATCGAGCCGGGGAAGTCGCCGTAGCCCAGGAAGGACGGCGCGGCCCCGAGCGAACGAATGGACTCCTCGGCGATCCGGTCCAGCTCACCGGTGGTGATGCCCGGCCGGACCGCCGAGCGCAGCAGCGCCAGCGTCCGTGACACGACCTTGCCGGCCTGCTTCATGACCTCGAACTGCTCCGGGGTCTTCAGCTCGATCAGACCGTCGTCGTCACCGTGGGCGTGCATGTGTGGGAATTCCTTAGGGACTGCTGGGAGGGTACGCGGCCGTTCAGCCGCGAGCGGTGTCCACCGCCGCGAAGGCGCGCTGCGTGATGACGTCGACCTCGCCGGTGGCGTCGATCGTGGTCAGCACACCCTGCTCGCGGTAGTAGCCGATGATCGGGGCGGTCTCGGCGGCGTAGACCTCCAGGCGGGTGCGCACCACGTCCTCGGCGTCGTCGGAGCGCTGGTAGAGCTCGCCGCCGCAGATGTCGCAGGTGTCGCCGCTCTTGGAGGGGCTGTAGTCGACGTGGAAGATGTGCCCGGAGTCGTTGCGGCACAGCCGGCGCCCGGAGATCCGCTTGATCACCTCGTCGTTGTCGACCTCCAGGTCGAGCACGACGTCCAGGTAGGCCTTGCCGGCCGAGGGCGTGACCCCGTTGTCCGCGAGGATCTTGTCCAGCTCCTCGGCCTGCGCCACGTTCCGCGGGAAGCCGTCGAGCAGGAAGCCGCCGGCCGCGTCCGACTGCGAGAGCCGGTCGCGGACGATGTCTATGGTGAGCTCGTCCGGCACCAACTGGCCCGCGTCCAGGTACTCCTTGGCCTTGACGCCCAGCGGGGTGCCCTGCGAGATGTTCGCCCGGAAGATGTCCCCGGTGCTGATCTTCGGGACGCCCAGGTGCGAGGCGATGAACGAGGCTTGCGTGCCCTTGCCCGCACCCGGCGGTCCGACGAGAACGATACGCACTAGATGAGGAACCCTTCGGCGTCAGTGGGACGGGCGACGGAGTGCCGCCCGCTTCGGGTGAGGCGCGTCGACGCCGTTGTCATCACCGCCATCACCGCAGGAATCCTTCGTAGTTGTGCTGCTGGAGCTGGGACTCGATCTGCTTCACGGTCTCCAGGCCCACGCCCACCATGATCAGGATAGTCGTGCCGCCGAACGGGAACTTCCCGCTGGCGTGCAGCTCGGCCAGCGCGATGAACGGCACGATCGCAATCACCGCCAGGTACAGGGCGCCGGGCCAGGTCACGCGGGTCGAGACGTACTGCAGGTACTCGGCGGTGGGCTTGCCGGCCCGGATGCCCGGGATGAAGCCGCCGTACTTCTTCATGTTGTCCGCGATCTCGTCGGGCACGAAGGTGATCGAGACGTAGAAGAAGGCGAAGCCGAGGATCAGCAGGAAGTAGGTGATCGAGTACGTCAGCGAGTACCCGTTGGTGGTCATCCCGAACTCCTTGTCGACCCAGTGCGCCCACCCCTTCTGGGCGTTCGGGTTCGTGAAGTTCGCGATCATCAGCGGCAGCTGCAGCAGCGAGGAGGCGAAGATGACCGGGATGACGCCGGCCTGGTTCACCTTCATCGGGATGTAGGTCGAGGACCCGCCGTACATCCGCCGCCCGACCATGCGCTTGGCGTACTGCACCGGAATCCGCCGCTGCCCCTGCTCGACGAACACCACGGCGCCGACCATGACCATGCCCATCAGCAGCACGCCGAAGAACACCGGCCAGCCGTCCATGGTGGTGGAGCCCTGCTTGATGGACCACAGCGAGGACGGGAAGTTCGCGGTGATCGAGGTGAAGATCAGCAGCGACATGCCGTTGCCGATACCCCGGTCGGTGATGAGCTCACCGAGCCACATGATCAGCGTGGTCCCCGCGGTCAGCGTGATGACCATGACGGCCATCCCGACCCAGTCGACCTTCGGGTAGATCACGTTCGACCCGGAGCACCCCGGGCCCAGCAGGGCGCTCGGGTTGTTCTTCATCAGCGTGAGCATCGTGGTCGACTGCAGAATCGCCAGCCCGATGGTCAGGTACCGGGTGTACTGCGTGATCTTCGTCTGCCCCGCCTGACCCTCCTTCTTGAGGGCCTCCAGCCGCGGAATCACCACGGTCAGCAGCTGCAGAATGATCGACGCGGTGATGTACGGCATGATGCCCAGCGCGAAGATCGAAAGCTGCAGCAGGGCACCGCCGGAGAACAGGTTGATCAAACCCAGCGCACCATTGCTCTGACCACTGGACTTGCTGATCCCCACACACTGGCTCAACGTATGCGTGTCCACACCCGGGGCCGGAATGTGGGCGCCCAGCCGGAACAGGGCCATGATGCCGAGCGTGAAGAGCAGCTTCTTGCGCAGGTCGGGCGTACGAAACGCCCGAGCGAATGCGGTGAGCATGGTCCTCCTGCGCCTTGACGCGACAGATTGTCAAAGGGTCCTGATGACCGCGCGCCGCGGGCTCTGCGCAGGTACGCGGGGCTCGGAGGGCACACGGGGTCGGGTCGGGGTGATGGCCGACCTGCGCCATCTTACGCATAGCAGGGAGGCGAAGGCGAGCGTCGGGTAGGGGGCTTCGGCACAGGGTGGCCACAGCATTACTGGGGGTCGGGGTCGGGCCAGGCACAGGAAGCACCCACCAAGCCCCCGATCAGCCCCGACGCCCACCCCAGCACCCGCACAACCAGCGGGACACACGCCTTGCCACCAGCGGCGCACCCCCCCACCACCGCGGAGTCCGCCAGCCCAGCGCTGCGAAGCGCTGACTTGCGATTGAGCACCCCCAAGCGCACCACGACACGGTGCGCACGCGTGGCACGGAGCACGACAAGCAGCCGAGACGACGCCTTACCAACGGCATGGGCATCTGGTTGCCAGCGGGCGATGCGAGGCCACGAGCTGAGCTGGGTCCACGCGCAGGGCGATTCCTCAAATTCAGCCACGCAAAGCATCGGCCGGCGCCTTACCCGCACCTATATAAGGCACGGAGGAGCGGCCTGGAGCACCGTGTGGCAGGTGGATCCCGCACACCATAGAGAGGTCTTTGTTCGGCGGACCCGGAACACGGCGACCACAAGCAACACCGCCAGCAGGCAACGCGGCGCACCACGTACGGGACCAAGGCGACCAGTCGCGGGCCGCCGCCAAACAGCAGGTCGCGAGGCCCACCCCCGCTGTAGAGCGCCCGCCGGAGGCCTGCCTTTAGGCACCCACCAAACGCTGGCAGGCAGCCGCCAGACCAGACGCGTGCGCAGTGACTCGGACCCACGCGCGCTCGTGCACACGCGAACAGCCAGCCCGCCACAAGCCCCTCAACCAAACCGCGCCCCGCCGAACCCTGCGAACCACACCCGAACCCACAAAGAAAGCCCCTTCGCCCCCGAAGAGCTCCCCCACCCCCAAAAAAAGAAGCGCTGCCCCGGGCCCAAGCCCGGGGCAGCGCCCCATCAAACCAATCCGAACCCTAAGGCTCAGACCTCCTCAGCCGAGCCGCCGGCCGCAGCCAGCTTCTCCTTCGCCGAGGCGGAGAAGGCGTGCGCCTTCACCTGCAGCGCGACCGACACCTCGCCGGTGCCGAGCACCTTGACCAGCTCGTTGTCGCGGACCGCGCCCTTGGCGACCAGGTCCTCGACGGTGACCTCGCCGCCGGCCGGGTACAGCGCCGACAGCTTGTCCAGGTTCACGACCTGGAACGTCACCTTGAACGGGTTCTTGAAGCCCCGCGCCTTGGGCAGGCGCATGTGCAGGGGCATCTGGCCGCCCTCGAAGCGGGCCGAGACCTGGTAGCGGGCCTTGGTGCCCTTGGTACCGCGGCCGGCCGTCTTGCCCTTGGAGCCCTCGCCGCGACCCACGCGGGTCTTGGCGGTCTTGGCGCCGGGGGCCGGGCGGAGGTGGTGGACCTTCAGTGTCATGTCAGTCGACCTCCTCGACCTTGACGAGGTGGCGAACGGTGTGGACCATGCCGCGGAACTGCGGGAGGTCCTCCTTCACCACGGTGTCGTTGATCCGCTTCAGACCGAGCGACCGGAGGGTGTCCCGGTGGTTCTGCTTGGTCCCGATCTTGGAGCGGGTCTGCGTGATCTTCAAACGGGCCATGTCTCTCAGCTCCCCACACCGGCACGGGCGCGCAGGAGGGCGGCCGGGGCCACGTCCTCCAGCGGCAGCCCGCGGCGGGCGGCGACTTCCTCGGGGCGCACCAGGCCCTTCAGAGCCGCCACCGTCGCGTGGACGATGTTGATCGGGTTGTCCGAGCCGAGCGACTTGCTCAGCACGTCGTGGACGCCCGCGCACTCCAGCACGGCGCGCACCGGGCCGCCGGCGATGACGCCGGTACCGGGGGAGGCCGGCTTCAGGAGAACGACGCCGGCGGCGCGCTCGCCCTGGACCGGGTGCGGGATCGTGCCCTGGATGCGGGGGACCTTGAAGAAATTCTTCTTGGCCTCCTCGACACCCTTGGCGATCGCGTCGCGGACTTCCTTCGCCTTGCCGTAGCCGACGCCCACGGTGCCCTCGCCGTCGCCGACGATCACCAGGGCGGTGAAGCTGAAGCGGCGGCCACCGCGCACGACCTTGGCCACCCGGTTGATGGTGACGACGCGCTCGATGTGCGCCGACTTCTCAACCGGCGCCTGGTCGCCGCGACGGTCACGACGCTCGCGGCGGTTGTTGCCGCCCTCGCCGCCACCCTGGTTGTTCTGCCCACCGAAGCCGCCTCCGCGGCGCTGCGGACCAGCCATCAGAGGCTCCTTCCGTTAGTGCTCTGCATACTCACAGCTCCAGCCCCGCTTCCCGGGCGCCGTCGGCCACCGCGGCCACCCGGCCGTGGTACTTGTTGCCGCCGCGGTCGAAGACGACCGTGCCGACACCCTTGGCCTTGGCCCGCTCGGCGACGAGCTTGCCCACTTCCTTGGCCCTGGCGGTCTTGTCGCCCTCGCCGCCGCGCAGCCCGGCCTCCATGGTGGAGGCGGACGCCAGCGTCACGCGGGTGACGTCGTCCACGATCTGCGCGACCATGTGGCGCGCCGAACGGGTGACCACCAGGCGCGGACGCAGTGCCGTGCCGGAGACCTTCTTGCGGACGCGCAGGTGACGGCGCTTGACCGCGTTGCGCTTCTTCGCCGGACCCTTGCCGATCTTGACTGCGAAAGCCATTACTTCTTCCCAGCCTTTCCGGCCTTGCGGCGGATGACCTCGCCGGCGAACTTGATGCCCTTGCCCTTGTACGGGTCGATCTTGCGCAGCTTCTTGATGTAGGCGCAGGTCTCGCCCACCAGCTGCTTGTCGATCCCGGACACGGAGAACTTGGTCGGGCTCTCCACGGCGAAGGTGATACCGGCGGGAGCCGGGACCGGCACCGGGTGGCTGTAGCCGAGGGAGAACTCGAGGTCCGAGCCCTTGGCGGTCACGCGGTAACCGACACCGGAGATCTCCAGGTTCTTGGTGTAGCCCTGGGTCACGCCGATGATCATGTTGTTGACCAGGGTGCGCGACAGACCGTGGCGCTCCTTGGCGACCCGCTCATCGTTGGGACGCGCGACGACCAGAGTGCCGTCGTCGCCCTTCTCGATGGTGATCGGGGAGACCACGGTGTGCGACAGGGTGCCCTTGGGGCCCTTGACGGTCACTTCCTGGCCGTTGATGGTGACGTCGACGCCGGTGGGAACCGGGATCGGCAGTCGTCCAATACGAGACATTGCTTCTCCTCCTTCCCTTACCAGACGTAGGCGAGGACTTCGCCGCCGACGCCCTTGCGCGCCGCCTGACGGTCGGTCAGCAGACCGGTCGAAGTCGAGATGATGGCGACACCGAGGCCCCCGAGGACCTTCGGCAGGTTGGTGCTCTTCGCGTACACGCGCAGACCCGGCTTGGAGATGCGCTTGATGCCCGCGATGGAGCGCTCACGGTTCGGGCCGAACTTCAGCTCGATGGTGAGGGACTTGCCCACCTCCGCGTCCTCGACCTTCCAGGAGGCGATGTAGCCCTCCTGCTTGAGGATCTCGCAGATGTGCGTCTTGATCTTGCTCGACGGCATGGTCACCTGGTCGTGGTACGCCGAGTTGGCGTTCCGCAGCCGGGTGAGCATGTCCGCGATCGGGTCGGTCATGGTCATAGCTTGGCCTTCAGGCCTTCCTCGCCGTGGTATCCCTGCGCTGCTCACGCTCTCCGACAAGAGCGCACATACGCAGGGACCTGCGGCGTGTAGTAGTTACCAGGAGCTCTTGGTGACGCCCGGCAGTTCGCCGGCGTGCGCCATCTCGCGCAGGCAAACCCGGCACAGGCCGAACTTGCGGTAGACCGAGTGCGGACGGCCGCACTTGGAGCAGCGGGTGTAGCCGCGCACCTTGAACTTCGGCTTCGCGAGAGCCTTGTTGATCAGGGCCTTCTTCGCCATTTGCTCACGCCTCCTTGAACGGGAATCCGAGGAGACGCAGCAGGGCGCGACCCTCATCGTCGTTGCGAGCGGTCGTCACGACGGTGATGTCCATGCCGCGCACGCGGTCGATCTTGTCCTGGTCGATCTCGTGGAACATCGACTGCTCGTTCAGACCGAACGTGTAGTTGCCACGGCCGTCGAACTGCTTGGGCGACAGACCACGGAAGTCGCGGATACGGGGCAGCGCGATCGACACCAGCCGGTCGCAGAACTCCCACATCCGGTCCCCGCGCAGCGTGACGTGCGCACCGATGGGCTGGCCCTCGCGCAGCTTGAACTGCGCGATGGACTTGCGGGCCCGGGTGACGGTCGGCTTCTGGCCGGTGATCGCCGCGAGGTCGCGGACGGCGCCGTCCATCAGCTTGGAGTCGCGGGCGGCGTCGCCCACGCCCATGTTGACCACGATCTTGGTCAGACCGGGGATCAGCATGACGTTCGGGAAGCCGAACTGCTCCTTGAGCGCCGGCGCGATCTCCTCGCGGTAGCGCAGCTTCAGACGCGGCTGCACCGAGGTCTCAGTCTCAGTCACGGTCATGTCAGATGTCCTTACCGGTGCGCTTGGCGTAGCGGACGCTGCGCGTGACGGTCTTCTTCGAACCGTCGGCGAGCGTGCGCTCCTCCTCCACGCGGCGGTAGCCCACGCGCGTGACGACCTTGGCGCCCTCGTGCTCGACGACCAGCATCACGTTGGAGACGTGGACCGGGGCCTCGATCGTGATGATGCCGCCGGTCTTGCTCCCGCGGACGGACTGGCCGACCTTGGTGTGCTTCTTGATCCGGTTGACGCCCTCGACGAGGACCTTCGAGGTCTCCGGGAAGGCCTGGATGACCTTGCCCTGCAGACCCTTGTCCTTACCGGTGATGACCTGGACCAGGTCACCCTTCTTGATGTTCAGCGACGCCATGGCTTACAGCACCTCCGGGGCGAGCGAGACGATGCGCATGTAGCGCTTCTCGCGCAGCTCACGGCCCACCGGGCCGAAGATGCGGGTCCCGCGCGGGTCCCCGCCGTCCTTGATCAGGACGGCCGCGTTCTCGTCGAAGCGGATGTACGAGCCGTCGGGACGCCGGCGCTCCTTGACGGTGCGCACGATGACGGCCTTGACGACGTCGCCCTTCTTGACGCCCGCGCCGGGCAGAGCGTCCTTCACCGTGGCGACGATGACGTCGCCGATTCCGGCGTAGCGGCGGCTGGAGCCACCGAGCACGCGGATGCAGAGGATTTCCTTCGCACCCGTGTTGTCGGCGACCCGGAGCCGCGACTCCTGCTGGATCACTGTCTATCTCCTTCGTCGTGCCGGTTCACAGGGGGCTGCCGCCCGTTGCACACAGTCGGCAGCCGGTCCCTGTGCCTGGCCGAACGGACTGGTTACTTGGCCTTCTCGAGAACCTCGACCAGGCGCCAGCGCTTGGTCGCCGAGGTCGGCCGGGTCTCCATGAGCAGGACGCGGTCGCCGATGCCGGCCGTGTTCTGCTCGTCGTGGGCCTTCAACTTGGTGGTGCGGCGCACGACCTTGCGGTACTTCGGGTGCTTCTTGCGGTCCTCGACCTCGACGACGATGGTCTTCTCCATCTTGTCGCTGACGACGTACCCCTCGCGCACCTTGCGCGCGCCACGCTCCTCGGTGGTCTCCACCGTCTGCTCGCTCACTTCGCCTCCTCAGTACTGATGCCGAGCTCACGCTCTGTCATCAAGGTGTAGATGCGAGCGATGTCCTTCTTCACGGCGCGCATGCGGCCGTGGTTCTCAAGCTGGCCGGTGGCCTGCTGGAAGCGGAGGTTGAACAGCTCCTCCTTGCTCTCACGGAGCTTCTCCAGCAGTTCGGCGTCGCCGAGCTCGCGCAGTTCGCGCGCGGTGGTCCCGGTCGCCATCAGATGTCACCTGCCTCACGCTTGATGATCCGGCACTTGAGCGGGAGCTTGTGCGTCGCGCGAAGCAGGGCCTCGCGAGCGCGCTCCTCGTTCGGGTACGAGAGCTCGAAGAGCACTCGGCCGGGCTTGACGTTCGCGACCCACCACTCGGGCGAACCCTTACCGGAACCCATGCGGGTCTCGGCCGGCTTCTTGGTCAGCGGACGGTCCGGGTAGATGTTGATCCACACCTTGCCACCACGGCGGATGTGCCGGTTGATGGCGATACGGGCGGACTCGATCTGCCGGTTGGTCACGTACGCCGGGGTCAGCGCCTGGATGCCGTACTCGCCGAACGCCAGGTTGTTGCCGCCCTTGGAGGCGCCCGAGCGACCGGGGTGGTGCTGCTTGCGGTGCTTGACCCGCCGAGGGATCAGCATCACGCCTCCTTAGACTCGGTAGGGGCCGCGGCCGGAGCCTCGGCCGGAGCGGCAGCCTGGGCCGGAGCCTGGGACTGCTGGCCGCCACCGCCGCCGCCGCCGTCGCGACGCGGACCGCGGCCACCGCCGCCGCCGCCGTCACGGCGCGGGGGACGGCCGCCGCCGTCGCGGCCGCCGCCACGGCGGTCGCCGTCACGCTGCGGACGCCCGGCACGGGCCTCGGCGGCGTTCAGCGCACGCTGCGCCGACAGCGAGGTGACATCGCCCTTGTAGATCCAGACCTTCACGCCGATGCGGCCGAAGGTGGTCTTGGCCTCGTAGAAGCCGTAGTCGATGTTCGCCCGCAGCGTGTGCAGGGGCACGCGGCCCTCGCGGTACTGCTCCGAGCGGCTCATCTCGGCGCCGCCCAGACGACCGGAGACCTGGACCTTGATGCCCTTGACGCCGGCCTTCATCGAAGACTGGATCGCCTTGCGCATCGCGCGGCGGAACGCCACGCGCTGGGCCAGCTGCTCCGCGATGCCCTGCGCGACCAGCTGGGCGTCACTCTCGGGGTTGCGCACCTCGAGGATGTTCAGCTGGACCTGCTTGGCGGTGAGCTTCTCGAGCTTGCCGCGGATGCGGTCGGCCTCGGCGCCGCGGCGGCCGATGACGATGCCCGGACGCGCCGTGTGGATGTCGACGCGGACGCGGTCACGCGTGCGCTCGATCTCCACCTTGGAGATGCCGGCGCGGTCCATGCCCTCGGTCATGAGGCGGCGGATCGCGACGTCTTCCTTGACGTAGTCCTTGTACAGCTTGTCGGCGTACCACCGGGACTTGAAGTCCGTGGTGATGCCGAGGCGGAACCCATGCGGGTTAACCTTCTGGCCCACTATCGGGTCCTGCCCTTCTGCGCGACGCCCGCGGTCTCCTGGACCACGATCGTGATGTGCGAGGTCCGCTTGCGGATGCGGTAGGCGCGGCCCTGGGCGCGCGGCCGGAACCGCTTCAGGGTCGGGCCCTCGTCCACGTACGCCTCGCTGATCACCAGCGAGCCGCGGAGCTGCTTGTTGTTGCGCGCGTTGGCGGCAGCCGACGCGACGCACTTGAAGACCGGCTCGGCGGCGGCGTACGGCGCGAAGCGCAGGGTGTCCAGCGCCTGCTCGACGTCCTGGCCGCGGACCATGTCCACGACGCGGCGCACCTTCATGGCGGTCATGCGGATGTTCTTCGCCTGGGCAATGGCCTCATTGCCCGCGAGGTCCTTGGCCTTGTTCTCAGCCACGGCGCGACCTCCGATCGTCCTTCACGTGACCCTTGAACGTGCGGGTCGGGGAGAACTCGCCCAGCTTGTGGCCGACCATGGCCTCGGTGATGAACACCGGGACGTGCTTGCGGCCGTCGTGCACGGCGATGGTGTGACCCAGCATGTCCGGCACGATCATCGAGCGCCGGGACCAGGTCTTGATGACGTTCTTGGTGTTCTTCGCGTTCTGGGCGTCCACCTTCTTCATCAGGTGGCCGTCCACGAAGGGACCCTTCTTGAGACTGCGCGGCATCTAAACCTCCTCCTAGCGCTTCTTGTTGGTCTTGCGACGGCGGACGATGTACTTGTCGGAGGCCTTGCCCGGCTTGCGGGTACGGCCTTCCTTCTGACCCCACGGGGACACCGGGTGGCGGCCACCGGAGGTCTTGCCCTCACCACCACCGTGCGGGTGGTCGATCGGGTTCATCGCGACACCGCGGACGGTCGGGCGCTTGCCCTTCCAGCGCATGCGGCCGGCCTTGCCCCAGTTGATGTTCGACTGCTCGGCGTTGCCGACCTCGCCGACCGTGGCGCGGCAGCGCAGGTCGACGTTGCGGATCTCGCCGGAGGGCATGCGCAGCTGCGCGAACGGGCCGTCCTTGGCCACGAGCTGCACGCTCGCGCCGGCCGACCGGGCGATCTTCGCGCCGCCGCCGGGGCGGAGCTCGATCGCGTGGATCGTGGTACCGGTCGGGATGTTGCGCAGCGGCAGGTTGTTGCCGGGCTTGATGTCCGCGCCGGGACCGTTCTCGATCCGGTCGCCCTGGCTCAGGTTCTTCGGAGCCAGGATGTAGCGCTTCTCGCCGTCCGCGTAGTGCAGCAGCGCGATGCGGGCGGTGCGGTTCGGGTCGTACTCGATGTGAGCGACCTTGGCCGGCACGCCGTCCTTGTCGTTGCGGCGGAAGTCGATCAGACGGTAGGCCCGCTTGTGGCCGCCGCCCTGGTGGCGCACGGTCACACGGCCGGTGCTGTTGCGACCGCCCTTGCTGTGGACCGGGACGACCAGCGACTTCTCCGGGGTGCTCCGGGTGATCTCGACGAAGTCGGCGACCGAGGAGCCGCGACGGCCCGGGGTCGTCGGCTTGTACTTACGGATGCCCATTAGGAAACCGGCCCTCCAAACAGCTCGATGCGGCCCTTCTTGCCGCCACCGGGGTTCGGGTCCACGGTCACGATCGCGCGCTTGGTGTCCTTGCGCTTGCCCACGCCGTAGCGCGTGCGCTTGCGCTTGCCCTGGCGGTTGATCGTGTTCACCGACAGGACCTTGACGTCGAAGATCTCCTCGACGGCCTCGCGGATCTGGATCTTGTTCGTGTCCGGGTGGACGACGAACGTGTAGGTGTTCTGGTCCAGAAGGGCGTAGCTCTTCTCCGACACCACCGGCTTGATGATGATGTCGCGGGCCAGGACCGAGCGGTCAGCGAACTTGCTGCTCACGCGTCGCTCCCCTCAACTTCGAGGGAGGACGCCACCGCGGTGGCCGACTTCCCCTTAGCGGGACCGGCGATGAACTGGTCGTACGCGCCCTGGGTGAACACGACGGCGTCGTTGACGAGCACGTCGTAGGTGTTCAGCTGGCCGACGTCGATCAGGTGCACGGTCGGGACGTTGCGGAGGCTCTTGTAGGAGACCTCGTCGGTGCGCTGCAGCACGACCAGCACGTTCTTGTGCTCGGTCACGCCCTTGAGCAGCGCCACGGCGGACTTGGTGTTCGGCGTGGAGCCCTCCACCAGAGCGTCCACCACGATCACGCGGCCGTCGCGGGCCCGGTCGGACAGGGCACCGCGCAGGGCGGCGGCCTTCATCTTCTTCGGGGTGCGCTGGGCGTAGTCGCGCGGCACCGGGCCGTGGACGACGCCACCGCCGGCGAACTGCGGCGCGCGGGTCGAACCCTGACGGGCCCGGCCGGTGCCCTTCTGGCGGTACGGCTTCTTGCCGCCGCCGGACACCTCGCCGCGGGTCTTGGTCTTGTGCGTGCCCTGGCGGGCCGCGGCCAGCTGGGCCACCACGACCTGGTGGATCAGCGGGATGTTGGTCTGGACGTCGAAGATCTCGCCGGGGAGGTCGACGGAGACAACCTGCGTCATGTCAGGCTCCCTTCTTGACCGAGGTCTTGACCAGGACCAGCCCGCCGTTGGGGCCGGGGATGGCACCCTTGACCAGGATCAGGCCCTTCTCGGCGTCCACGGCCTGGACGGTGAGGTTCTGGACGGTCACGCGCGCGGAGCCCATGCGGCCGGCCATGCGCACGCCCTTGAAGACGCGACCGGGGGTCGCGCAGGCGCCGATGGAACCGGGCGAACGGTGCTTGCGCTGCACGCCGTGGCCCGCGCCGAGGCCCCGGAAGTTGTGGCGCTTCATGACACCGGCGAAGCCGTGGCCCTTGGAGGTGCCGGAGACGTCGACGATCTGACCCTGCGTGAAGGTCTCGGCGGTGATCTCCTGGCCGAGCTCGTACTCGGCGGCGTCGGTGGTCCGGATCTCCACGGTGTAGCGGCGCGGCGTGACGCCGGCCTTCGCGAAGTGGCCGGCCTCGGGCTTGGTCACCTTGGTCGGCTTCACGGCACCGTAGGCGATCTGCACGGCCTCGTAGCCGTCGATCTCCTGCTTGCGGATCTGCGTCACCACGCACGGCCCGGCCTTGACGACGGTCACCGGGACGACCCGGTTGTTCTCGTCCCAGACCTGGGTCATGCCGAGCTTCTCGCCCAGGACGCCCTTAATCTGCTTTCCCATGTGCCGGCCGCCTAGAGCTTGATCTCGATGTCGACGCCCGCGGGGAGGTCGAGACGCATCAGCGAGTCAACCGTCTTCGGGGTCGGGTCGAGGATGTCGATGAGTCGCTTGTGCGTGCGCATCTCGAAGTGCTCGCGCGAGTCCTTGTACTTGTGCGGCGAGCGGATGACGCAGTACACGTTCTTCTCAGTCGGCAGCGGCACCGGGCCGGCGACCTGCGCACCAGTGCGGATCACGGTCTCGACGATCTTCTTCGCCGAGGAGTCGATCACCTCGTGGTCGTAGGCCTTGAGCCTGATGCGGATCTTCTGTCCCGCCATGGCTGCTTGGTTCCTTATCCTTCGTCTTTCTTGGACCTGTTGTCCGGCGTCTGCGTCGGCCCTCCCCGATCGGTGCCGGAGAGTGCTCGCATCAACGCGACCGGCGGTCGGGGCGGTTGTGGACCCACCTGACCACCGGGTTTGCCGCGTTCCACAACCTGTGTGTCCCGCGAAGCCTGTCGTGCTTTGCCCGCTTCTTCCGGTCCACGCGGTCGGGCGTGTCGCCCGGCGGACCGTGGAGATCCCGTAGGCGTGGCTCATCGCCTCGCCTGCAGAACCGGATTCCGCGAGAACGTGCCCTACCAGCAGTGGAGCCCTGGCCGAGGACGGCCGGGAGCCCCCGCGCACCCGCTGCTTCCCCTCGAACGGAGGCACAATCGGGCGCGGACGGTCAGGCAACCTCAACAGTATGGCCCAGGCCTGGGGGTTTTGGGAAATCGGGGCGTGGGGAAACCAGGCATTCATTTTGAGATGTGATATGGGGCACATCGCGCGCGGGCCGATCCCGGGGCCCCGACGCTGGTCACCGACAGGAATCGGGCCGGTACTGTCGATATTCGACAGGACCGGCCCGGCACCCACATGCCTCATGCCGCGACGCGCATCCCCTCGGCCGCCGTACCCTTCGCCGCCACACCCTCTTCAGCCACGACCAGCGTCGGATACTCCTTGTACTCCACCGCATTCGCCGCCCGGGCGGTCAGCCAGTTGAAGAAGCCGCCGGCCAGTTTGCCGCTCAGCATCTTGTAGATCTTGTCCCGCTTTGCGATCTTCTTGGCGTCCAGCGGCGCCAGGAAGCCGCCCGCGCCCTTGCCCTGCCTCTGACCGGTCTTGGCGGCCGGACGCAGGATCCGCTCGTAGGCGGCGAACGCGGCGGTGTGGTCGGCGCCGGCCGCGGCGAGTTCGCCGGCCAGCACGTGCGCGCCCATCATCGCCATGCCGGTTCCGCTGCCGCCGGGGCCGGCGCACCACGCGGCGTCGCCGAGGAGCACGACCCGGCCGGTCGACCAGCTGTCCATGTGGATCTGGCTGAGGGTGTCGAAGTAGAGGTCGTCGGCCTTCGCCAGGTGCTCCAGCAGGCGCGGGGTCTCCCAGCCGGCGCCGGCGAAGGTCGCGGCGACCAGTTCCTTCTGCGCGGCGGTGTCGCGCCGGTCGTACTCCAGGCCCGGGGCGTGGAAGACGAGGCCGACGCCGATGCGGTCCCGGTCCCGGCCGCTGCTGGCCATCACGCCGCAGCCGGGGACGTTGTAGATGCGGCCCTCGTGGTCCAGGCCCAGGTCGTTCGGAGCCGTGAAGCCGGCTATGGCCCAGCCCAGGTCCTTGCGGAACCGCTCCTCGGGGCCGAAGGCCAGGCGGCGGACCCCGGAGTGCAGACCGTCGGCGCCGACCACCAGGTCGTAGTCCGCGACGGCGCCGCCGGCGAAGGTCACCCGGACGCCGTCGGCGCCCTGCTCCAGGCCGACGATCCGGTCGCCGAAGACGTAGTCGGTGTAGTCGCGGGTGGCGTCGTAGAGGATGCGCGCCAGGTCGCCGCGCTCGATCTCGACCTCGCCGCTGAAGAAGGCCGAGGAGAAGGCCAGGACGGGCTGCCCGGCGCCGTCGATGATCACCTCGTCCCCCATCGCGGTCTCGGCGGCCTTCACCGCGTCGAAGATGCCCATCGCCTTGAGCAGCTTCACCTGTTCGCCGCGGAAGTCGACGGCGCCGCCGCTGTCCCGCAGGAACGCCGAGCGCTCGACGACGGTCGCCGCGAAGCCGTGCCGGTGGAGCCAGTAGGCGAGCGCGGGGCCCGCGATGCCGGCGCCGGATATCAGGATGCTGCGGGTGTTCTTCATGGCCTGCTCCTTGGATTCCCTGCCCTGCCGTGGTTGATGACCCGACTGTACAATCGTCTTGGACATTCGTGCAAGACATTTGTTCAAGACGCTTGGCCAAACGTGTCGATCCGCGATTCCCGGCGGGGTGCGGCATACGGTCACGCCATGGAAGCCGCCTACACCCTCGACGACGCCCGCGCCCTGTTCCCCGACCTGGTCGAGGAGGCCCGCGTCACCCGCCACCCGGTCTACGTCACGGACGACACCGGCGAGCCGGTGGTCGCGATCGTGGACATGCGCTGGCTGGAGGAATGCGAGAAGTTGATGGCGGCGGCCCACGGGTGAGGAAGCCCGGCACGGGACTCCGGCCTAGAGCAGCCTGAGGCCGAACCGGTCGGCGAAGTACTGGTACCGCCGCTTGGTCAGGGTGGCGAGCGGCAGCCCGTAGGACAGGCAGCCGGCGGCGATCCAGGCCTCGTCGGAGGACGGCGCCCGGCCCGCACGCTGCGCCGCGACAGTGATGCGGGCCCAGATCCGGCAGACGGTGTCGTCGCCGCCGAGCACCCGGTCGGGATCGGTCCACCGGCTCAGGTCCTCGGCCCGCGAGTGGCCCCACAACAGGCGTTCGGGCCACGTCGCCAGCTCAGCCAGCGCGACGAAGGGCAGGACCACGGTGCGGCCGGCGAGCTTGCCCGGCGCCGGATCCGCGGTGAACCAGCGGGAGGCCAGGGCCGTGTCCGCGGCGACGAGGTCGGGCGGGGGATACCCGGCGGCCGGCGCCGCACCGGCCACGGCGACCAGCCGCGGCGCGGGATGCGGATACTCATCGACCAGCGCAGCAGATGCAGTGGCAGTGGCAACCAGCCGTGGCACGGAATCCTGATTCTCGTCCGCCGGCACCGCGGCGGGCGGATACTCGCCGGCGGAAACCATCTCCAGTCCGCGGTGCACACCGGCCCGCAGGCCGGCGCGCCGGCCCAGCACCTCCCCCACCGTCAGCCACCGCGACATCAGCTCGTCGGCGCCAGGAGCGCGCTCCTCATCGGCCATGGCGCTGCCGCTCCTGCCGAAGCCAGGCCAGGAACGCCTTGTGCTCGCGCTCCGAGGCGAACAGCGTCGGCCAGGTCGCCAGCTCCTCGCGGGTCAGGGGCCTGATGCCGGCGTCGCCGACCCGCGCCGCGAGGTCGCGGCGGCGCAGGGGCTGGACGCGGGCCAGCCACGCGTCGAAGGGCTCGCCGGGTTGCGGGGGATACTTCACGCCCACCTCCGAGTTCGGGGAATGACATCTAGTTAATTCCCCTGAGACCGGTGCCGGGTGTGAGCCGTGCAGGAAATTCACTCGAAAGTAGACGCGGGAAGGCCCCCGGAGCTCGAAGCTCCGGGGGCCTTCCCGCAGTGCCACTCAGCGGCCGTGAGGCCGCGGAGGCCTTACTTGGTGATCTTCACCACACGACCGGCACCGACGGTGCGGCCACCCTCACGGATGGCGAACCGCAGGCCCTCCTCCATGGCGATCGGCTGGATCAGCTCGACGGCCATCTCGGTGTTGTCGCCCGGCATGACCATCTCGGTGCCCTCGGGGAGGGTCACGACGCCGGTCACGTCGGTCGTCCGGAAGTAGAACTGCGGACGGTAGTTGTTGAAGAACGGGGTGTGGCGGCCGCCTTCGTCCTTGCTCAGGATGTAGACCTGGGCGTCGAAGCCGGTGTGCGGGGTGGTCGTGCCCGGCTTGATCACGACCTGGCCGCGCTCGACGTCGTCGCGCTTGATGCCGCGGAGCAGCAGACCGACGTTCTCGCCGGCCTGGCCCTCGTCGAGCAGCTTGCGGAACATCTCGACGCCGGTGACGGTCGTCGTCTGCTTGGTCTCACGGATGCCGACGATGTCGACGGTCTCGTTGACCTTGACGATGCCGCGCTCGATGCGACCGGTGACGACGGTGCCACGACCGGTGATCGTGAAGACGTCCTCGATCGGCATCAGGAACGGCTTGTCGATCTCGCGCTCCGGCTGCGGGATCGCGGTGTCGACGGCCTTCATCAGCTCCAGGAGCTTGGCGGTCCACTCCGGGTCGCCCTCGAGCGCCTTGAGCGCCGAGACGCGCACGACCGGCAGGTCGTCGCCCGGGAACTCGTACTCGGAGAGCAGCTCGCGCACCTCGAGCTCGACGAGCTCCAGGATCTCCTCGTCGTCCACCATGTCCGACTTGTTCAGCGCGACCACGATGTAGGGCACGCCGACCTGGCGGGCCAGGAGCACGTGCTCCTTGGTCTGCGGCATCGGGCCGTCGGTGGCGGCCACGACCAGGATGGCGCCGTCCATCTGGGCCGCACCGGTGATCATGTTCTTGATGTAGTCCGCGTGACCGGGGCAGTCGACGTGCGCGTAGTGCCGCGCGTCGGTCTGGTACTCGACGTGCGCGATGGAGATGGTGATACCGCGCTGACGCTCTTCGGGCGCCTTGTCGATCTGGTCGAACGGGGTGTAGGGGTTCAGGTCCGGGTGAGCGTCGTGCAGAACCTTGGTGATGGCCGCGGTCAGCGTCGTCTTCCCGTGGTCGATGTGACCGATGGTGCCGATGTTGACGTGCGGCTTGTTCCGCTCGAACTTCGCCTTCGCCACGTTGTCCTCCTGTGGACTGGTGAGGTGCCGCCGGGGATGGATTCCGCCGGCGGCGTTTCTACGGATTCTCAGGAGGGACCGGAATCAACCGGTACTCTCCCGACGGCTTGGGCTACTCGCCGCGCGCCTTCTTGACGATCTCTTCCGCCACGTTCCGGGGAACCTCGGCGTAGGAGTCGAACTGCATGCTGTACGAGGCCCGGCCGGACGTCTTGGACCGCAGGTCCCCGACGTAGCCGAACATCTCGCTCAGCGGGACCAGGGCCTTGACGACCCGGGAACCGAACCGCTCCTCCATGGCCTGGATCTGGCCACGGCGGGAGTTCAGGTCGCCGATCACTTCGCCCATGTAGTCCTCGGGCGTGGTGACCTCGACCGCCATCATCGGCTCGAGCAGCGCCGGGTCGGCCTTGCGGGCCGCTTCCTTGAACGCCATCGAACCGGCGACCTTGAAGGCCATCTCGGAGGAGTCGACCTCGTGGTACTTGCCGTCCAGCAGCGTCACCTTCACGCCGGTCAGCGGGAAGCCGGCGAGCACGCCGAACTCCATCGCGTCCTGGCAGCCGGCGTCGACCGAGGGGATGTACTCCTTCGGGATCCGCCCGCCGCTGACGGCGTTGACGAACTCGTAGCCCTCGGCACCCGGCTCGCCGTCCGCAAGCGGCTCGAGCGAGATGATGACGGAGGCGTACTGGCCCGAACCACCGGTCTGCTTCTTGTGCGTGTACTCGACCTTCGGCACCGCGCGACGGATGGTCTCGCGGTAGGCCACCTGGGGCTTGCCGACGTTCGCCTCGACCTTGAACTCGCGGCGCATGCGGTCCACCAGGATCTCCAGGTGGAGCTCGCCCATGCCGGAGATGACGGTCTGGCCGGTCTCCTCGTCGGTGCGAACCTGGAAGGACGGGTCCTCCTCGGCCAGGCGCTGGATCGCGACGCCCAGCTTCTCCTGGTCGGACTTCGTCTTCGGCTCGATCGCGACGTGGATCACCGGGGCCGGGAAGGTCATCGACTCCAGGATGATCGGGTTCGCGGTGTCCGACAGCGTCTCGCCGGTCGTGGTGTCCTTCAGACCCATGACGGCGATGATGTCGCCGGCGCCCACCGACTCGATCTCCTCACGCTTGTTCGCGTGCATGCGGTAGATCTTGCCGATGCGCTCCTTGCGCCCCTTGACCGAGTTCAGGTACGTGCCGCCGGACTCCAGCTTGCCGGAGTAGACCCGCACGAACGTGAGCTTGCCCAGGTGCGGGTCGCTCATGATCTTGAACGCCAGCGCCGACATCGGCTCGTCGTCGGAGGGCTTGCGGTGCAGCACCGTCTCCTCGTCGCCGACCTTGTGGCCGTCGATGGCCTCCACGTCCAGCGGCGAGGGCAGGTAGCGCACGATCGCGTCGAGCAGGGGCTGCACGCCCTTGTTCTTGAACGCGGTCCCGCAGAACACCGGGTTCAGCTTGGCGGCCAGAGTGGCGCGGCGGATGGCCGCGTACAGCTGCTCCGTGGTGGGCTCCTGGCCCTCCAGGTACAGCTCCATCATCTCGTCGTCGGCCTCGGCGATGGTCTCCAGCAGACGCCCGCGCCACTCGTCGGCGGCCTCGGTGTGGGTGTCCGGGATGTCGACCTCGTCGTAGGCCTCGCCCAGCTTGGTCTCGGCGCTCCACACCAGGGCCTTCATCTTCACCAGGTCGATGACGCCCTTGAAGTCCGCCTCGGCACCGATCGGCAGCTGCATGACCAGCGGGGTGGCCTGCAGACGGGTGACGATCATGTCGACGCAGCGGTGGAACTCCGCACCGGTGCGGTCCAGCTTGTTGATGAAGCAAATGCGCGGGACGCCGTAACGGTCGGCCTGCCGCCAGACCGTCTCGGACTGCGGCTCCACGCCGGCGACACCGTCGAACACCGCGACCGCGCCGTCGAGAACACGCAGCGAACGCTCCACCTCGACGGTGAAGTCCACGTGCCCGGGCGTGTCGATGATGTTGATGGTGTTGTCGACGTTGTCCACCGACCAGTGACAGGTCACAGCAGCGGACGTGATCGTGATGCCACGCTCCTGCTCCTGCTCCATCCAGTCGGTGGTGGCAGCGCCGTCGTGGACCTCGCCGATCTTGTAGCTCATACCCGTGTAGTACAGGATGCGCTCGGTCGTCGTGGTCTTGCCCGCGTCGATGTGGGCCATGATCCCGATGTTGCGGACCTTGGCCAGGTCAACGGCGTTGGGGGCCATTTCGCTCAGCTACTTTCTGCGGTCTCGGCTACCGGGGTTACCAGCGGTAGTGCGCGAACGCCTTGTTCGCGTCCGCCATCTTGTGCGTGTCCTCGCGGCGCTTGACCGAGGCACCCAGGCCGTTGGAGGCGTCCAGGAGCTCGTTCATCAGGCGCTCGGTCATGGTCTTCTCGCGGCGCTGCCGGGAGTAGCCGACCAGCCAGCGCAGGGCCAGCGTGGTGCTGCGGCCGGCGCGGACCTCGATCGGCACCTGGTAGGTCGCACCACCGACGCGGCGGGACTTGACTTCCAGGGTCGGCTTGACGTTGTCCAGCGCGCGCTTGAGCGTGATCACCGGGTCGGTGCCGGTCTTCTCGCGGCAGCCTTCCAGGGCGCCGTAGACGATGCGCTCGGCGGTGGAGCGCTTGCCGTCCAGCAGCACCTTGTTCACCAGGGAGGTGACCAGGGGCGAGTTGTAGACCGGGTCGATGACGACCGGGTGCTTCGGGGCAGGACCCTTGCGAGGCATTAGCTCTTCTCCTTCTTGGCGCCGTAGCGGCTGCGGGCCTGCTTGCGGTTCTTGACGCCCTGGGTGTCGAGCGAGCCACGGACGATCTTGTACCGAACGCCCGGCAGGTCCTTCACGCGGCCGCCGCGCACGAGCACGATCGAGTGCTCCTGCAGGTTGTGGCCGACGCCCGGGATGTACGCCGTGACCTCGATGCCGGAGGACAGCTTCACACGGGCCACCTTGCGCAGAGCCGAGTTCGGCTTCTTGGGCGTGGTGGTGTACACGCGGGTGCAGACGCCGCGGCGCTGCGGGGACCCCTTGAGGGCAGGAGTGTTGCTCTTCACAACCTTGTCCTGCCGGCCCTTGCGGACCAACTGCTGAATGGTAGGCACTAGGTGCTGGCCTTCCCTTTCCTTCTACGGCTCCACGTGGGCGACCCCGGTCGTGGAGAGCTACTACCTCTCGGTTTCGCGTCGAGTTCCTGCTTGTCCACTTGTCACACACCCCTGCGGGACCGGGTCCGTCCTGTCCGGGTATAACCCGGGACGTCCAGTCCACGAGGTCGGGTGTGTCGCGACCAACAGACCCCTGCTGCCTCCGGCGGAACGGCGAGCGGCTTGGGCCGACGCCACCGAACGAACGGTGCGCAGGCAGGAGCAGCCGGGGGGACACCCCTGGCACGGCGACGAGCCTACCCAGGGCATGCCTGTGAGGTCAAAACGAGGGGAGGGACCCTAGCACCGGCGAAGGCCGCCATCAAGGCGGCTGGTCCGGTCCCTGGACCCACCACGGTCCGCCGTGCCGGCGAACCCACTCATTCTCGCATGCCGGACATAGGTCCGTGACCTTTTAACGGGACGGGTGACATTCGGCGGCACCTGGGTCAACGGCAGGGGCCCGGGAGGTATTCCCGCGTCCCACCCGGCCCGCTCCGTCACGTGAGCAACAGCGTGAGGACGCCCTTGATGCCGGCGTGCGCGACGAAGTAGTAGTGGAAGATCAGGTAGGCCAGGATCGCCAGATCGGCCATCCCCAGCAGCCGCGCCAGGTCCGCGATCCCGGCTCCGGTCCGCCGCCCCTCCGAGGCCAGTATGTTCCGCTTGGCCCGCGCCCCCCAACGGGCCGCCAGGACCGCGGCCACCAGAGCCACGACTATCGGCAGGTTGTAGAACGGCGTCCACGACGACCACGCCAGCGCCGCCGCCGCCATCGCGGCCACCGCGCGCAGGTCCACCCGTGCGCCCTGCTCCGGCGGGTGGCCGCCGCCCTGGCGCGGTACCGGACCGGCCGAGGGCCGGCTGCCGCCGGCGCTGTAGTTGGGACGCCCGACCTCGGGCTGCTCGTTCATCGGCACTCCGCTTTTCAGGTCACAGGCGACACATTCAGAGTACCCATCAGGAACCTGAACCACGTCTCGCGCATCTAAGTACGGAATGGTCCTCAGGACGGGGGAAACGATGACAGAGCAAGAAGTCTTCCAGAAGCAGTTCAGCGCGTTGGCCGTGACCACGCGTGCGGCCTTGGTCTTCCGCTACCGCGAAGGCCTGCCGCTTTCCCATGTGGCCCAGCTGGTCGACCGGCCGGCCGGGAAGCTGGAGCAGCACCTTGATCGAGTTCTGACAGAACTGAAGGGCGCCGGGGCACTGGAGTCCGGCCACCAGGAGACCGCTGAAGAGGTCCTGTGCCAACGGCTCGAGGAACTGCGCGGCGATCCCGCGCTGTCCGCCTTCAGCCTCGTGTGCGCGGTCCGGGCCAAGCAGCAGGAACGCAGGCTGTTCGGCGGTTGGGCACGGCGCGGGTTCGCCTGAGCCGGTCCTCGACGACGCCGAAGGGCGGCCGCTCCCCCACGGGGGAAGCGACCGCCCTTTCAGCGCTTTACGCGATCAGCGCCCGAACTCAGCCGCTGTAGCCGCCGAAGTCGTACTCCTCCAGCGGAACCGCCTGGCCGGAGCCGCTGCCGAAGCTGTACGACGAGTAGTCGTCGTCGTAGCCCACCAGCGTGTACATCTGGGCCTTCGCCTCTTCGGTCGGCTCGACCTTGATGTTCCGGTAGCGCGGCATGCCGGTCCCGGCCGGGATCAGCTTGCCGATGATCACGTTCTCCTTCAGGCCGAGCAGCGAGTCGGACTTGCCGTTGATCGCCGCGTCGGTCAGGACCCGGGTGGTCTCCTGGAAGGAGGCCGCCGACAGCCACGAGTCCGTGGCCAGCGACGCCTTCGTGATACCCATCAGCTGCGGACGACCCGAAGCCGCGTGCCCGCCCTCGGCGATCACCTTGCGGTTCTCGGTCTCGAAGCGGCTGAACTCGACCAGCTCGCCCGGGAGCAGTTCGGCGTCCCCGGCCTCGATGATCGTCACCCGGCGCAGCATCTGCCGGACGATGATCTCGATGTGCTTGTCGTGGATCGGCACACCCTGGCTGCGGTACACCTTCTGGACCTCGGCCACCAGGTGGATCTGCACCTGGCGCTGGCCCAGGATGCGCAGCACGTCGTGCGGGTTGATGGTGCCCTTGGTGAGCTCCTGCCCGACCTCGACGTGCTGGTCGTCGGAGACCAGCAGCATGGTGCGCTTGCTGACCGGGTAGGCGACCTCCTCCACCGACGGGTCGTCGGGGGTGATGACCAGCTTGCGGGTCTTGTCGGTGTCCTCGATCCGGACCCGGCCGGCCGCCTCGGCGATCGGCGCCACGCCCTTGGGCGTGCGGGCCTCGAACAGCTCGATGACACGCGGCAGACCCTGCGTGATGTCGTCACCGGCCACACCGCCGGTGTGGAAGGTGCGCATGGTCAGCTGGGTGCCGGGCTCGCCGATCGACTGCGCGGCGATGATGCCCACCGCCTCGCCGACGTCCACCAGCTTGCCGGTGGCCAGCGAGCGGCCGTAGCACATCGCGCAGGTGCCGACCTTGGACTGGCAGGTCAGGACCGAGCGGACCTTGACCTCGGCCACGCCGTTCTCGATCAGCTTGTCGATCGCCACGTCGCCGAGGTCCACGCCGGCGTCGAGGATCGTCTTCTTCTCGACGACGACCTTCTCCGCGGTGTTGCGCGCGTAGACCGAGTTCTCGACGTTCTCGTCCTTGATCAGCCGGCCGTCGGAGCCGCGGGACGCGATCGGCATCACGATGCCGCGCTCGGTACCGCAGTCCTCCTCACGGATGATCACGTCCTGCGAGACGTCCACCAGACGCCGGGTGAGGTACCCGGAGTCGGCGGTGCGCAGCGCGGTGTCAGCCAGACCCTTGCGGGCGCCGTGCGTCGAGATGAAGTACTCGACGACCGACAGGCCCTCGCGGAAGGACGCCTTGATGGGACGCGGGATGGTCTCGTTCTTGGCGTTCGACACCAGTCCACGCATACCGGCGATCTGCCGCATCTGCATGAAGTTACCGCGCGCTCCGGAGTCGACCATCATGAAGATCGGGTTCGTCTTCGAGAAGTTCGCCTGCATCGCGTCGGCGACGTCGTTCGTGGCCTTGGTCCAGATGGAGATGAGCTCCTGGTTGCGCTCTTCCTTGGTGACCAGACCGCGCTCGTACTGCTTCTGGATCTTGGCGGCCTGGGCCTCGTAGCCCTCGAGGATCTCGCCCTTCTTCGGCGGCACGACGATGTCCTCGACGGACACCGTGACGCCGGAGCGGGTCGCCCAGTAGAAGCCCGCGGACTTCAGGTTGTCCAGGGTCGCCGCGACGGTCACCTTCGGGTAGCGCTCGGCCAGGTCGTTGACGATCGCCGAGAGCTGCTTCTTGGCCACCTCGCGGTTCTCGTACGGGTAGTCCAGCGGCAGCAGCTCGTTGAACAGAGCGCGGCCCAGCGAGGTCTTCAGGCGGAACGGCTGACCGGTCTCCCAGCCCTCCGGCGCCACCCAGCCGCGCGGCGGCACGGCCTCGGAGATCCGCAGCTCGATCGGCGCCTGCAGGTCCAGCTCGCGGTTGTCGAAGGCCATCATGGCCTCCGAGATCGAGCCGAACGCCCGGCCCTCGCCCTTCATCCCGTCACGGTCCATCGTGAGGAAGAAGATGCCCAGGACCATGTCCTGCGTCGGCGAGGTGATCGGCCGGCCGTGCGCCGGGGACAGGATGTTGTTCGAGGACAGCATCAGGACCCGGGCCTCGGCCTGCGCCTCGGCGGACAGCGGCAGGTGCACCGCCATCTGGTCGCCGTCGAAGTCCGCGTTGAACGCGGTGCAGACCAGCGGGTGGATCTGGATCGCCTTGCCCTCGACCAGCTGCGGCTCGAAGGCCTGGATGCCCAGACGGTGCAGCGTGGGGGCGCGGTTGAGCAGCACCGGGTGCTCCCCGATGACCTCTTCCAGCACGTCCCACACGACCGGCCGCGCGCGCTCCACCATCCGCTTGGCGGACTTGATGTTCTGCGCGTGGTTCAGGTCCACCAGCCGCTTCATCACGAAGGGCTTGAACAGCTCCAGCGCCATCTGCTTGGGCAGACCGCACTGGTGCAGCTTGAGCTGCGGGCCGACGACGATGACCGAACGGGCCGAGTAGTCGACGCGCTTGCCCAGCAGGTTCTGGCGGAACCGGCCCTGCTTGCCCTTGAGCATGTCGCTCAGGGACTTCAGCGGACGGTTGCCGGGACCGGTGACCGGACGGCCGCGGCGGCCGTTGTCGAACAGCGAGTCCACGGCCTCCTGCAGCATCCGCTTCTCGTTGTTGACGATGATCTCCGGCGCGCCCAGGTCCAGCAGCCGCTTGAGGCGGTTGTTCCGGTTGATCACGCGGCGGTACAGGTCGTTCAGGTCGGAGGTCGCGAAGCGGCCACCGTCCAGCTGCACCATCGGACGCAGGTCCGGCGGGATCACGGGCACGCAGTCCAGCACCATGCCGGACGGCGAGTTGTTGGTCGAGCGGAAGGCCTCGACGACCTTCAGCCGCTTCAGGGCCCGGGTCTTCTTCTGGCCCTTGCCGTTGCGGATGGTGTCGCGCAGCGACTCCGCCTCGGCGTCCAGGTCGAAGGTCTCCAGACGCTTCTGCAGCGCCGCGGCGCCCATCGAGCCGGAGAAGTACGTGCCGTAGCGGTCACGCATCTCCCGGTACAGGATCTCGTCGCCCTCCAGGTCCTGGACCTTCAGCGACTTGAACCGGCTCCAGACCTCGTCCAGGCGGTCGATCTCGCGCTGCGCGCGGTCGCGCAGCTGCTTCATCTCCCGCTCGCCGCCCTCGCGGACCTTGCGGCGCTGGTCGGCCTTGGCACCCTCGGCCTCCAGGGCCGCCAGGTCCTCCTCCAGCTTCTTCTGCCGGGCCTCGACGTCGGCGTCGCGCCGGTTCTCGACCTGCTGGCGCTCGACGGAGACCTTGGCCTCCAGCGAGGGCAGGTCGCGGGTGCGCCGCTCGTCGTCGACCTCGGTGATCATGTAGGCGGCGAAGTAGATGACCTTCTCCAGGTCCTTCGGCGCCAGGTCCAGCAGGTAGCCCAGCCGGGACGGCACACCCTTGAAGTACCAGATGTGGGTCACGGGCGCGGCGAGCTCGATGTGGCCCATCCGCTCACGACGCACCTTGGCCCGGGTGACCTCGACCCCGCAGCGCTCGCAGATGATGCCCTTGAAGCGCACCCGCTTGTACTTGCCGCAGTAGCACTCCCAGTCCCGGGTGGGGCCGAAGATCTTCTCGCAGAAGAGCCCGTCCTTCTCCGGCTTCAGGGTGCGGTAGTTGATGGTCTCCGGCTTCTTCACCTCGCCGTAGGACCAGGTGCGGATGTCGTCGGCAGTCGCCAGACCGATACGGAGCTCGTCGAAGAAATTGACGTCAAGCATATGGTTTCTATCCTCCTCGATGACTCGTTCGATCAGACCTCTTCGACACTGGACGGCTCACGCCGGCTCAGGTCGATGCCCAGTTCCTCGGCCGCCCGGAAGACGTCCTCGTCGGTGTCGCGCAGCTCGATCATGGTGCCGTCCTTGCTGAGCACCTCGACGTTCAGGCACAGCGACTGCATTTCCTTGATCAACACCTTGAAGGACTCGGGGATGCCGGGTTCGGGGATGTTGTCGCCCTTGACGATGGCCTCGTAGACCTTCACGCGGCCGAGCACGTCGTCGGACTTGATGGTGAGCAGTTCCTGCAGCGCGTACGCGGCGCCGTAGGCCTCCAGCGCCCACACCTCCATCTCGCCGAACCGCTGGCCGCCGAACTGGGCCTTACCGCCCAGCGGCTGCTGCGTGATCATCGAGTAGGGGCCGGTGCTGCGGGCGTGCAGCTTGTCGTCCACCAGGTGGTGCAGCTTCAGGATGTACATGTAGCCGACCGAGATCGGGTACGGGAACGGCTCGCCGGAGCGGCCGTCGAACATCCGGGCCTTGCCGGTGCTGTCCACCAGGCGGACCCCGTCGCGGGTCTTCAGGGTGTTGCCCAGCAGGCCGGTGATCTCGTCCTCGCGGGCGCCGTCGAAGACCGGGGTCGCGACCTTGGTCTTCGCCTCGGCCTTGTCCGCGCCGATCGAGCGCAGGCGCTCCTGCCACTCGGCCTGGCCGTCGCCGATGTCCCAGCCGGTGGCGGCGATCCACCCGAGGTGGGTCTCCAGCACCTGGCCCGGGTTCATGCGCGAGGGCACGCCCAGCGGGTTCAGCACGATGTCGACCGGGGTGCCGTCCTCCAGGAACGGCATGTCCTCGACCGGGAGGATCTTGGCGATGACACCCTTGTTGCCGTGCCGGCCGGCCAGCTTGTCACCGTGGGTGATCTTGCGCTTCTGCGCCACGTACACCCGGACCAGCTGGTTGACGCCCGGCGGGAGCTCGTCGCCGCTGTCGCGGTCGAAGATGCGGACACCGATGATCTTGCCCTGCTCGCCGTGCGGCACCTTCAGCGAGGTGTCGCGGACTTCGCGGGCCTTCTCACCGAAGATCGCGCGCAGCAGCCGCTCCTCGGGGGTGAGCTCGGTCTCGCCCTTGGGCGTGACCTTGCCGACCAGGATGTCGCCGGGGACGACGTCGGCGCCGATCCGGATGATGCCGCGCTCGTCGAGGTCGGCCAGGACCTCCTCGGAGACGTTCGGGATGTCCCGGGTGATCTCCTCCGGGCCCAGCTTGGTGTCCCGGGCGTCGACCTCGTGCTCCTCGATGTGGATCGAGGACAGGACGTCGTCCTGCACGAGGCGCTGCGACAGGATGATCGCGTCCTCGTAGTTGTGGCCCTCCCACGGCATGAACGCCACGAGCAGGTTCTTGCCCAGGGCCATCTCGCCGTCCTGGGTGCACGGGCCGTCGGCCAGCACCGAGCCGACCTCGACCCGCTCGCCCTCGGCGACGATCACCTTCTGGTTGAAGGAGGTGCCCTGGTTGGAGCGGCGGAACTTGGCGATCCGGTAGACGCTGGTGGTCGCGTCGTCGTTGGCGACGGTCACCAGGTCGGCGGAGACCTCGGTCACCACGCCGCCCTTGTCGGCGGTCACCACGTCGGCGGCGTCGACCGCGCAGCGGTACTCCATGCCGGTGCCGACGAACGGCGAGTCCGACTGCAGCAGCGGCACGGCCTGGCGCATCATGTTCGCGCCCATCAGGGCGCGGTTGGCGTCGTCGTGCTCCAGGAACGGGATCATCGCGGTCGCGACGGACACCATCTGGCGCGGGGAGACGTCCATGTAGTCGATGTCGGCCGGGGCCATCATCTCGATCTCGCCGCCCTTGCGGCGGCACAGCACGCGCTCGTCGGTGTAGGAGCCGTCGTCCCGGACCGGGGCGTTGGCCTGGGCCACGACGTACCGGTCCTCCTCGTCGGCGGTGAGGTAGTCGATGTGGTCGGTGACCTTGCCGTCGACGACCCGGCGGTACGGGGTCTCGATGAAGCCGAAGGCGTTGATCCGGCCGTAGGAGGCCAGCGAGCCGATCAGGCCGATGTTCGGGCCTTCCGGCGTCTCGATCGGACACATGCGGCCGTAGTGCGAGGGGTGCACGTCGCGGACCTCGAAGCCGGCCCGCTCACGGGACAGACCGCCGGGGCCCAGCGCGTTCAGCCGGCGCTTGTGGGTCAGACCGGACAGCGGGTTGGTCTGGTCCATGAACTGCGAGAGCTGGCTGGTGCCGAAGAACTCCTTGATGGAGGCCACGACCGGCCGGATGTTGATCAGCGTCTGCGGCGTGATGGCCTCGACGTCCTGCGTGGTCATGCGCTCGCGGACGACGCGCTCCATGCGGGCCAGGCCGGTGCGGACCTGGTTCTGGATCAGCTCGCCGACGCTGCGCAGACGGCGGTTGCCGAAGTGGTCGATGTCGTCCTCTTCGACGACGACCGAGGGCGCGCCCTCGACCTGCGGGTCCATCTCGGTCTCGCCGGCGTGCAGCTTCACCAGGAACTTGATCGCGTTGACGATGTCGTCCTCGGTGAGCACCGTGTTGTCGATGCCGCTGGCCTGCCCCAGCTTCTTGTCGATCTTGTAGCGGCCGACCTTGGCCAGGTCGTAGCGCTTGGGGTTGAAGTACAGGTTGTCCAGCAGGGTCTGGGCCGCCTCGCGCGTCGGCGGCTCGCCCGGGCGCAGCTTGCGGTAGATGTCCAGCAGCGCCTCGTCCTGGCCGGCGGTGTGGTCCTTCTCCAGCGTCTGGCGCATGGACTCGTACTCGCCGAACTCCTCCAGGATCCGGGCGTCGTCCCAGCCCAGGGCCTTCAGGAGCACGGTGACGTGCTGCTTGCGCTTGCGGTCGACGCGCACGCCGACCATGTCGCGCTTGTCGATCTCGAACTCCAGCCAGGCACCCCGGCTCGGGATGATCTTGGCGTTGAAGACGTCCTTGTCGGAGGTCTTGTCGATGTCCTGCGAGAAGTACAGACCCGGGGAGCGCACCAGCTGGGTCACCACGACACGCTCGGTGCCGTTGATGATGAAGGTGCCCTTGTTGGTCATGAGCGGGAAGTCGCCCATGAACACGGTCTGGCTCTTGATCTCGCCGGTCTCGTTGTTCGTGAACTCGGCGGTCACGAACAGCGGGGCGGCGAAGGTGAAGTCGCGGTCCTTGCACTCGTCGATGGAGTACTTCGCGGGCTCGAAGCGGTGGTCGCGGAACGTCAGCGACATGGTGCCCTGGAAGTCCTCGATCGGGGAGATCTCCTCGAAGATCTCCTCCAGACCGGAGGTGGTGGGCACGTCGAGGCCGGCGGCCTGCTGCTCGGAAACGCGACCCTTCCAGGTGGCGTTGCCGACGAGCCAGTCGAAGGACTCCGTCTGCAGCGCGAGCAGGTTCGGAACCTCGAGCGGCTCTTTGATCTTCGCGAAGGAGATGCGGCGGGCGGCGTTCTTGGTGATGTTCTGGGCGGTGCGCGAGGCGGCCAAGAGGGGTCCTTCCGGGGCTCGGACTGGACTGGCTGTCCTTAGCGCTACCGGTGGACCTGTATCCCTACCCGCCGACGGATTCAGCGAAACCCCAGGTCGGCGGCGGTGTAATGGGCACCGGTGCCGGGTGGTGGACGGGGTTTCACGAGGCCGTTGACAGAACAAGGCATGCAGAAAGGCAGCGCAAACGAACAGTGTAGCCATCTTGGCCACGCCTGTCCAGCCCGTGCCTGAATAGGCCTGACGCGGGTCGGCCGGCCCCGTCTCCGGGGCCCCGACGCGTCGGGCAACAGACGGACAGACTAGCCGGATCGACCGACGGTTGTCGCCGCCGACACGGGCCCCGCGTCCGTCCTTCGCACCTTTTTTCTTCCCCGGGCCCTGCCTCGCGCTGCCGTGGCCTCCAGGGGTCAGCTGTATGGGGCTGACGTACCGCAGAATCCCGCGTAGCTGGGCCGACGTCAAGAGGCGTCCGGGGATCAGTGCTGTCGCAAGCCCGCCGCGCACGGTGATCACACTGGTCACGCCCGGAACGCGAAGGACCCCCGGGGAAACCCCGGGGGTCCTTCGAATGGCTCGCGCCGTGAAGAAGAACTACTTCACGGAGACGCCGGCGCCGGCCTCTTCCAGAGCGGCCTTGGCCTTCTCGGCGGTCTCCTTGTTGACCTTCTCCAGCAGCGGCTTCGGAGCGCCGTCGACGAGGTCCTTGGCCTCCTTCAGACCCAGCGAGGTCAGCTCGCGCACGACCTTGATGACCTGGATCTTCTTCTCGCCGGCACCCTCGAGGATGACGTCGAACTCGTCCTGCTCGGCCGGGGCCTCGGCGGCGGCGGCCGGGCCGGCCGGGCCGGCGACGGCGACCGGGGCGGCGGCCACGACGTCGAAGGTGTCCTCGAACAGCTTCACGAACTCGGAGAGCTCGATCAGCGTCATCTCCTTGAAAGCCTCGAGCAGCTCGTCGTTGCTGAGCTTCGCCATGATAGGCGTCCTTTCTCTAAGTGAGTTCTAGCTAGGTTTTGCCGGGTGCCTATCAGGCGTCGGCGGACTTCTTGGCCGACAGCGCGTCCACGGTGCGGACGGCCTTCGACAAAGGAGCCTGGAAGAGCGCCGCCGCGTTCGCGAGGGACGCCTTCATCGCGCCGGCCGCCTTGGCCAGCAGAACCTCGCGGGACTCAAGGTCCGCGAGCTTGGTGATGTCGGCCGGGGTGAGGGTCTTGCCCTCCATCACCCCGCCCTTGATCACCAGAAGGGGGTTCGCCTTGGCGAAGTCACGAAGACCCTTGGCAGCCTCGACCGGGTCGCCCTTGATGAAGGCGATGGCCGAGGGACCCTTCAGCGCCGACTCGTCCAGACCGTCAATACCGGCCTCGCGAGCAGCGACCTTGGTCAGCGTGTTCTTCACCACGGCGTAGTCCGTGGTCGCACCGAGCGCGCGCCGAAGCTCCTTCAGCTGCGCGACAGTGAGCCCGCGGTACTCGGTCAGCACGGCGGCGTTCGAGCCGCGGAAGTGATCCGCGATCTCGGCGACCGCAGCCGCCTTGTCAGGCCTCGCCATACGGGCCTCCTTCCGGGGTGTCAGAGCCGACTCCAGCCTCAAACAAAAAACGCCCGGCGCGTCAGCGCGGGCGTCACGAGTCGGTACCCCGCCCCCAGGGGCGGCAACTGCTTCACTAATCGCGCCTCGGCGGGTCGCTCCGTGAGGAGGCCTTCGACTGGTCCGGGCCGTTCGGCTCGGAGCAGCGACCAGCGGTCTTCGGCTGCGTCAAGATTAGCACGGGGGTGGGGGTGGTTCTGACCGCGTTACGGCGGCGGCCGGAAGCGCGGCACTGATGCGGGAACAGCACCCGCGCCGACCCTTAGGGGCTAGCCCTCCTCCGGCCCCGGACACGCCGAAGGCCCCCGTCCCGAAGGAACAGGGGCCCGGTCGTCACGGCCTACCGGCCGGAACTCACGCCTCGTCGTCGGTCGCGACGTTGCGCACGCGGTTGGCGTCGACCTGGATGCCGGGGCCCATGGTCGTGGCGAACGTGATCTTCTTCAGGTAGCGGCCCTTGGCGGCGCTCGGCTTCACGCGGAGCACCTCCTCCAGGGCGGCGGCGTAGTTCTCGGCGAGCTGCTGCTCGGAGAAGGACACCTTGCCGATGATGAAGTTCAGGTTCGAGTGGCGGTCGGCGCGGAACTCGATCTTGCCGCCCTTGATGTCGTTGACGGCCTTGACCACGTCGGCGGTGACGGTGCCGGTCTTCGGGTTCGGCATCAGCGAACGCGGGCCGAGCACCCGGCCCAGGCGGCCGACCTTGCCCATCAGGTCCGGGGTCGCCACGACCGCGTCGAAGTCCAGGCGGCCCTTGGCGACCTCGTCGATCAGCTCGTCGGAGCCGACGATGTCGGCGCCGGCCTCGCGGGCCTGCTCGGCCTTGTCGCCCTGGGCGAAGACCAGCACGCGGGCGGTCTTGCCGGTGCCGTGCGGGAGCACGATCGTGGAGCGGACCATCTGGTCGGCCTTGCGGGGGTCGATGCCCAGGCGCATCGAGACCTCGACGGAGCTGTCGAACTTGGTGACCGAGGTCTCCTTGGTCAGGCGGATGGCCGCCAGCGGGGTGTAGACCTCGTCGGCGTCGATCTTCGCCGCGGCGTTGCGGTAGCCCTTGCTGCGCTTCATTGCTGCTCTCCTTGAGCTGGTGAGATGTGGTCTTCACGAGCCGCGCGCGGCTCTGCCACTACTGCTGGTGACGCGGGCTCGGCCGGCCGTACGACCGGCTGAGCCGCCGAGCCGGAAGGCTCAGCTGTCCGAGACGATGACGCCCATCGAGCGCGCGGTGCCGGCGATGATCTTCATCGCGGCCTCGACGTCGTTGGCGTTCAGGTCCGGCATCTTGGTCTCGGCGATCTCCCGGACCTGGGCCTGGGTCAGCGTCGCGACCTTGTCCTTCTGCGGGACGCCCGAGCCCTTCTCGATGCCCGCGGCCTTCAGGATCAGCTTCGCGGCCGGCGGGGTCTTGGTGATGAAGGTGAAGGAGCGGTCCTCGAACACCGAGATCTCGACCGGGACGACCTGGCCGCGCTGGGCCTCGGTGGCCGCGTTGTACTGCTTGCAGAACTCCATGATGTTCACGCCGTGCTGGCCCAGAGCCGGGCCGACGGGCGGGGCCGGGTTCGCCATACCGGCCTTGATCTGGAGCTTGATGACCGCGGTGAGCTTCTTCTTGGGAGGCATTCCCGAACTCGTTTCTGTAGACGTCGCCGATAACCCCTACCAAGGGCACGGCGGAGACACGTTGCCATGGGCAACAGCCGTCAAGCTTACCGGACCGGCCGGTATGCCCCGGACAGGACGAGGCCCCCGCCCCGGTCAGCACCGGTGCGGGGGCCTCGGACCGGAGGAACTACGGCCGGCTCGGCGTCAGCTTCAACGCCCCGCCGCCCGGCAGCGCCGACCGCAGCCCCGCCGCGTCCCGCGGCGACAGCGTCCCGGCGGCCCCGTCCGCCGACGCGGCGGCCAGCCGGTGCCCGCTGCCGTCGACGGCGCCCAGCGGGCCGGCGATCGCCTGCGCCAGCTGCCTGTCGATACCGGCCGGCACCGCCACGGTCCCGCCGAAGACGAAGCCGGAGTACAGCTCGCCCCGGTTCGCGTCCAACAGCGCGATGTCCTGGCCGGAGAGCCCGGTCGCCGGGTTCACCAGCAGCAGCGGACCGCCCTGGGTGCCCATCGCCGCCCCGCCGGAGAGCGCGTCGGGCCAGGCCGCGCCGGTGGCCACGCCGACGGCGTCCAGCGCCGGGAAGAACGTGTTCGCCACCTTGAACGAGGTCTGATACCGGTCGTTGCCGACCAGCGGCAGGCGCCAGTAGCCCTGCTGCGTGGAGTCCAGCGCCTTCAGCGCCTGGCCGCCGACCGCGGCCAGGAAGATGCTGGAGCTCGGCCCGAAGTCGGTCCCGAAGTGGTGCAGGTACGCGGCCGTCTCGGTCGGCATCCTGGTGTCGTCGGTGAGCACCACCACCGAGCCGTAGTTCGCGCCGGCCGCGGCGCCCGCGGACAGCGCGTCGGCGAAGTCCTGGCCGGTGGCCAGCAGGATCTCGCTGGGCTTGGCGGTCATGGTGTCGGCGATCCGCACCGCGGTGTCGTACCGGGTGCTGCCGGCGATCCGCGCCGGGCTGAAGCCCAGCGCGTGCACGGCCGCTTCGACCGCCGGGGACAGCGCCTGCGTGCCGCCCAGCAGGTAGACGGTGGCGCCCGGGTGCAAGATGCGCTTGAGCTCGGCGGCGGCCTGCGGCGACAGCGATCCGCTCTTGGTCAGCAGCAGCGGACCGTTCTTCCGCGCGGCCAGCGCCGAGCCGGCCAGCGCGTCGGCCGGCAGGTCGTCGCGCGACAGGACGGCGACGTCGGCCTGCGAACGGCTCACATCGGCGGTGTCGCCGTTGTTCCGCCACCCCTCCTGCGACACGGCGGTCGCGGTGCCCAGGCGGTCCGCGCCGGCCAGCCGCACCACCGGCTTGGCGAACTCGGTCCGGTAGGACAGGTGCTCGCCGCCGCTCAGCGCGCCCGAGACGGAGATCGTGGTCTCGGCGTTGGCCGTGGCCTTCGGGTCGGTGTTCAGCGCGACCCAGCGCACCTGGCTGGTGCCGGCCGAGGTCTCGTCGAAGGCGATCGTCTTGCCGTCCGGGGAGAACACCGGGTTGGCGACCTTGACCCCGGTGGCGGCGAAGGTCTGCTGGACCGGCGTGGCCAGCCCGCCGGAGGGCGCCGCGGCCGGGACGGTCCAGATCTGCGGCACGTTGTCCTTGTCGGCCTGCACGAACGCGACCGTCTTGCCGTCCGGGGACACGCTCGGCGCGGTGCCGGTGGCCGCGACCTGGTACGGGACGAAGTCCCCGGTCTCGTCGCGGACCCAGATCCCGGCCGAGGACCCGTTCTGGGACCGGGCGAAGGCCAGGGTGTCGCCGCCGAAGTCCGGGGCCGAGTCGGCGGCCGCCGGGCTCGAGGCCTTCGGCAGCGGCCAGGACACCGGCGTGCCGTTGCCGGCGGCCGAGCCGTTGGACCAGGTTGCCATCAGCTGGGTCGGGCCGGAGGCGCCGCCCGCGGCCGGGTCCCAGCCGGCGAAGACCAGCAGCTCGCCGCCGTAGGTCCAGACCGGCTGGGCGTCGGCGGCGGCCAGCCGGGCCACCGCCTTCAGGCTGGAGCCGTCGGCGTTCGCGGTGTAGATCTGGCCGTTGGCGCTGAAGGCGTACTTGCTGCCGTCGGGCGACCAGGAGACGTCGGTGCCGGCCCAGGGCACCGAGGTGCTCCCCCCGCCGACCGTCTCCAGGGAGCCGTTGGTGTGGCTGATGGTCAGCGGGCTGTGCGCCGGGACGCCGCCGACGGTGGCGCCGGCCTGCGGCGCGAGCGCCAGCGCGACCAGCGAGGCGGACACGACGGCGGCCGCGGACAGCCGCCTGGACATGCGGAATGACACGAGATCCCCCCACGGAATCTTCAGGGAACGTTAAGGGCGCTCCACCGTATGGGGAGCGCCCTGTCAGCTGCCTGCGAAAGCAGCATGAGAATCGGTCATCCGTTTGGCGGAGCCGGACCTCAGCTGTTCTTCTGGATCTGGTTGAAGCTCAGCTCCACCGGGGTCTCCCGGCCGAAGATCTCCACCAGGCCCTTGACCTTCTGCGAGTCGGCGTTGATCTCGTTGATCGTGGCCTGCAGCGTGGCGAACGGGCCGTCGATGACGGTGACCGAGTCCCCGACCTCGAAGTCCAGCACCTTGACCTCGGCCGGCGCCTTCTGCTTGCCGCTGACCTCCTCGGGCTGCTCCTCGAGCAGGATCTTCACGACCTCGTCCAGGGTCAGCGGGTACGGCTCGTGGGCGTTGCCGACGAAGCCGGTCACGCCCGGGGTGTTGCGCACCACGCCCCAGGACTCGTTGGTCAGGTCCATCCGGACCAGCACGTAGCCGGGGAACTTGTTGCGCTTGACCCGCTTGCGCTGGCCGCCCTTGATCTCGACGACCTCCTCCATGGGCACCTCGACCTGGAAGATGAACTCCTCCATGTTCAGGGTGGTCATGCGGGTCTCGAGGTTCTGCTTCACCCGGTTCTCGTAGCCGGCGTAGCTGTGGATCACGTACCACTCGCCGGGCGCGCGGCGCAGCGCGTCGCGGAACTCCTCGATCGCCTCCGGGCTGCCCGGCGCGGCCCCGCTGCCGGTCTCACCCTCGGCCTGCTCAGCCGCGTCCTGATCGGGCTCACCGGTGGCGACCTCCGCCTCGACGGCCTCGTCGTCGTTCTCCACGAGAACAGTCGCCTCTTCGAGGTCTCCGTACGTCTCAGACACGGTCGCTCATACTTCCTTCGCTCGGGGTGCTATGTCGGTACGGCGGCTCAGCCGAACACCCACATCACCAGTTTGCTGAACCCGTAGTCCAGCGTAGCCACGATCGCGACGACGATCGCGACGAACACGATGACCACCGTGGTGTAGGTGACCAGTTCGTTGCGGGTCGGCCACACCACCTTGCGCAGTTCGGCGATGATCTGCCGGTAGAACAGGCCCAGGCGGCCCAGCGGGGACCGGCGGCGCTCGGGGCGGCGGTCGCCACCACGGCCGCGGTCCGGCTTCGACATCGCGGAGGTCGAGCTCGTCTCGGTCACCTGGTCCTCATCACATTCGGTGAAAGTGGCAAGTTGCGCGGCGGGTCTCGCCGCGAACACGCTTCGCGCCCAGGAAAGCCCTATACCGGGCTTTCCTGGGCGCCTAAGCAGGGCCGGAGGGACTTGAACCCCCAACCCCCGGTTTTGGAGACCGGTGCTCTGCCAGTTGAGCTACGACCCTTTGCCTAAGCGTGCTCCACAAACCTACCTCGCCGAGGTGGGGAAGGGGAATCCGCCGATCGAGAGTGTACGGGAAGCGCGTCCCCGATTGCGAACGGGTTCCGCTCAACGGGGCGTACGGCCGCCTCCGGGCCGTCTCCTTTCGTGGAACACCACCCCGATCGCCGCCCTGGCGGTGGGACGATGGGGGCATGACAGCCTCCACAGCCTCAACTCCCTCCCCGTCCCGCCAAGGCCCTGCCACCAGGGTCTCCCGGCGCGTCGGTGCCATTGCCGAGTCCGCGACCCTGGCCGTGGACGCGAAGGCCAAGGCCCTCAAGGCCGCCGGCCGTCCGGTGGTCGGCTTCGGCGCCGGAGAGCCCGACTTCCCGACCCCGGCGTACATCGTCGAGGCGGCCGTGAAGGCGGCTCAGAACCCGAAGTACCACAAGTACACGCCGGCCGGGGGGCTGCCGGAGCTGAAGGAGGCGATCGCGCACAAGACGCTGCGCGACTCCGGCGTGTCGGTCTCGGCGAACCAGGTCGTGGTCACCAACGGCGGCAAGCAGGCCATCTACAACGCCTTCGCGACGTTGCTGGACCCCGGTGACGAGGTCATCGTGCCGGCCCCGTACTGGACCACCTACCCCGAGGCCATCCAGCTGGCCGGCGGCGTCCCGGTGGACGTGGTGACCGACGAGACCACCGGCTACCTGGCCTCGGTGGAGCAGCTGGAGGCGGCCCGGACCGAGCGCACCAAGGTGCTGCTTTTCGTCTCGCCCTCCAACCCCACCGGCGCGGTCTACAGCCCCGAGCAGGTCGAGGCGATCGGCCGCTGGGCCCTGGAGCACGGCCTGTGGGTGCTCACCGACGAGATCTACGAGCACCTGGTCTACGGCGACGCGCGCTTCACCTCGATCCTGAAGGCGGTGCCGGAGCTCGCCGAGCAGACGGTGATCGTCAACGGCGTGGCCAAGACCTACGCGATGACCGGCTGGCGGGTCGGGTGGCTGATCGGCCCGGCCGACGTGGTGAAGGCCGCCACCAACCTGCAGTCGCACGCCACCTCCAACGTCTCCAACGTGGCCCAGATCGCCGCGCTGGCCGCGGTGTCCGGGGACCTGGAGGCGGTCAGCGAGATGAAGCTGGCCTTCGACCGCCGCCGGCAGACCATGGTGCGGATGCTGAACGAGATCCCCGGCGTGGTGTGCCCGGAGCCCGAGGGCGCGTTCTACGTGTACCCCTCGGTCAAGGAGCTGCTCGGCAAGGAGATCCGCGGCCAGCGGCCGGCCAGCTCGGCCGAACTGGCCTCGCTCATCCTGGACGAGGCCGAGGTCGCCGTGGTGCCCGGGGAGGCCTTCGGGACCCCCGGCTACCTGCGGCTGTCCTACGCGCTGAGCGACGCCGACCTGGTCGAGGGCGTGTCGCGGCTGCAGAAGCTGCTCGGCGAAGCGCGCTGAACCGTCCGACGGACCGCATGACGTCGAAGGCCCCGGCGGCGAGCCGGGGCCTTCCGTGTGTCCGATCACCGTCTCGGATGTCCGCGCTGATCGGATATCACGCTGTTCTGCGACCTATGCCGTCGCGGTGGCAGCCTCCTGATGCCGACGTCCCTCCGCCGGGTCGCCGGCGCTCTGCTCGGAGGCGCCGTCCCCGGCCGGTGAGGCGCCGGCGGCCGGGCGCCGGTTCGGCACCAGCCACATCGCCAGCGTCGCCACCGCCAGGATCGCCGCGCCGGTGTAGACCGCCGGGACCATGCCGTCCACGAAGTGCTGGCCGGCGGACTTGGTCGCGGTCGGGCCGTAGCCGCCGTTCGCGGAGAACACCGCGCCCATCACCGCGATGCCCAGCACGCCGCCGAACTCCCGCAGCGCGTTGTTGATGCCGGAGGCGATGCCCTCCTGGTCGCGCCGCACCGAGCCGAGCACCAGGTTCGCGATCGGCGCGAAGAACATCGCCATGCCGGTGCCGCCGAGGATGAAGGCCGGCAGCAGCGCGGTGTAGGCCACCGTGGCCGTGCTGACCGCCGCGATCCAGCCCAGCGCCACCGCCTGCAGGCCCAGGCCCACCGTGACGATCCACTTGCCGCCGATCTTGTCGGACAGGATGCCGGCGATCGGGGCCACCAGCATCGGCATGCCGGTCCAGGGCAGCACCCGCACCCCGGAGGCCAGCGGCGAGTCGCCGAAGACGGTCTGGAACACCTGCGAGAGGAAGAAGACCGAACCGAACATCCCGAAGGACATCAGCAGGGCGCTGAGGTTGATCAGCGGGAAGCTCCGGCCGCGGAACAGGTGCATCGGCACCATCGGCGCGTCGGTGCGCAGCTCCCAGACCACGAAGCCGGCCAGCATGACGGCGCCGACGACGAACCCGGTCAGCACCAGCGAGTTGGTCCAGCCGACGTCCCCGCCCCGGATCAGGCCCAGCACCACACCCAGCAGCCCGCCGGTGGCCAGCCCGGTCCCGACCACGTCCAGCCGGCGCACCGGGCCGCGGCTCTCGGTGAGGCCGAACCAGGCCAGCGGCAGCAGCACGACGCCCAGCGGCACGTTCACCCAGAAGATCCACTGCCACGAGGCGGCCTCCACCACGGCCCCGCCGATCACCGGCCCGAGCGCCACGGCGAGCCCGCCGATGGCCCCCCAGGCGCCGACCGCGGCGCCGCGCTTCTCAGGACGCACACTCGCCGACAGCAGCGTCAGGCTCAGCGGCACGATCACCGCGCCGCCCAGGCCCTGCACGGCACGCGCCGCGATCAGCACCCCGATGTTCGGCGCCAGCGCCGAGACCACGGAGGCGCCGGTGAAGACCGCGAGGCCGGCGACGAACAGGGTCCGGCGGCCGAAACGGTCGCCGAGCGTGGAGCCGGTCAGCAGGAAGACGGCGAAGGTGAGGGTGTAGGCCGAGACCGTCCACTGCAGGCCGGACAGGCCGGCGTGCAGGGACTGCCGGATCGAGGGCAGCGCGATGCTGACCACGAGGTTGTCCAGCTGGGCCATGAACATCGCGGCGGAGGTGATCAGGAAGGTGCGGACCGGGTGGCCGATGGTGGCGGCCCGCAGGCCGTCCGCCGTCCGGCCCCCCGGCCGGTCGATGGTCTCGGTGCTCATCGTGGTACTCCCCTGGTTCGTGATGAGGGCGGTTTGAGTAGTTAGCAATCACTAACTACAGAAGGTAGTAATCAGTCACTAACTTGTCGGGACAGAAGGATGCTGCGAAAAGGTGCTGTGGGGTTTTCGGACGGCGTCCGGACCGGTCAGGTCAGTCGGTGAACGCCTTCTCGACGTAGTTCGCGTACTTCGGCTCGGCCGGGCTGCCGGGCGAATGCTTCTCGGCCGCCGCGGCGTCGAGGTCCGCGGCGTCCGCGGCGGCCTCCGCGGTGTCGTCGCGCAGCACCGCGAGGATCGGCTGCCACTCCGGATCGTCGCTGTCGTCGCGGCCCATCGCGGCGATCACGTTGCAGAGCATGCCCTTGGCCAGGAAGTCCACGCGGATCCCGACCGGGGCGCCCGAGAGGTTGTCCATGTGCTGCCACAGGCCCTGCATCGCTTTGCGCACGGCCGCCTGGACCTCGGGGTCGTGACACGCGGCGAACTGCTGGAGCTGCATGTTCAGCACCTCGCGGTCCGCCATGAGCAGGTCCTGGTAGGCATCGCCCATGGCGGCGAGCGCCGCGTGCCCGTACTTGCCGTCGGCCGCCTTGGTGAAGACGTCCCGGACCAGCGACGCGCCGTACTCGACGGCGGCGATGAACAGGTCGCGCTTGGTCGGGAACAGCCGGAACAGGTAGGGCTGCGACACCCCGACGCGCTTGGCGATGTCGGAGGTCGAGGTCCCTTCCAGGCCGCGCACCGAGAACTCGGCGACGGCGGCACGCACCACTTGGTCGCGGCGCTCTTCGGCACTCATGCGGGTCATGTGAAGTAAGTTATCACTCACTAACTTAGCTCGCAAGCCCCGGGCGCGGGAACCCTGGCGGGGAGGACCGAAACCTCTCAGAATTCTCCTGAAAGTTTCTCAGACGTTCCTCATCGACCCCACGGATAGTGGTCGCCGTGAGCTCTCCCACGCCCTTTCTCGCTGGTCCCGCCGGTGCCGCCGGCGCGCAGAGCGTTCAGAACACCCAGAGCACCTCCGAGATCCTCGTCGTCGACGACGAGCCCGGCATCCGCGCCGTGCTCGCCTCCAGCCTGGAGTTCGAGGGCTACGCCGTCCGGACCGCCAACGACGGCCGGGCCGCGCTGGCCGAGGTCCAGAGCGCGCGGCCGGACCTGGTCGTGCTGGACGTGCTGATGCCGGGCATGGACGGCCTGACCGCCTGCCGCCGGCTGCGCTCCGCCGACCCGACGCTGCCGGTGCTCATGCTCACCGCGCGCGACCTGACCGGGGACCGCGTCGCCGGCCTGGACGCCGGCGCCGACGACTACCTGGCCAAGCCCTTCGAGCTCGACGAGCTGCTGGCCCGGGTCCGGGCCCTGTTGCGGCGCGGCGCGCTGGTCGGCGAGGGCGCCGAGCCGGGCGCGGGCGCGGCCGCCCGGGAAGACCACGTCCTGGAGTACGAAGACCTGCGCATGGACACCCTGACCCGCGAGGTGACCCGGGCCGGCCAGCTCATCGAGCTCACCCGGACGGAGTACCTGCTGCTGGAGATGTTCCTGTCCCACCCGCGCCAGGCGCTGACCCGCGAGCAGATCCTGCGCTCCGTGTGGGGCTTCGACTTCGAGCCCGCCTCGAACTCGCTGGACGTGTACGTGATGTACGTGCGCAAGAAGACCGAGTTCGACGGCCTGCCCCGGCTGGTCCAGACCGTCCGCGGGGTCGGCTACGCGCTGCGCACCGCATCCGGCGGGCGGCGATGAGGCGGAGGATGCCGCTGCGCTCGCGGCTGGCGATCATGTGCGCCGTCGCGGTCGCGATCGCGATCGGCGCGGTGTCGCTCATCTCCTACGTCGCGGTGGGCAACCGGCTCCACGACCAGATGGACAAGTCGATCGCCGGCGCCGGGGGACCGGGCATCGGCCAGGTCTTCCACGACCACGGCCAGCAGTTCCAGACGAAGTCTCCCTGCGGCCCTCCCCCAGGCGACGGCCCGCGTCCGGCGAGCGACAACGAGTACCACCCGCAGGCCCTGGTCAGCATCACCTACTACAGCCCCACCGCCACCTGCCCTCTGCCCGGATCCACCGAGGTGCAGGGCCAGGCCAGTGACCTGCAGGTCGCCGGAGGACTGCCGACCGACACCATCTGGCGCGACGGGGTCACCACCGCCGGCGACAAGGTCCGGATCGAAGTCATCCCGGCACCGGACAACAGCACGGGCGTGCTCCTGAAGTCGCAGCCCTACCAGCCCATCGACGACTCGCTCAGCAGCCTGGCCTGGCTGCTGATCATCGTGTCGCTGCTGGGGATCGGCGGCGCCGCCACCGTCGGCCTGCTCGTGGCGCGCGCGGCACTGCGCCCGGTGGACGTGCTGACCTCGGCGGTCGAGCACGTCGCCCGCACCGAGGACCTGTCGGTCCGGATGCCGGTGTCCGGCGGCGACGAGATCGCCCGGCTCTCGGAGTCCTTCAACTCGATGACGGCCGCCCTGCAGGCCTCCCGCGACGAGCAGAAGCGCCTGGTCGACGACGCCGGCCACGAGCTGCGCACCCCCCTGACCTCGCTGCGCACCGCCATCGACCTGCTGATCCGCTCCGAGGAGTCCGGCCGGGCGCTGCCGGAGGGCAAGCGGACCGAACTGCTCACCGGCGCCCGCACGCAGATGCGGGAACTCACAGTGCTGATCGCCGACCTGCTGGAGCTCTCGCGCCCCGAACAGGCCTCGCAGGTCACCGCCCCGGTGGCGCTGCACGAGGTGGCCGAGCGCGCGATCGAACGCGTCCGCCCCCGCGGCGCCGCGCGCGAGACCCCGGTGACCATCACCGAGAACCTGCGCCCCTGGACCACGCACGGCGACAGTGCCGCCCTGGAACGCGCGGTGGTGAACCTGCTCGACAACGCGGTGAAGTTCGCCCCGCCGGGCTCGGACGTCCAGGTGCGGCTGACGAACGGCTCGCTGACCGTGCGCGACCACGGCCCCGGCATCCCGCCGGAGGAGCTGCCGCACGTCTTCGAGCGCTTCTGGCGCTCCCCCACGGCCCGCGCACTGCCGGGCAGCGGTCTGGGGCTGGCGATCGCCGCACGCGCCGCCAGGGAGTCCGGAGGCGCCATCTTCTTCGAGCGGCCGCACGACGGCCCCGGGACCATCGCCCGGCTGTCCCTGCCCGGCACCGCCGAGGCCTGATCCGCGGGAATCAGGGCTTTGGCATCGCCATGAGTACGGCACTGACTCTCCGTAGCCGGACCAGCCCGACAGCGTGATCACCATTCGGTGGATGATCTCTACTTTGTCAACAGACGCTCACATGTCCCACCAGTGCCGCGGCCTTTCTCATGTCCGTTTCATCGAAGCCTCATTCCCCTCCCACGCCGCCCCACGAGCGTCAGTGCCATGAACGCAACCGCTCTCACCGACCGCGAACCGCCGGACGCCGGCACCGGCGAGGCCCGCGGTCCGCGCAGACGGCTGGTCGAGGTCGTGGTGCCCGTCTACAACGAGCAGCACGTCCTGGAAGCCAGCGTGCGCAGACTGCACCGCTACCTGGTCGAGAACCTGCCCTATCCCTTCCGGATCACGGTCGCCGACAACGCCTCGACCGACGGCACCTGGGCGGTGGCCGCCCGGCTGTCGCGCGAGCTGAGCGGGGTGCGCGCCGTCCACCTGGACCTCAAGGGCCGCGGCCGGGCGCTGCGCGCCGTGTGGTCCGCCTCCGACGCGGACGTCGTGTCCTACATGGACGTCGACCTGTCCACCGACCTCAACGCATTCCTGCCGCTGGTGGCCCCACTGCTCAGCGGCCACTCGGACCTGGCCATCGGCACGCGGCTGGCACGGGGCAGCGCGGTGGCGCGCGGCCCCAAGCGGGAGTTCATCTCGCGCACCTACAACTTCCTGCTGCGCACCACGATGGCGGCGCGCTTCTCGGACGCGCAGTGCGGGTTCAAGGCGGCCAAGACCGAGGTGGTCCAGGCGCTGCTGCCGCGGGTGGAGGACGAGGAGTGGTTCTTCGACACCGAGCTCCTGCTGCTCGCTGAACGCTCGGGCCTGCGCATCCACGAGGTGCCGGTGGACTGGATCGACGACCCGGACTCCCGCGTCGACATCGTGAAGACCGCCAAGGCCGACCTGCGGGGCATGTGGCGGGTGGCCAAAGCCTCGCTGCGCTCCTCCTCCGGCGCGCCGGTCCGGGCCCGGGTCCGGGCCGCCGACCCGCCGCCCGGGCTGAAGTGGCAGATCCCGGTCTTCGCGACCATCGGCGTCCTGTCGACGCTGGCCTATCTGCTCCTCTACGTACTGCTGCGGGGCCCGATGGGGGCCTTCGCGGCCAACGCCGTCGCGCTGGCCGTGACGGCGGTCGCCAACACGGCCGCCAACCGCCGCTTCACCTTCGGCGTGACCGGCAGCCGCAATGCTCTGCGCGACCAGATCGGCGGCCTCGTCGCCTTCGGCATCGGGCTGGTGCTGTCCACCGGGACGCTGGCCGGGGTCCACGCGGCCGTGCAGCATCCCTCCCGGGTCACGGAACTGGCCGCGCTGATCGTCGCCAACGGCCTGTCGACGCTGGCCCGCTTCGTCCTGCTCCGCGCCTGGGTCTTCCACCCCAGGCACCATCCGACCACGTCCGCCGATCACGATTCCCCGGTCCCGGCGGCTCAGACCTCTGGAGAGCTGTCATGAGCGCGATTTCCCCGACGTCAGAAGTCGTCTACGAGATCGGACCGCTGTCCGACGCGACGGCGGCCGGCGGCACCGGACGCTTCACCCGGTTCTGGCGCGGCCCGGAGAGCGACCCGCGCTGGGCCCGGCCGGGCCTGCTTGGCCTGCTGGTCGCCGCCGCCGTCCTGTACCTGTGGGACCTGTCGGCCTCCGGCTGGGCGAACTCGTTCTACGCCGCGGCGGTCCAGGCCGGCACGAAGAGCTGGAAGGCGATGCTCTTCGGGTCGCTGGACGCCGGCAACTCGATCACCGTCGACAAGCCGCCGGCCTCGCTGTGGGTCATGGAGGTCTTCGGCCGGATCCTCGGCTTCAACTCCTGGACCATGCTGATGCCGCAGGCGCTGATGGGCGTCGCGACATGCGGCGTGGTCTACGCGGCGGTGAAGCGGGTCCTGACCCGGAGCCACAGCGCGACGATCGGAGCGGCCGCCGGCCTGCTCGCGGCGGCCGCCCTGATGGTCACCCCGGTCGCGGTGCTGATGTTCAAGTTCAACAACCCCGACGCGCTACTGGTCCTGCTCATGACGCTCTCCGTCTACGCGGTGGTGCGCGCCATGGAGCACGGCAGCACCCGCTGGCTGGTGCTGGCCGGGACGCTGATCGGCTTCGCGTTCCTCACCAAGACCCTGCAGGCGTTCCTGATCCTGCCCGCACTGACCGCCGTCTACCTGGCTCTGGGCCCCGGCAGGTTCCTGCGCCGGCTGTGGCAGATCGGCGCCGCCGGACTGGCCATCGTGGTCAGCGCCGGCTGGTGGGTGGCGATCGTGCAGTTCTGGCCGGCGAGTTCGCGGCCGTACATCGGCGGCTCGCAGGACAACAGCTTCCTGAACCTGACCTTCGGCTACAACGGCTTCGGCCGCCTGACCGGCAACGAGACCGGCAGCGTCGGCGGCGGCTTCGGCGGCGGGGCCCGGCGCGCGCTGGAAGGTGCGACGGGCGCCACGGGTGCGGCCGGCGGTAACGGCTTCACCTTCACCGCACCCGGCGGGCAGACCGTCACCATGCCTGGAGGCTTCGCGGGCGGGGGCCCCGGCGGCCGCGGCGGCGGTGCCGGCGGCTTCAGCCAGGGCACCGGCATCGGCCGGATGTTCAGCTCCGAGATCGGCAGCCAGGTCAGCTGGCTGATCCCGGCGGCGCTGGTGCTGTTCGTCTTCGGCCTGTGGGCCGCCGGCCGGGCCCGCCGCACCGACCACGCCCGCGCCGCACTGCTGGCGTGGGGGCTGTCCCTGGTGAGCACGGCCGCGGTCTTCAGCTACATGCAGGGCATCTTCCACCCGTACTACACGATCGCCCTGGCCCCGCTCATCGCCGTGACCATCGGCATCGGCGGCGGCATGCTGTGGGCCCGGCGCACCGAGCCGCTGGCCCGCATCGGCCTGGCCGGCGCGGTCGGGGTGAGCACGTGGTGGTCGTTCCACCTGCTGGGGCAGACGCCGGACTGGTACTCGTGGCTGCGGTATCTGATCGCGGTCGTCGGTGTGGTCGGGACGGTGCTGCTGCTGGCCGGGCCGGGCTGGCTGCGGACCGGGGCGCAGGGTGCGGTAGACAAGGCGCAGAGCGTGCCGGGCACGGTGCCGGCGGCTGAGGCCGACGGTGTCGCCGGGCAGCCGAGTTGGGTACCGAACGGCGGCGCGACCGCTGGCGATGGCGAGAAGGGTTCTGTATCCAACACGAACGCAGTGTCCGGCCCGGCTGTGGCGGCGCCCGCTGCGAACGCATCACGTAACAAGGCGCTGCGACTGGCGGCGGTGACTCTGGGTGTGGGCGCGGCGTTGCTGGGCCCGGCGGCGTACGCCGTGGCCACGACCGGCCAGGGCCACAGCGGCTCCATCCCCTCGGCCGGACCGGCCGGCACGGGCTTCGGCGGACCTGGCGGGTTCGGCGGCGGTCGGGGCGGCGGACGCTTCACGATGCCGGGTGGCGGTCAGGGCTTCTTCGCGGGTGGGCCCGGCGGCACCGGGGGCACAGGCACCACGGGCGGTACCGGCAGCACTGGCGGCACTGGCGGCACTGGCGGCACTGGCGGTACCGGAAGCACTGGCGGCACGACCGGCCAGACTGGTCCGGGCGGCTTCGGCGGCGGAACCGGCGGCGGAACGGGCGGCATGGGCGGCTTCGGCGGAGGCACTGGCGGCACTGGCGGCACTGGCGGCACCACCGGCGGCCAAGGCCAACTCGGCGGCACCCAGGGCGGCAGCACCACCGGCCAGCTCCCCGGCGGCTTCGGCGGCGGCACCCGCAGGGGCACCGGCGGAGGCGGCATGGGCAACCTGCTCGACGCCAGCACCCCCGGCGCCCAGATCCAGGCCCTGCTGAAGCAGAACGCGTCGAGCTACCGCTGGGTCGCCGCCGCCATCGGCGCCCAGAACGCGGCCGGCTACCAGCTCGCCACCGGCGACCCGGTGATGGCCATCGGCGGCTTCAACGGCTCCGACCCCTCCCCGACGCTGGCGCAGTTCCAGGCCTACGTCGCCCAGCACAAGATCCACTACTACATCGCCGGCGGCATCGGCGGACAGGCCAACGGCGGCGCCGACGAGGGCAGCTCGATCGGCACATGGGTCGCGGCCCGCTACAAGGCGCAGACCGTGGACAACGTCACGATCTACGACCTGACATCGCCGACCTCATAAGGAGGATCACGAACGCGGCGGGTGAGTGGGGTACGGCCCACTCACCCGCCGCTTGCGTCCACCCCGCACCGCCACAATGCTCATCCCCACGACAGAGGTGGATGGGGCGCGGCCGCGAACCAGAGCGCATATACAAACCGGCACCGTTCGGCGCGGTCTACTCGCTGCTGCTGGCGGGCGGCGTGGTCGGGGCAGCGTTGGTGTACATGGTGCTGGTGGCCGTGGTTCCGGGCGCCTCCGCGGACCGGCTGGACGTCGCCAAGTCCGCGCTGCTCGTCACCGGCGGATCCGGCGCGCTGGCCGGGCTCTATGTGGGATATCGCAAGCAGCGCACTGATGAAGCCAGCCACCTGCGCGACCAGGACAAACTGTTCACAGAACGCTTCACGCAGGCCGCCACGCAACTCGGCAGCGATCGGGCAGCGGACCGGCTGGCCGGCGTCTACGCGCTGGGCCGGATCGCGGACGATTCAGAGCGCGACCGCTCGACATGCATGAAGGTGCTCTGCGCCTACCTGCGCATGCCGTACGATCCGGCATCCGCGGATCCCGCCGAACAATCCGCACCCTCGACGCGGAGTACGCGACCTTCTCGGACGGTGCGAACTTCGACGAAGCCACCTTCACCGGCGACGCCTGGTTCACCTGCGCGCGATTCCACCGCTACGCCGACTTCCACGGGGCGAAGTTCGGCGCGATCGCGGAGTTCGGCAAGGCTGATTTCGCCGGCGCAACCTCGTTCCACGGAGCGGCCTTCGCGGCGGAGGCGTCCTTCGTCGGAGCGACGCTGAACGCCGAGACCGATTTCGCAGAGGCCACCTTCGGTGAGGAGCAACCGCCTCAATGGCCGGACGGGTTCACTCTGTGAGCCGCATGCCCGATTTGTCCGCCATACAGTGATCGATCGCTTACTTGCGATTCGCCCCTGATGACGAAACTACAGATCCGCGCCCACGAAAACCGGCTCGGGCACCAACTCCACGCCGAACCGGTCCCGCACCCCGTCCCGGATCTCCCGCGCCAGCCCCAGCACGTCCGAGGCCGCCGCGGCGCCCCGGTTGGTCAGCGCCAACGTGTGCTTCGTCGACAGGGTCGCCGGGCCCGCGCCGTAGCCCTTCGGGTAGCCCGCCTGCTCGATCAGCCAGGCCGCCGAGGTCTTCACCTGGTTGTTCGGGGCCGGGAAGCGCGGCGGGGCGGCGGTCGCGCGGGCGACCAGGGCGTCGAAGGCGTCCGCGTCGAGGACCGGGTTGGTGAAGAACGAGCCCGCCGACCAGGTGTCGTGGTCGTCCGCGTTCAGGACCATGCCCTTGGCGGCGCGCAGTTTCAGGACCGTGTCGCGGACCAGGGCCGGCGGGACGCGCTCGCCTTCCTCGACGCCGAGGGCGCGGGCCAGTTCCGCGTAGCGGATCGGGGCCGACAGGCGTTCGGATTCGGAGGCGGCCGGGGGGTCGAAGCCGAACCAGACCGTCAGGACCACGTACTTGCCGGGGTTCTGCTTGAACACCGAGTCGCGGTAGCCGAACTCCAGACAGCGGGACTGCATGCCGCGGATGTCGCCGGTCCCGCGGTCCAGGGCGCGGATCCAGGCGATGCTCTGGCCGACGTCCTGGCCGTAGGCGCCGACGTTCTGGATCGGGGTCGCGCCGGCCGAGCCGGGGATGCCGCTCAGCGCCTCGACGCCGACCGCGCCGAGGTCCACCGCCTCGGCGACGAAGGCGTCCCAGTCGTGGCCCGCGGCCACCCCCAGGCGCAGGCCCGAGCACGTCTTCTGCTTCGTCACGCCGGTGGTGGCGATCTTCAGCACGGTGCCGTCGAAGCCGTCGTCGCCGATCACCAGGTTGGAGCCGCCGGCCAGGATCAGCAGCGGCTCGCCGCGGCGGTCGCAGTCCGTGACGGTCTCGACGATCTCCTGCTCCGTGGTCGCGGTCACCATACGCCGCGCCGGTCCGCCCACACGCAGGGTGGTCAGGGGCGCGAGGGGTGCCGAGGCCTGTTCGAGCATGAGGGACACGCTACCGGGTGCCGGGCCCGGCGGGCGTGCCATCTCAGTCTCCGAACGATCGTCACGGAGTCCGAACTGTTCGCCGGCCGAGAAGGTCGGCGCAGGTCAGGGTCGGCAGGGTCGGCAGGGTCAGGAGGGTCGGGTCAGGAGGGTCGGGTCAGGGCAGCCGGACCAGGGCCCGGGCCAGTCCGAGCACCTTCTCGCCGCCGCTGGTCGCCACCAGGTCCACGCGCACCGTGCCGTCCTCGTTGACCGCGCTGACCCGGCCGGTGACGGTCAGCCGGGCCCCGGAGGCCTCGTCCACGCCGTCCGGCACCACCACCGGCTTGGTGAACCGCACCTGGTACTCCACGACCATCCCCGGGTCGCCGCACCAGTCGGTGACCACGCGGACCGCCTCGGCCATGGTGAACATGCCGTGTGCGATCACGTCGGGCAGGCCCACGGACTGCGCGAAGCGCTCGTTCCAGTGGATCGGGTTGAAGTCGCCGGAGGCGCCGGCGTACTTCACCAGGTCCACGCGCCGGATCGGGAACGTCTGCTCGGGCAGCACATCGCCCTTGGCGACGTCGGCGAACTTGATCACGACTGCTCCCCCTCGGCGGCTTCGGCGGCTCCGACCACGACCAGCTTGGAGAACCCGGACACCACGTGCTCGCCGTCCACGGTGGCCAGGTCGGTGCGGGTGCTCAGGAAACCCTGGCCCATGCGCTCGCTGATGTCCTCGATGATCACCGTCGCGGTCAGCTGGTCGTCGGCGTAGATCGGCCGGGAGTAGACGAAGCGCTGCTCGCCGTGCAGGACCCGGCTGAAGTCCAGCCCCAGGTCCGGGTCCTCGATGATGACCGTCGCTGCCGGCCAGGTGATGGCGATCGGGAAGGTCGGCGGGGCCAGCACGTCGCGGTGCCCGAAGTCCTGGGCCACCGCCGGGTCGCGGTAGACCGGGTTCGGGTCGCCGATCGCGTCGGCGAACTCTCGGATCTTCTCGCGGCCGACCTCGTACACCGCGGTGGGCGGGTAGGTCCGGCCGATGAAACCGGCGTCCAGCGCCATGGTCCCTGTGCCTCCTTGGATACGAAGAAACCGCCCGCGCCCACTCCCGGGGGAGTCGGCGGGGCGGTCCAAAACTACAGGCCGCGCGCGCGGGCCCGGCAGTGCGGGCCGCGGACTGCGGAGACTAGCGGGTCTCGCGGTGCGGGGTGTGCTTGTTGCACCAGCGGCAGTGCTTCTTCAGCTCCAGGCGGTCCGGGTCGTTGCGGCGGTTCTTCTTGGTGATGTAGTTGCGCCGCTTGCACTCGGTGCACGCGAGGGTGATCTTCGGCCGGACGTCGACAGCAGCCACAGGGGTGCCTCTTTCTTTCTTCGAGGGCTCCGGACCTTCCCAGGTCGGCCCTCACGATGGACAACCCTGCAAGGATACCTTGCAGGGCTGGGGGTTCTGCCTAATGCGTAGCGGTGGCCGGACTTGAACCGGCGACACAGCGATTATGAGCCGCTTGCTCTACCAGGCTGAGCTACACCGCCACTCGATCAACGAACCGAACAGTCCGGCGGACACGGGTTTTCACCCTTTTGTGTCCGCCGGACCACCGGCGTGACCTGAGCCCCTTTACGGAATCGAACCGTAGACCTTCTCCTTACCATGGAGACGCTCTGCCGACTGAGCTAAAGGGGCGAGCAAGGAATAAGTTACACGGTCTTGGGCCAGGCGCGAAATCGGGTTTGCGGACGCCGTGTCGCAGTGCTCGTCCAGTACGCTCAGCCGCATGTCAGAGCCTGTGGCGCGCAGCCGAAGCCAGTGGACCGTGCACGGCGAGCGGCCGGTTTATGAGAACCCGTGGCTGGACGTCCTGATGGCCGACGTCGAACTCGCCGACGGCACCCGCTTCGAGCACCACGTGGTCCGCACCCGCGAGGCCGCCAGCTGTGTGGTGACCAGGACCGAGGCCGGCCGCGAGGAGGTGCTGCTGATCTGGCGGCACCGCTTCGCGATCGACAAGTGGGTCTGGGAGATCCCCTCCGGACTGATCGAGGAGGGCGAGGACCCGGCCGACACCGCGCGCCGCGAGGTCGAGGAGGAGACCGGCTGGCGGGTGAGCGAGGTCACACCGCTGCTGTCATTTCACCCGGTCGGGGGCATGCTCCGGACGCGCTACCGGCTGTTCCGCGCGGTCGGCGCGGAACACGTCGGCGAGCCGACGGAGGAGAACGAGGCCGAGAAGGTCGCCTGGATTCCGCTGGACGAGGTACTCGGGCTGGTCGACGCCGGGCTGATCGCCACATCATCGTCGTTGGTCGGACTGCTGCGGGTGCTGGCCGAGCGGTAGGGGCGGCCGGCGCGGCGCCGCCGGTGTGGTGCGGCGCCGCGCCGACCCGAACGGGGGGCGGCCGAACGGCTCACGCGAAGCCGAACACCACGGTCACGGTCACCGTGACGTCGGTGCTGCCCATCTGGATCGGCACCGCGCTCGTCGCGCCGGCGGCCACGGGCGCGCGGACGTCGACCGGGCTGGGGGTCGGGTTGCCGTCGCTCTCCTCGACCCGCACCACCTGGCCCAGGGTGCGGCCCGCGGACTTCGCGTACTGCGCCGCCTTGACCTTGGCGTCGTTGAAGGCGGCGTCACGCGCCTGACTCAAGGGCCCGGAGGTGTTCTGCAGATCGGTCGACAATCCGGAGATCTGGGTGGCGTTCCCGCCGGCCGCCGACGCGGCGGAGATCGTCGCGCCCGCGGACTTCGGATCGCGCAGCGTCACGGTCAGGTTCTCCGAGGCCTGATACCCGGTGACCGTCGTCTTGCCGCCGGAATCCGCATACTGGGGACCGACATTCAACCCCGAGGTCTTCTGGTCCGCGGTGGCGACCTTGTTGCCGGTCAGCGAGTTCTGCACCGCGCCCATCGTCGCGGCCAGCGTGTTCATCGCCGAGCTGACGTCGGCGGCGGTGTCGCTCACGGTCAGCGTGAGGATGAGCGTGTCGGGGGTCCCGGTCACCTTCCCGGTGCCCTGTACGGTGATGCCGGGGAACGCGTCCGGCGCCACCGCCGTGGAGTCCGCGGCCAGCACGGACCCGTAGGGCGCGGCGCTGGCGTCCGGCGCCGAGCTGCTGCCGGACAGGCCGATCGCGACCGCGCCGCCGGCGGCCAGAAGAGTCGCGACGCCGAGCACCAAGCCGCGGCGGGTGAAGCTGAGGGTGAGGTCCATGGCCGTTGGATGCGGCCGATCTAGGTTCGGTTCCCGCGTGCCATCAGTGCCATCAGTGCGATCGGTGCCATCGGTGCCATCAGTGCCATCAGTGCGATCGGTGCCATCGGTGCCATCGGTGCCATCGGTGCCATCGGTGCCATCATCGGCGGATGGCGACGCTGCGCGCGGTGGTGGAGATCGAGCCCTGGGCCGACGAGTCCGACGCGCCCTGGCCGATCGAGAAGGCGGAACCGTACCGCTGGGAGGTCCTCGACGGATCGACCCCGCCGGCCACGATCGGCACGGTCATGGCCGCGCTCGCGAAGTGGTGCCGCCCGGAGGACGCCGATGACGACCACGAGCCGACGGCCGCCGAAGCGCTGCGGTGGATAGCGGCGGCGGACTACCTGGTGCTCAGCGCCGGGATCCAGGCCGCCGACAGCGGGACGGCGGTGAACCCGGGCTGCTGCGTCGACCTCGAAACCTGGCGGGACTGGCCGAACACCTGGCACGGCCATCCCGGACCGCAGATCAAACACGCCGACGACGCGCTGCTGATCCGCGGGGACAAGAAATCGCAGGACTCTGTGACGATCGCGACCGGCACGCTGCCCGCACTGATGGCGGGTGTTCGCGACGACCTGATTGCGTTCCTGGCCGCCGTCGAGCGCTGGGCGACAGACCTGTGCGCCGACGCCGGGTTGGCCGCCGAGATGATCGCCAACATCGACCACCACGTGGTCATCAGCGCGCCGCTGGATCAGCTTTAAGCGCGCACCACCCGCACACCGAGATCCGTGAACCGTGCCACCATCTCCTCCGGCGCGTCGCCGTCGGTCACCAGCGTCGTCACCTCGGATATCGGGCATATCCGGGCGAAGGCCCGCCGTCCCAGCTTCGAGGAGTCGGCGACCACCACCACGTGCCGGGCCCGCGAGGCCAGCGTCTGGTTCACGGTGGCCTCGGCCTCGTTGTGCGCGCTGGCACCGTGCTCCGCGTCGAGGGCGTCCACGCCGAGGATCGCCAGGTCCAGCGCCACGCGTTCGAGCATCGCCGCCGCCACCGGGCCGACCAGCTCGTAGGACTTCGGCGAGCCGACGCCACCGGTCGCGACCACGTGCAGATACGGCCGCACCACCAGTTCCTGCGCGATGTTCAGCGCGTTCGTCACGACGGTCACCGCCGGCCCGCGCTGCTCCCCCGCCAGGTCCGCGCGCGTGGCCAGGGCCCGGGCCACCTCGGTCGCCGTGGTGCCGCCGTTGATGCCGACCGTGGAGCCGACCGCGACCATGCCGGCCGCGACCGAGGCGATGCGCTGCTTCTCGGGGGCGTGCCGGGCCACCTTGAAGCGTAGGGGCAGGTCGTAGGAGACGCTGTGCGCCGTGGCGCCGCCGCGGGTCCGCGAGAGCAGCTGCTGCGCGGCGAGCTCGTCGAAGTCGCGGCGCACGGTGGCCGCCGAGACCCCGAGTTTGTCGGCGGTCTCCTCGATCTCCAGTCTGCCGAGTTCGGCGAGCATCTCCAGCAGGACGCTCCAGCGCTCGTAGCGGTTCACGTGGGTCCTTTCCCCTGTTCCAAGCACACCATGACGGGATCGTGACCTTGTTTGCAAGATTTTCTGGCACACTGAAGCGATCCTGCAAGGTGTCAGCGCCAAAGCTAGCCAAATCCTAGGGGGCCGTCGGTTGAGCGTCCTGCGCCTGGCCTCCGCGCTGCTCCCGGTGGCCGCGATCGGCCCGGAGAACCCGCTTCCGCCGCTGCGCAAGCTCGCGGACCCCCGCGGCGACCTGGACGTCTCCGAAGCCGACGCCGAGATGGTCGCCAACCTCGGCTACGGCCACGTGGAATCCCTACTGCCGTACACCTTCCAGGACGGCTACACCCGCGAGACACCCGACCGCGAACTGGTCACGGCGGTGCTGGAGAACGACGTCCTGCGCGCCGAATTCCTCCTGAGCCACGGCGGCCGCCTGATGTCCCTGCGCCACAAACCCACGGGCCGCGAACTCCTGCACTTCCCCCCGAAGCTCCAGCTCGCCAACCTGGGCCTGCGCAACGCCTGGTTCGCCGGCGGCGTCGAATGGAACCTGGGCACCTTCGGCCACACCGCCCTCACCTGTTCCCCGATGCACGCGGTGCGCGTCACCCGCGACGACGGCACCCCGGTCCTGCGCATGTACGAGTACGAGCGCCAGCGCCGCCTGGTCTACCAGCTCGACTGCTACCTGCCCGACGGCTCGCCGGCCCTGCTGGTCCATGTCCGCGTCCACAACCCCTTCCCCGAGGACGCGCCGGTCTACTGGTGGAGCAGCGCCGCCGTACCGCAGACCTCTGATACCCGTGCCCTGATGCCCGCGACCTCGGCGTACCACTTCTCCTACACCGGGAAGATGCGCCGCATCCCGTTCCCGCGCTGGCGCGACGCCGACACTTCCTACCCCGGCCGCATCGACTACGGCGCCGACTACTTCGCCGAGATCCCGGACGGCGAACGCCGCTGGATCGCGGCCGTCGACGCGGGCGGATCAGGGCTCTTCCAGACCTCGACCGACCGGATGCGCGGCCGCAAGCTGTTCCACTGGGGCACCGGATCCGGCGGCCGCAACTGGCAGGACTGGCTGTCCGGCCCCCGCCGGGAGTACTTCGAGATCCAGGCCGGCCTGGCCCGCACCCAGCTAGAACACCTGCGCCTGCCGGGCCGCCAGTCGTTCTCCTGGGTCGAGGCGTACGGCCTGCTCCAGACCGATCCCGAAAACGTGCACGGCGCGAAGTGGCCCGACGCCACCAGGGCCGCCGCGTCCGCCCTCGCCGAGCTGCTGCCCGCGCACCGCCTGGACGAGGAGCTGGCGACGATGGCCGCGCTGGCCGACCGGCCGCCGGAGGAGGTCCTGCACGCCGGCACCGGCTGGGGCGCGCTGGAACGCCGCGCACTGGGCCGCAACCGCGCCCTGAACCTGCCGGGCACACCGTTCCCCGACGCCACGATCGGCCGCGACCAGCAGTCCTGGCTCTCGCTGGTCCGCAAGGGCCAGATGCCGACGCCGGCCCCGGCGCTGCCGCCCTCGTCCTACGCCGTCGGCCCGGTCTGGCGGACGCTGTTGGAGAAGGCGACCAGCGATCCGGCGCACGCGACCTGGTTCACCTGGCTGCATCTGGGCGTGAACCGCTATCACGCCGGCGATCTGCCCGGTGCCCGCGAGGCCTGGGACCGGTCGATGGCCCAGGCCGAAACCGCGTGGGCGCACCGGAATCTCGCGATCCTGGACGAGTCCGCGGGACGCCTGGACGAGGCCGCGGACCGCTATCTGCGTGCCTGGCAGCTCTCACCGCGCCTGCGCCCCCTGACCATCGAGACCCTGCGCGCGCTGATCACCGCCGGGCGTCCCGGCGAGGCCCTGGGCATCGTCGACCGGCTCAAGGAGCCCGACCGCTTCGCCGGCCGGATCCTCATGCTGGAGTGCCGCGCCGCCCTGAACGCCGGCGATCTGGTGCGGGCGCGCCGGATCCTGGAGACCGGTCTGGTCGTCGAGGACGTCCGCGAGGGCGAGGACCCGCTGTCGGACATGTGGTGGGAGTTCCACTCCCGGCAGGCCGGCGGGCTCGGTCCGGTCGTGTCACAGCGGTTGCGCGAAGAGCACCCGCTGCCGTGCAGCTACGACTACAGCGTCCGCCAGCTGTAGCAGCCCCCTTCCTCACAGCACCCGATTCAGCCGCAGCTCATCAGGGCTGCGGCTGCTTTGTGACGCCGTTTCTCGCAGGTTTTGCAACTTTGTGCGCGCCACTGCAATCAGAGATCTCAATATCGCATCGCTGAAAGAAATCTTGCAAAGAATGCTTGTAGTTCACGCGATCGGCGTCCTACTGTCTCCTCCCAGCACCCCGAGTGATCCTTCCGGTCCTTATCTCAGTCCGGCTCTTCGGCCGTCCTAGCCTTCGGAGGAAACGAATATGGGCAGCAGCACCGGCCGGGGCCCCCGGCTTCTCGCTATAGCCACCGCCGCAGTCCTCGCGGTCGGTGTCAGCGCGTGCTCCAGCAGCAAGAGCAGCTCGTCGGCGGGCGGCTCCGGCAAGTCCGGCGGCAGCTTCAGCTACTGGTCGATGTGGCGGCAGGACGAGCCGCAGGCCAAGGTGATCCAGGCGGCGATCAACCAGTTCACCGCGGACACCGGCATCAAGGTCAACGTCGAGTGGACCGGCCGGGACGTGGCCAAGAAGATCGGCCCGGCGATGGCCGCGGGCAAGGCCCCCGACATGTGGGACGAGGGCGCGGACGTCATCTACGGCGCGGCGGCGCAGAACGGCAACGCCAAGGACCTCTCCGCGGTCCTGGACATGACCATCCCGACCGACAACGAGAAGGTCTCCGCCGCGATCCCCTCGAAGTACTGGGACTCGCTGCCCAAGGACCCCAACGGCGGCCAGCACTGGGTGATCCCCTACGAGGCCAGCACCGCGGGCATCTTCTACAACTCCGCCGACCCGGCCGTCTCGGCCGCGATGGGCTCCCAGCCGGCCACCTGGGACGACTTCATCAAGGTCTGCGACGCGCTGAAGGCCAAGAGCGAGCCCTGTCTGGCCTCCGAGGGCGAGGACCCCTGGACCAACGGCCTCTGGTTCGACTACCTTCTCAACGCCGGCGGGGTGAACTTCAACGACCTGGCGACCGACAAGACCGGGGCGGCCTGGGACAACCCGGCCGTGCTGAAGGCCGCGCAGCAGGTCGAGCAGCTGGTCAAGGGCGGCTACATCATCCCGACCTACACCGCCACGAAGTACCCGGCGCAGCAGACCAACTGGGCCGGCGGCAAGGCCGGCTTCCTGATGAACGGCAACTGGGTCACCGCCGAGGTCGCCAAGCAGATCCCGGCCACGTGGAAGTACGGCTTCATGCTCCCGCCGGGCGCGACCCAGCCGGACTCGATGGTCTTCGGCTTCGCGCTGACCAAGAACGCCAAGAACGTCAGCCAGGCCGAGCAGTTCATGGCCTACTTCCTGCAGAAGAAGACGCTCTCGGGCATCTCCACCGAGGCCGGCAACATCACGCCGCGCACCGACATCCCGGCGCCGGCCGAGCTGACCGACGTGCAGAAGACCCTGGACGCCCCCAAGCTGCGCATCACCTTCGACGGGGTGTCCGGCGACTGGACCACCAAGGTGTGGAACCAGAACTTCCTGGACTTCTGGCACGGCAAGATCGACGCCGCGACCTTCGTCTCGAAGATGAAGTCCGACCAGGTCTCCTTCTGGAAGAGCCAGAGCTGACCATGAGCACCGCCACCCTGCCGGACTCGTCCCGGGCGCGCCGCGCCCGGGGCGGGTCCGCCTCGCGTCCGCCGGTCGGCGCGGCCCCGCTGGAGCGCTCGCGCCGCCGCATGTTCTGGGCCTTCACCACCCCGGCCGTCCTGGTCTACGTCGTGCTGTTCCTGGTCCCGGTCGGCTACGCGGCTTGGACCAGCCTGTACAAGTGGGACGGCATCGGCCCGAAGAAGTGGAAGGGCCTGAAGAACTATCAGACCCTGTGGCAGGACCCGATCTTCCGGCACTCGCTGACCAACACGCTGAAGATCCTGTTCGTCGGCGGAGTCCTCACCTTCGCGATCGCCTTCGCGCTGATGCTGATCCTGCGCGAGATGAACCGCAAGCTGTTCGCCCGCTCGGTGCTGTTCTTCCCGTGCCTGGTGAACGCGATGGTGTTCGGCATCGCCGCGGGCGTCCTGTTCTCCCCCACCGGACCGGTGAACAAGGTACTGCAGCTGCTCGGCTGGAGCCATCCGCCGCAGTGGCTGGCGACCGAGCACCTGCAGACCATGATCCTGGGGACCCTGGTGTGGACGGCCACCGGCTACTACACCGCGATCCTGATGGCCGCCGTGGACCAGATCCCCGAGTACCTCTACGAGGCCGCCGAGCTCGACGGCGCCAACGCCTTCCAGCGCTTCCGGCACGTGACGCTTCCGATGTGCTGGGACGTGATCTCGGTCTGCGCGGTGCTGTGGACGGTGAGCTCGGTGAAGATCTTCGAGCTGATCCTGATGTACGGCGGCAGCAGCGGCGCGCAGCCGCCGTCGGACTCCTGGAACACCGCGATGTACGTCTACATAGAAGCCTTCCCGACGGCTTCGACGCCACAGCTGGGCCTGGCCACTGCCGCCGCGCTGGTGAGTCTGTTCCTGGTGGTCGTCTTCACGGTCGTGCTGCGCCGGCTGCTGCGCCGCGACCCCATCGAGTACTGATCCGGGGGAGCTCATGACGTCCCGAACAATGACCGCCGCCCGGCGCAGGCCCGCCAGCCTGCCGATGCGGATCGCCACCGGCGTGGTGTGGGTGGTGGTGGCCGCCGACATCGCCCTGATCGGCTGGATCCTGCTGACCTCGCTGCGCGACGGCACCGACATCCTCAACCACCCCTTCGGCGTGCCGACGCACCCCAAGTTCGCCAACTACGGCAAGGTGTTCTCCGACGGCGGCTTCGGCCAGGCCGCGCTGAACAGCGTCCTGGTCGCCGTGCTGTCCTCGGTCCTGGCCGTCGCGGTGGCCGCGCCCTGCGCCTACGCGCTGGCCCGCCGCCGCAACCGGGTCTCCGGCGCGATGAGCATGACCTTCGCCATGGGCTTGGGGGTGCCGGGGCAGGTCATGGTGGTCCCGCTGTTCATCGGCATGGCCAAGGCGAACCTGGACGACTCCCAGCCCGGCCTGATCCTGGTGTATCTGGGCCTGGCGATGCCCTTCACCGTCTACCTGCTGACCGGCTTCTTCTCCGGCATCCCCCAGGTGCTGGAGGAGGCCGCGGTGCTGGACGGCGCCGGGGCGCTGCGCACCTTCACCAAGGTGATCCTGCCGGTGGCGCGCGGCGGCCTGATCACCGCGTTCCTGCTGCAGTTCATCTCGGCGTGGAACGAGACGCTGTTCGCCATCGTGCTGACCCACAGCCAGGACAAGGTGACGCTGCCGGTGGCGCTGTCCAACTTCGTCCAGGAGGCCCAGCTCAACGGCCTGGACTGGGGCGCGATGTTCGCCGGGGTGTGCGTGGTGCTGGCCCCGATGATCGCGTTGTTCAGCTGGCTCGGCAGCCGCATCATCCAAGGTATGACAGTGGGGATTGGCAAGTGAGCACGCACCTCCGACGCGACGTCCTGGCCATCGAGGGCGCCGCCGACCCGGCCGCCGGAACGCTGCCGATCCTGAACGGGATCGCCCGGCCCGGCTTCGACTCGGCCGTGGCCCCCTACCCGGACATGGCCCGCAACCTGGAGTACGGACGGCCCCCGACGCTGCTGCCGTACACGATGCAGGACTCGTACACGCGCGAGCGCACCCCGCGCGAACTGCCGACCCTGGTCCTGGAGAACGAGGTGCTGACCGCCACGTTCCTCCCGGACCACGGCGGCCGGCTGTGGTCCCTGGTGCACCGGCCGACCGGCCGCGAACTGCTGCACCGCAACCCGATCCTGCAGCCGGCGAACCTGGCGCTGCGCGACGCGTGGCTGGCCGGCGGCGTGGAGTGGAACCTCGGCGGCACCGGCCACTGGCCGCTGACCTGCTCGCCGCTGCACGCGGTCCGGCTGAGCGCGCCGGACGGCACGCCGGTGCTGCGGATGTACGAGTTCGAGCGGCTGCGCCGGGTGGTGATGACGGTCGACGCCTGGCTGCCGGCCGGCTCGCCGGCGCTGCTGGTCCACGTCTGGCTGCACAACCCGGCCGAGGCGCCGACGCCGGTGTACTGGTGGTCGAACATCGCGGTGCCGCAGAGCCCTGACGTGCGCGTGGTGGCGCCGGCGGAGCGCGCCTTCCACTTCGACTACACGGCGCAGCTGAAACTCGTCGACTTCCCGAACGGCGACACCGCCGACACGGCCGACACCAGCAACGCCGCCGACCAGAGCTACCCCGCACGGTTCCCGGCGGCGGCGGACTTCTTCATGGACATCCCGTCCGGCGAGCGCCGCTGGATCGCCGCCCTGGACGCGAGCGGCTCGGGCCTGGTGCAGACCTCGACCGACCGGCTGATCGGCCGCAAGCTCTTCCAGTGGGGCATCGGGGCCGGCGGCCGGCGCTGGCAGGAGTGGCTGTCCGGTCCGGACGCGGAGTACATCGAGATCCAGGCCGGGCTGGCCCGGACTCAGTTGGAGCACCTGGAGCTGCCCGGCGGTGCCACGTGGGAGTGGGTCGAGGCGTACGGGCTGCTGGAGGCGGATCCGGCGGCGGTGCACGGGACGTGGGATGAGTCCCGCGCCGCGGTGGCCGGGGCGCTGGAGCAGTTGGTGCCGCGGGCTTCGTTGGAGGCCGCGCTCGGTGACGCACAACGGTTCGAGGATGCCGCCAATGCCGCTGATGCCGCCGATGCCGCCCCGGAACTGTTGCACCGGGGCTCCGGCTGGGGCGCGCTCGAGATCGCGGCCGGCGCCGTGGCCGACGACCCCCTGCACCCGTTCGGGTCCTGCGACGCCGAGCAGCAGCCGTGGCTGGACCTGCTGCTGACCAAGCGGCTGCCGCCCAGCGAGCCGCCGGCGTCCCCGGTCACCGGCCCGAAGTGGCGCGCCCTGCTCGAGGCCTGCGCCGACGACTGGCACGCGCTCTACCACCTCGGCCTGCTCCGCCTCGCCGACGGCGACCGCGACGGCGCCCGCGAAGCGTGGACCCGGTCGCTGGCCGACCGCCCGAACGCGTGGGCGCAGCGGGCCCTGGCGCACCTCGCCGACTCGCCGGAGGAGGCCGCGAACCAGACCCTGGCGGCCCACCGCATGTACCCTGATCTGCGCGAACTCACCATCGAGACCCTCAAGGCCCTGCTTGCCGCCGACCGCCCCCACGACACGCTGAGCGTCATCGGCGCGCTGTCCCCGGAGGACCGGGACAACGGCCGGATCCGCCTGTACCACGCGGAGGCCGCGCAGGCGATCGGTGACATCGACCAGGTCCGGCGCCTGCTCGACGAGGGCATCACCGTCGACAACCTCCAGGAGGGCGAGGCCTCCCTGGACCTGCTGTGGCTCGCCGCCCACCCCGACCGACCAGTACCGCCCGAGTACGACTTCCGGATGTCCGGAAGCTGATTCGAGAGGAACGCATGGCGCACCTCACCGTCCGCCGCACCGTCGCGGGAGCCGTGGCGGCCGCTGGTCTGGCCCTCGGCACCGCCCCGGCGGTCCAGGCCCACGGCATCGGGCCCCAGGCCGGCACGTTCTACTACGTCGACTGTTCACGCACCCACGACGGCGACGGTTCGGCCGCGCATCCGTGGAACACGCTGGCCGCCGTGGACAAGCCGGTCTTCTCGCCGGGCGACCACATCCTGTTCGCGCGCGGAACGACGTGTGTCGGCACCCTCGCACCGCGGGGTTCCGGCGTGGCGGGCTCGGACATCGTGGTGGACGCGTACGGTTCGGCCAGGCAGGCCCTCCCGCGGATCGACGGCGACGGCGCGGTCGAGACGGTGTCGCTGCGCAACCAGCAGTACTTCGAGATCCACCGCCTGGACGTGACCAACGCGGCGAACCCCGGCACCAACCACCGCGGCATCCATGTGGACGCGCAGGACGCCGGCAAGCTGTCGCACATCGTGATCTCCGGCGTGACCGTCCACGACGTGCTCGGGGACGACACGAAGGACGCCGACGGCAGCGACGGGATCGTGGTCAGCGTGCACGGGACGAGCGTCCCGACGTGGTTCGACGACGTGCGGATCGCCGGGAACACGCTGAAGCATGTGAACCGCGAAGGGATCGTCACCGCCTCGTCCTGGCAGCAGTACGAAGGACTGCAGGAGCACCCCTTCACCAACGTCCTGATCCAGGACAACACCCTGTCCCAGACCGGCGGCGACGGCATCGTGGTCGAGCAGACCTCCGGCGGCCTGGTCGACCACAACACGCTGGCCGGCTTCAACGTCGCCTCGCACGGCTACAACGCGGGCATCTGGCCGTGGGACTCCGACCACGTGACGTTCCAGTACAACGACGTCTCCGGCGGCCACGGCCACCTGGACTCGATGGCCTACGACATCGACGACTTCACGGACACGATCGTCTACCAGTACAACTACAGCCACGACAACGACGGCGGCTTCGCCCTCATCTGCGGCACCGCCGACGGCTACGTCCGCAACTCGGTGATCCGCTACAACATCAGCCAGGACGACTCCTACCGCGGCATCGAGAACTGCTCAGGCCCCTCCGGCCCGGTGCAGGCCTACAACAACACGATCTACGTGAAGCCCGGCGCCGGCATGGCCGTGCTGCGCGAGAACAACGACAGCACGGCCCGGAACGTGCAGTTCACGAACAACGTGGTCGTGAACGCCGGCGCCCCGGCCGACGCGACCTTCGCCCTGTCCGCGGCGACGAGCTACCAGCTGACGGACAACACCTTCTACAACACCGCGACCGCCCCGGGCACCGGCACACTGACCACGAACCCGCACTTGGTCGCAGGCGGCACCGGCCCGCGCGGCGAACGCCTGTGCACCGGCTCACCGGCCCTGGCCAGCGGCATCGCCATCGCGCACAACGGCGGACGGGACTACTTCGGCAACGCGATCCCGTCCGGCGCCCCGAACCGCGGCGCCTACGCCGGGGCGGGGGTGCGCGGCTGCTGATCGGGCGAGACGAGCGCGCAGCGGCATCCGGTGGGGGGAGCCGCTGCGCGCTTGCCGTGTTTGGCTGTGTTTAGCGGTCGCTGCCCAGAAACGTCAGGGCCGCCGCGACATTGACCGACAGATCGAGCAGGCTGTCGAGCACCAACCGGTCCTCATCGCCGCCTCGATCGGATCCACCGACACCACCAGCGCGCCCAGCTCGCGGGCCAGCGGCTCGGCGACCGTGCTCTTGCCCGCGCCGGGGAGGCCCGCCATCGCGATCAGCATGACGACACCATTGCATGGTTGGGGGCTGGCGGCGGTTGGGAGGCGCCGGGCGGTCCTGCCGATCACGCTGATGGCGCCAGCCGATCCTCAGCTCCGCCCCTCCCCCCGATACAACTCCACCTCGCCCTCCAGCTCGATCGCCAGCACCGTCACCACCGGGTCCGCGACGCTCGGCGCGTCGATCGCCAGCACCCCGGGCACCGGGTCGAAGCCGCCGTAGCGGCGGTGCGTCAGCTCCTCGCCGGTGGCCAGTGCGGTGACGCGCTTGACCTTGCTCGTCAGGCCCTTGATCGTCACCGCTTCGCGCGGCGGGTCGTAGCAGAACACGTACAGCGTGCGCCGGTCCGCCGACACGGTCGTCGGTGCGTAGACGTGCCCCGCGGGGATGCCGCGGACCGTGCCGAAGACCGCCGGCTCGTTGCGGGCGATCCAGCGGCCCAGCGCCTCCAGGCGTGAGGCCTGCTCCGGGGGGATCGAGCCGTCGGCGCGGGGGCCGACGTCCAGGAGGAGGTTGCCGCCGCCGGCGATGGTTTCGACGAAGGTGCGGACCAGCAGGGTGATCGGCTTGTGGTCGTGGTCGTTGCGCTGGAAGCCCCACGAGTTGTTCACCGTGTAGCACAGTTCCCACGGCCCCTCCGGCGGCGTGATCGGCGCGCCCTGCTCGGGCGTCGCGTAGTCGCCGTGGCCCAGCAGGCGGGAGTTGAAGACCATGTCCGCCTTCAGCGCCGTCAGCTGCTCCCGCAGCTCGGCCATGCGCCACTGCTCCTCGGGGCGTTCCCAGTCGCCGTCGAACCACAGCAGGTCCGGCTGGTAGCCCTCGACGATCTCCTTCAGCTGCGCGCGGTGGAACTTCAGGAAGCGTTCCCACGCCTGCGGATCCTCCGCGGCCCCGGCAACCTCGCCAGCCGCGCCGCTCTCGAACTCCTCCCGCGAGTGGAACGGGTAGTCCGGGTGCGACCAGTCCAGATGCGAGAAGTACAGCCCCACCTTCAGCCCCGCGTCGCGCATCGCCTGCGCGTACGGCGCCAGCAGGTCGCGCCCGGCCGGCGTCCGCTTCACCACGTTCAGATCGTTCTCGGCCGTCTCCCACAACGCGACGCCGTCATGGTGCTTGGACGTCAGTACCGCGTACCGCGCACCGGCCGCCTTGAACAGCCGGGCCCACTCCCCCGCGTCGTAAGCACTCGCGGTGAACCCGTCAAGCTGCTTCATGTAGTTCTCGTAGGTGATCTCGCCGTTGTAGAACGACCAGGACTCCGGGATGCCGTTGACGGCGTAGATCCCCCAGTGGACGAAGATGCCGAGCTTGGCGTCGGCGAACCAGGGCTGCATGGTCACGGTTCACCACGCTAGGCGCGAAGAGCAGTGCTGTGGATCGGTCTGGATCACCCGCACTGGTAGTTTTTCACCATGGAGCTCGAGACGCCGCCGCTGGTGGCCAACGCCGGCGTCGGCGTCCACGGCATCAACACCGCGGTGGACGTCTTCCGCCTCCCCGACCTGTGGCAGCTGCACCTCTACAGCTACAGCGCAGCGTTCGCCGCCGACGGCGCGTGGTTCGACCTCCGCCCGGGAACCGTCAGCCTGGTCCCGCCCGGCACCACCGTCGAGTTCCGCTACCGGGGACGCTCCGAGCATCTGTACGTCCACTTCGCCCTGAATGGATGCCGACGCCGCGACCCCTTCGTCGGCGACGCGGGCCCGGCCCTGCCGATCCTGCGCGAGCTGCTCCTCGACGCGGTGGCCGCGTTCCCGACCTCGCCGGATCGTTCGGCAGCCGCGGTGTGGGCAGCACTGTGGCGCGTATCAGACCTCGCGGACGCCAACGGAGCCGCGCCGCCGAATCCGGTCGTCGCGGCCGTGATCCGCAGGATCGAGGAACACTTGGCCGAACCGTTGGTGGTCGCGGAGTTGGCCCGCATCGCCGGTGTCTCGCACAACCAGCTCACCCGCCTGTTCCACCAGCACGTCGGCGACACGGTCGTCGGCTACATCGCCTCGCGGCGGATGGCCCGCGCACTGCATCTGTTGCAGGCATCAACGCTGTCCGTCACCGCCATCGCCACGACCGTGGGGATTCCGGACCTCCAGGCGTTCAACAAGGCGTGCCGCAAAGCGTTCGGAGCCTCGCCGCGAGCTCTGCGTGACCGGTGACACGGCCGGTGACACGGCCGGTGACACGGTCGGTGACACGGTCGGTGACACGGTCGGTAACGCGACCGCCGAAGGCCTACCAACCGGCGTTCGCGTAGTCCTTCAGGAAGCAGCCGTACAGGTCCTCGCCCTGTTCGCCGCGCACGATCGGGTCGTAGACCCGGGCCGCGCCGTCGACGAGGTCCAGCGGCGCGTGGAAGCCCGCGCCCGCCAGCCGAACGCGGTCCGGGTGCGGCCGCTCGTCGGTGATCCAGCCGGTGTCGACGCTGTTCATCAGGATGCCGTCGGTCTGGAACATCTCCTGCGCGCTGGTGCGGGTCAGCATGTTGAGCGCGGCCTTGGCCATGTTGGTGTGCGGGTGCCCGGCGCCCTTGTAGCCGCGGCTGAAGACGCCCTCCATCGCCGATACGTTGACGATGTGCTTGCGCGCCGCCGGCGAGACCTTCATGGCGTTCCGCAGCCTGCTGATGAGCACGAACGGCGCCGTCGAGTTACAGAGCTGGACCTCCAGCAGCTCGATCGGGTCGACGTCCTCGACGGTCTGCACCCACGAGTTGGTGTCGGCCAGGTCCGGGACCAGGCCCCCGGCGTCGATCGCGGTGCCGGCCGCGATGCGGTCCGGCGCCGCCGAGCCGGCGGTCAGCGCGAGCGAGACGAGGTCCGCGCCCGCGACACCGTCGGCGATACCGAGACCCCGCGCCCCCACGCCGACCAGATCCGCCGCGATCGCCGCCGAGGACCGCGTCTGCCCGGGCAGCGCGACCAGCCCCGAGCCGGTGAAGCGCCCGAAGGAGACCAGCTCCGGCAGCGGCCCGTCGGGCAGCGGCTCGGCCTCGGCCCGGACCAACGGCTCGTAGGCGCCGGCCGAGCGCCGCACGGTCTGCGCGGCGTTGTTGACCATGATGTCCAGCGGCCCCTCGGCCGCGACCGAGTCGGCGAGCGCCACCACCTGCGCCACGTCGCGCAGGTCGATGCCGACGACCCGCAGCCGGTGCAGCCACTCGGCGCTGTCGGGCATCGCGGCGAAGCGGCGCGCGGCGTCGTTCGGGAAGCGGGTGGTGATGGTGAGGTGCGCGCCGTCGCGCAGCAGCCGCAGCGCGATGTACATCCCGATCTTCGCGCGGCCGCCGGTGAGCAGCGCCCGCTTGCCGGTCAGATCGGCCCGGGCGTCGCGGCGCTTCCAGTTCTCGGCGGCGCAGTCGGGGCACAGCTGGTGGTAGAACGCGTGCACCTCGCGGTAGCGCTCCTTGCAGATGTAGCAGCCGCGCTCGCGGTTCAGCACCCCGGCCACCGCGTTGCCCGACGCCGCCGTCTCCGAACTGAGCGGCAGGCCCTGCGTCTCGTCGTCCAGCCGGGTCGGCGCTCCGGTCGCGGTCTTGGCGGTGACGGCGCGATCCGCCTCGATCACCCGCGCCTGCCGCTCGGCCCGCCGCCGGATCTTGACGCTCTTGTAGACCCCGGCCGTCGCCCGCCGCACGGTCACCGCGTCGGGATGCTCGGTCGGCAGTTCCTCGACCTCGGCCAGGATGTCGAGCAGCAGCGCCAGGCGTTCGGGGGCGATGCCGGGACCGAAGTCCTCGGGGGCCTCATCAGTCACAACGGCACCGTCAGACTGTCCGGCCACCACATCGTCTTGCTCGATCACCCGCACAAATCTACCCGGCGTGCGGTGCTGCTCCGGCCGCCTCAGGCAGCCGCTCGCGCCACCAGCTCGGCAATCCGCTTCTTCAGCGCGTCCGTCATCTCGGTGAGCGCGTAGTACGTCGGCCACATCTCGCCGTCGTCGAGAGCGGCCACGTCGCTGAAACCGAGGGTGGCGTAGCGGGTCTTGAACTTGGACGCCGGCTGGAAGAACACCAGCACCTTCCCGTCCTTGGAGTACGCCGGCTGCCCGTACCAGAGCCGCGGGGTCAGGGCCGGCGCCGCCGCCTTCACCAGCTCGTGCAGCTTCTCGGCCAGCTCGCGGTCGTCCGGCGGGAACTCCGCGATCTTCGCCAGGACCTCGGCCTCGGCGTCCGCGCCGGTCGCGGCCTTCTTCGCCGACCGGACCTCCTTCGCGCGCTCCTTCATCGCGGCGCGCTCTTCGTCGCTGAAGTTCTCGGTGCTCTTCTTCGTCGTGTTCGCCATGTCGTCCAGCGTAGGAAGACAGGCCGCGCCGGGCTTCTCCAAAACTGATCAGTGAAGAAGTACAGGAGCACAGAAGAAACAGGAGCACAGAAGGAACACACGACAGCGGGCGCCCGGACCGCCGAGGTCCGAGCGCCCGCCGTCTGAATGCGGCTCGCTACTACTTCACCGTGTAGCTGTAGGGCAGGCCCGTCAGCTCGTCGGCGGTGCCGAACGCCGCGTTGTAGGTGTCCAGGTACACGACACCGCTCACCTTGCTGCCGCTCTTGCCGGTCGGCGTGAACGTGACGGTGATCGTCCCGGTCTGGCCGGGCAGGATCGTCACCGGGGCCAGCGCCGGCGCGGTCGGGTCGACCCCGGCCAGCCACAGGTCGCCGGTGCCGGCCACGGCCGAGCGGTCGAAGGCCAGCGTGGTGACGCTCTCGGCCTCGGTCGCGCTGCCGGTCACGGCGGCGTTCGTGGGCCCGACCGGGGTCGGGTCCTGGCCCCAGACGCCCTGGGTGATCCACGGCGAGTCGACGGTGACCGAGGCGGTCAGGCCCTTGGACACACCGTAGATCTCCGGCGTGCCCGACGGGCTGCTGGCCGAGAAGTCAGCGGCGATCGTCGAGGACTGCGACGCGCGCAGCTCCGTGGTGTGCGTCGGGATCTGGAACGAGGGCTGCGCGCCGGTCGTGGCGAACGGCAGGGCGACGGTCGCGCCGAGCGGCTGCGCCGCCGGCAGGTCGTAGTCGGCGCTGCTGTTCAGACGGGGGTCGGCGAACACGGTCAGCGGGGCCGCGCCGGTGTTCTTGATCTTCACCGTCGCCGTCACCGCCTTGCCGGCCGCGAGCTTGCCCGAGGGCAGGCCCTTGGCGCTGGCGTCGACCGCGTTGTAGCCCAGCCGGCCGGCGAAGGGATCGGCCAGGTCGCCGGCCAGGATCGCCGGGTTGTTGTCGTCCAGGACCAGGGCCCAGCGGCCGGCCGCCGGGGCGTCGGCGTAGCCGGTCAGCGAGGGCTGGAGGCTCTCGTTGCCCTGCGCGTCCACCGCGATGTTCGTGCTCAGCGACACCACCTGGTGGTCCGGGGACTCCAGGTAGGCCGAGACCGCGTGGCTGCCGCTGAACGTCAGGTTCATCGCCAGGTTCTTCTTGCCGCGCGGCACGTCGAAGTAGTACGACTCGGTCTGCGACGGCGTGTTCGCGCGGCCGTTGCCGCCGGTCAGCGCACCGGTGAAGGTGCCGCCGTCGTTGTTCGTGGAGATCAGCGTCCGCTTGGTCACCGGCACCGTGGTGACCTGGTGGAACCCGGTGGTGAAGGCCAGCGCCGCGGAGACGTCGCCGGGGTTGGCGCCCAGCGTCTGCCGCACCGTGAACTTCTGCGACTGCCCCGGCTTGAGCACCGCGCCGGCCGGGCTCACCGAGCCGACGGCCTTGTACTTGGTGGCCAGGAAGTCATAGTTGACGTTGCCCTTGAAGCCGGTGGCGTTGGCGTTGGCGTAGAAGTACGCCGTCCAGGTGCCGGCCGGCGGGTTCGCCTGCTCGACCTGCGCGTAGTTGGTCGTGCCCTGCGGGCTGTTCCAGTTCTCGTACTCGCCGTTCGGGCCGACCAGCACCAGGCGCAGCAGCGTGCTGGTGCCACCGCAGGCGCAGGTGGCCGTGCCGGTCAGGTGGTCGGCGCCGGCCGGGACGGTGAACGTGGTGCTGAACCAGTGCCGCTTCAGGCCGGGGGTCCCCAGGGTGTAGCCCTCGTAGAACCACGGCGAGTTCGGGTCGGTGAAGTCCACGGCCTTGGTGCCGGAGACGTTCGCGACCGTGGTGTCCAGCTCCCGCACGTCCGCCGACACCGTCTGGGTGTTCGGGCTGGTGTTGGTCAGCGTGACGGACGCGCTCTGCTTGGAGCCGCCGTTGCCGATCATCGAGACCTGGGTGTCGCCGCCGGCGGTGGTGGCCATCAGGCCGTCGCCCTGCGCCTTCGGCGCGCCGTTGCCGTCCTTGACGGACATGGCCGTCCGGACCGCGCGGTAGGTGTTCAGCTCACCGGCGCCCTGCTGGTCGGCCGGCAGGCCCAGGTCGCTGGCCGAGGAGGTGAGGATCTGCTTCACCAGCTGCGGCGTCGGACGGACCCCGCCGTGGGTGTTCTCGTACGCCTCGATGACCAACGCGGCGCCGCCGGCGACCAGCGGCGAGGCCATGCTCGTCCCGCCGAAGTCCTCCAGCGAGGCCGGGTTGCCGTTGTAGTCCACACAGGCGCTGAAGCGGGCCTCGGGGCTGCACAGCGCCCAGCCGCCCTGGCCCGGCGCGACCAGGTCCGGAACCCGGTCCTTGACGTTGGTGCCGGAGGAGGACAGCGCCGCGGTGTTGTTCGAGGCCCAGCCGCTGGCCAGGTTCCGCGCGCCGCCGGTACCGGTCTGCGCCTGGTCCCGGAAGGTGGTGGTGGCGCCGACGCTGACCACGTTCGGGTCGACGGCCGGCTGGCCCTCGGTGTTGGTCACGCCGCCGTCGCCGGTGGAGGTGACGACCGTGACGCCGGCGGCGACCGCCGCGTCGTCGGCCAGGCTGGTCACGTCCAGGCCCTCGGTGGGCTCGGCGTTGCTGCCCAGCGACTCGTTGATGACGTCGACGTTGTCCACGTTCACCGCGTAGTCGATGGCCTGCACGACGGTGGAGTCGAAGACCAGGTTGGCCGCGCCGAACACGTTCAGGCCGACCAGCGAGGCGCCGGGGGCGACACCGCGGACGGTGATGTTGCAGCCCGCGGGCAGCGGGTGGTGCGGCATGACGTACTTGGACAGGTCGTAGCTGTGCAGGCCCTGCGCGGCGATGGAGCTGGCGTCGCCGAAGGCCTCGTCGCCGCTCTCGTTGCCGTTCGGGTCCGTACCGGAGAAGTCCTGGTAGTCGCTGAACACGTGGCTGCCGTCGGCCCGGATGAAGTCCGGGTTGTTGACGTCCAGCCCGTCGGCGATCCACGCCACCTTCACGCCCTTGCCGTCCACCAGGTTCTGGGCCTGCGGCCGGTTGGTGTCGGTGAACGCGGTGTTCGTGGTCTGCAGCGCTTCAGGCTCCAGCAGCGGCTTGCTCGGGTCGGTCGGGCAGGTGCCCGGCAGGACCTTGTCGGCCGGGGTCTGGCCGTCGGCACCGGTCTGCGCCGTACCAGCAGAGGCGGCGCCCTTGGCGGAGTCCGCGATGGCCGCCTTCTGCGCGTCGGACAGCGGGTCGACGACCCGCTGCTGGTCGGCCACGACCGCCTCGACGGAGGGGTTCTGCCGCAGGTTCGCGGCCTCGGCGTCGGTCATCTTGGCCGAGAAGCCGTTGATCACCGAGAACTTCTTGATGTCCTGCGCGCCGGTGGCCTGCACGTTGCTGACCAGCGGAGCCTGGTCGGCGGCGGTGGCCGCCTTGCGCTGGGACTTGGCGGTCTTGACCGAAAGCTCGGGGTGCTGGTTCTTCAGCAGCACGATCACGGAGTGCTTCGCGCCGGTCGACAGCGCGGCCAACTGCTGGGCCGCCGACGGCTTGGCGGACATGGGACTCGCCAGGGCCGCGGCGGAGGTGCCGATTCCCAGTCCCAGTGCCGTGACCGCGACCACCGCGATGCGGTGCCTGCGGGCAAACTGCATGGTGTGCCTTTCTCCCGGCGCGCGGCCACGCCGCCGCACGCCCCCTTTGTGATGGAACCCGGGTGGTGCCTTACAGGGTCTTGCGACGAGTAACGGAGAATGGCAATGCGTCTACTGCATTGCGAAGATCGATACTCGTCACAGTAGAGGGTGTCAGGAACCTCAGAAAGACGTAGGCGCTTCTACGTTGCGACACGCCTGGACTTGCGCTCACCTCGTGATACGTGCGCGGGGCGGCGTCTACGCGGTAAGGGGTGAGCAAGGGTCGTGAGGGTGGAAACGCCGTCAGGGCGGGGATCCGTGGATCCCCGCCCTGACGGGTATTAGCACTTTTATAGGATACGGCGATTTCCGATGGACCGCCGGGTCCCGCGGGGTTTAGAAGAAGCCGTCGTCCCCGTTGTTGTTGTAGTCCCCGCCGCCGTTGTTGTAGTCCCCGCCGCCGAAGTCGCCGCCGCGGTCATAGTCGGCCTGCTGGTAGTCGTTCTGCTGCCATTCCTGCTGCTGGAACTCCTGCTGTTGGAACTCCTGCTGCTGCTGGAATTCCTGCTGCTGATACTCCTGCTGCTGGAACTGCTACTGGTCGGAGTACCCGCGCTCCTCGAAGCCGCGCTCGTACGCCTGCTGCTCGTCGCGCTTGTTCTCATCGCCCTCGAGCATCTCGCCCAGCAGCATCCCGCCGACCAGGCCCGCCGCGCCCGCGCCGATCACCGCACCGGTGCTGTGCCCCTGGTGCGGCGGCTGCTGGTACTGCGCCTGCTGCGGGTAGCCCGGCTGCTGCGCCGGATAGCCCTGCTGCGGATAGCCGGCCTGGGGGTAGCCCTGCTGTGGATACCCCTGCTGTTGGACCGGCTGGTAGTACGGCGGCTGAGTGGTCTGGATGCGCTGCGCACAGAACTGGCAGACCTCGACCGGTCGTGCCACGCCCCACTGCGGCTGCCACATGACGTTGACTGACGCCTGGCCGTGCGCCGGATCGAAGAAGCAGATCACGGGTGTCCCCCATATCGTTGAGCCTTCCGCGATCCTAAACGGGCTGCGGACGGCTGGGGTTCCCCGTTTGCGATCTCTTTTACCGCCGCCTCACGCCGTGCACCGCTCCCCCTGCGGCGGAAGGGTGCCGCTGACCAGGTACGCCTCCATCGCCGACGCGGCGCACTGGTTGCCGCTGCCGAACGCCGCGTGCCCGGTGCCCACGCGGGTCAGCAGCCGCGCGTTGGCGAAGCCGTTCGCCAGGTTCACAGCGTTCTGGTACGGCGTCGCCGGGTCGTCGGTGGTGCCGATGACCAGGATCGTGTCCGAGCCCTGCGCCTTGATCTGGTGCGGCTTCTCCTGGGTCTGGAACGGCCAGTTCGCGCACATCGGCTGCGCCAGGTCGGCCGGGGCCAGGTTCGAGTTCAGGATCGAGGCGCCGGACTTGAGCTGGCTGTACGCGGTCTGCACTTCCGAGGCGCTGGGCGTCGGGGTGGTGAAGTCGGCGCAGCGCACCGCGATCAGGCCGTTCTGCTCGGTGCTGTAGTGGCCCTCGGGGTCGCGGCCGTTGTACTGGTCGGCGCCGGCCAGCAGCTCCGAGCCGTCGCCGTTCTTCATCGCCTTGGTCAGCCCCTCGCGCAGGTACTTCCACCAGTCCGAGCCGACGTCGCCGTAGAGCCCGATGATGACGCCGGTCCAGCCCAGCGTCTGGTCCAGCGGCCGGTTCGGGTCGCCGCTGGGCAGCGGGTGGTCCTGCAGGCCGTCGATGAAGTGGCCGAGCTGCTGCGCCGCGGCCGTCGGGCTCCCGGACAGCGGGCACTGCGAGGCGTAGTTGGTGACGCAGTCGCCGGCGAACTTCTCCAGCGACTTCTCGAAGCCGACCTGCTGCTGGACGTCCGCCTCGAGCTGGTCGGCGTTCGGGTCCACGGCGCCGTCGAGCACCATGTGGCCGACGTTGGCCGGGAACTCCTCGGCGTACACCGAGCCGATGTAGGTGCCGTAGGAGATGCCGAGGTAGTTCAGCTTCTTGTCGCCGAGGACCTGGCGCATCAGGTCCATGTCCTGCGCGACGTACTTGGAGCCGACGTAGGGCAGCAGGGCGCCGGATTTCTTCTCGCAGGCCGCGGCCAGGGTCTTGCTGTCCTGCTCGGCCTTCGCCGCCCGGGCCGCCGCGTCCTTGGGCGGGTCCTGCTCGTAGAGCTTGTCCTGGGTCTTGTCGTCCAGGCACGTGATCGCGTCGCTGCGGCCCAGCCCGCGCGGGTCGAAGCCGATGATGTCGTAATGCGCGTGCAGGGCGCCGTCGAACTCCGACTTGGACTCCTCGACGAAGTCCACCCCGGAGGCGCCGGGCCCGCCGGGGTTGGTGAACAGCGAGCCGAGCTTGTTCGCCTGGTCCGCGGCCGGCCACTTCACCAGGGCGAGTGTGACGTCCTTGCCCGTGGGCGCGGTGTAGTCCAGCGGGACCACGACGGTCCCGCACTGGAAGGCACTCAGGTCCGCGCTCGGGTCGTCGGCCGGCTCGCTGGTGCAGGCCCCCCAGGAGACCTGCTGGGAGTCGAAGCCCTGGAGCGAGGTGAACTTGCCGCTCGGCAGCGAACCGGACCCCGAGGACCCGCCCGAGGAGCTGGAGGAGCCCCCGGAGGACCCCCCGCTGCCGCCGACCGAGCCGGTCGAGGTGCACCCGGCGACCAGGGTCCCGCCGAGCAGCATCGCGACGACGGATATGGTCCGGCCCCGGCGAGCCCCGATTACCTTCATGCGCTCATGTGTATCACCTCGTCCCGACCCTAGAATCACGATATGGATGCCTTCCTGGAACTCTTGGGCGCACGGGGACGCGCCACACTGGCGACGATCAAGAAGGACGGACGACCCCAGCTGTCGGTCATCAGCTACGCCTACGACCCCGCTGACCAGGTCATCCGGGTCTCGATCACCGCAGACCGGGCGAAGACCCACAACATGCGCCGGGACCCCCGCGTATCGCTCATGGTGCATCCGGAGGCCTACAAATACGCGGTGTACGAGGGCGACGCCGAGCTGTCACCGGTCGCCCAGAGTCCGGATGACGAGACGGTCGAGGAGTTGGTGCGTCTCTACCGCGCCGCGTCCGGCAAGGAGCACCCGGACTGGGACGAGTACCGGGCCGCGATGATCGCCGACAAGCGCCTGGTCCTGAGCATCCGGGTGACCCACGCCTACGGCATGGGGGTCTGACACGGACCCGCGCGAGCCCGAGCCGGTCAGCGCCGATCCCCCCAGGCTGCCCGGCCCGCCGCTGATGACCCAGTCCTGGCTGGACGCGACGTTCCTGCACTGGGCCGTCGATCCGGAGGCGGTGGCGCCGCTGCTGCCCGCCAAGGTGCGGCCGGACGTCGTCGACGGGGTGACCTACGTCGGACTCATCGCCTTCCGTATGCACCGGATCGGATGGTGGCCGCTGCCCGGGATGCCGTACCTGGGGACGTTCCCGGAGACCAACGTGCGGCTGTACTCGGTGGACGAGGCCGGGCGGCGCGGTGTGGTGTTCCGGTCGCTGGAAGCCTCGCGGCTGCTGCCGGTGGCCACGGCGCGGACGGCGTTCCGGCTGCCGTACCGCTGGGCGCGGATGTCGGCGTACCGCTACGGGGACGTGTACTGGTACGGCTCGCGGCGCCGCGAGCCGGGGCTGCCGCACGCGCAGAGCCTGATCGGGGTGCAGGTGGGGCCGGCCATCGAGACGCCGTCCGCGCTGGACCACTTCCTGACGGCCCGGTGGCGGCTGCACTTCACCCTCGCCGGCCGGACCGTGCACATGCCGAACGCGCATCCCCGGTGGCCGTTGCACCAGGCGGAACTGCTCGCGTGCGAGGAGGACCTGGTCGCCGCGGCCGGGCTGCCGGGAGTCTCGTCCCGGCCGCCGGACAGCGTCTTGTTCTCGCCGGGAGTGCCGGTGCGGTTCGGGACGCCGCGCGCCGTCAGCCGGGATTGAAGCGGCTGATCAGATAGCGCACGAAGACCAGATCGCCGATCGGCCGGGTCTCCGCCAGGGTCATGCGGTGCCGCGCGTTCTGCGGGAAGTCGGCGGCCCGCACGAAGCGCGGAGCCCGGTCGTCGCCGACGAAGAACGGCGCGATCGCCAGGTGGATCTCGTCGGCGAGGTCCTCGGCGAGGAACCGGGTGTGCAGCGAGCTGCCGCCCTCGACCATCAGCCGGTCGACGCCGCGCCGCTTCAGATCCGCGAGGATGCCGGGGAAGTCGACGAGCGCGCCGGCCGCCACCACCTCGGTGTCCGCGACGGCGGCCAGCCGGTCGGCCTGCGCCGGCACCGCGGCGTCGGCGCAGTAGACCAGCTTGTGGCCGCCGGTGGTGAAGAAGCGCGCGACGGGGTCCAGCGCGCCGGCGCCGGTCACCGTCACCTTGACCGGGTGCTCCGGCAGACCGCGCCGCACCCGGTCCGCGCGCCGCTCCGGATCGCGGACCAGCAGGCGGGGGTCGTCGCGCCGGATGGTCTCGGCGCCGACCATGATCGCGTCGGAGCCGGCCCGGAGCGCGTCCACCCGGTCGAAGTCCGCGTCGTCGGAGAGCATGAGGCGGTCGGGGGTGGTGTCGTCGAGGTGGCCGTCCAGGGACATGGCGGCGCTGAGGATCACGTGGGGGCGCTCGAGCATGGAGTCATCGTGGCACGCGCCGATCACGCGCCGGTCAATCGACGCGCTGGGCGGCCGGCCTCAGGAAGACGCGGTCCCGCTCGCCGACCTCGGCCATCGGGCCGGCGGCGCGCAGCACGACGTCCAGGACCCGTTCGGGGTCGGCGGCATAGTGTCCCGAGGCCCAGGCCGCGTTGGCCTCGATGACCGCGGGCTGCTCATCGATCAAGCCGACATCGACCACGACCGCGCTCGGTAGCTTGTCGGCCGACTCCTGGAGTACTTCCCGCGCGAAACCGAGGATCTGCTGCTCCGACTCGTGGCCGGTCAGCGGCTCGATGTCGAGATCGCCTTCGATCGCGTACTGCGCGCCGGTGACGATCTCTCCGTCGATCGCATAGAGCCGGAACTCGACGGTGAACCGGACCGGATCGCTGGCGAGTACCGGGGTGTCGGAATCGACGGCGTCGGGGCCGGGCAGTTGTGTGCCCTCAAGGTAGACACGAGCCGGAAAACTCTTGTCGTTGGGCGGTTTCAGGAACGCCGGGATGCGCAACGTCCACGCCTCGGCCATCGTCAGCATCCTGATCTCGCGGCACACCGCTTCGCGTGGGAGCCGGGTCAGCCAGTCGTCCGGCGGCTCCAGCAGAGCGATGTCCAGCTCGGCGGCCACCGCGTCGGCGAACAGCGGGCCGGCATAGAGGTGCGCGGGCCCGCCGACGAGAAAGCCCTCCGGGACGCGCCAGCCGGTCAGGTGCTCGGTGAGCAGGCCCCGGCGGTGCGCGACCGAGGCCAGGACGTGCGAGGTGTCGTTGGCGCGCGGTGAGAAGACGAGCGTGCGCGGCAGCTCGATCATGGTGGACCCTCCCCGTTTGTCCGCCCCGGTTTTGTGCGCCCCGGTTTTGTTCGCCCAGAGAGTACGCGATCTCCGTTGCGGAACCAGGGGTTTTCCCGGAGGCGTTCCCGGGACATGACGGTGAAGCAGCGAGTCAAACGTGTCATGCGTTCCAGGAAGGCCCGCCGGCGCGACCGCGAGCGCGGCGGCCCGGACTGGCCCGCGGGTCCCGACGGCGGCGTCCGCGAACCACGACGACCGAAGGGGTCGCCGCCTCAGGACTCGATCTCTCTTACGGAGCCACGGTAGAAACGTCCCATGCGCCTCACCGGACTCACCGCCAGCGAAAAGCGAGTCCGGGAGGACTTCCGGGACGGCGGCCGCACTTCCTTCGCGACCGGCGACCCGGCGGCGGACGACCCCGCGGTGGGCTCGACATGGGGCCCGGAGCGCACGCTGCGCGCGTCGTTCATCAGAGGCCTGATCGAGGAGGCGGGTGAGCGCCGCGCGCCGCTGCGGGTGGTCGGCGCCCGGGTCGTGGGGCGGCTGGAGTTGGAGTACCTGGAGCTGGGCTACTCGCTGAGCTTCGGGGAGTGCTGGTTCCAGGACGACCTGGACCTGCACGACTCCCGCCTGCGCCGCCTGAACCTGCGCGGCACCCGCCTGGCCGGCCTGAACGCGTCGTTGGCGCGGGTCGAGGCCACGGTGGTGATGCACCGCGCGCGCGTCGATGGACTCGTCCGCCTCGACCACGCCGTCATCGGCGGCGAGCTGCTGATCACCGAGGCGCACCTGTCCCATCCCGGCGACCTCGCCCTGCGCGCCGAACGGGTCCGCGTCGGCGGCGACCTGATGCTGTGGGGCACGACGATCGAGGGACGCGCCACCCTGCGCGACGCGAAGGTGGACGGCGTCATGAGCCTGGAGCGGGCCCGCCTCAGCGACCCCGCCGGCCAGGCCCTGGACGCGGCCCGCATCCAGGTCGGCAGCGACCTGCTGGCCGACGAACTGCGCGCCGAGGGCGCCATCCGGCTGTCCGGCGCCGAGATCAAGGGCCTGCTCCGGATGGCCGACACGAAACTGAGCAACCCCGGCGCCACGGTCCTGGAGGCGTACCAGGCGAAGATCGGAGCCGACCTGCAGTGCTACCGCGGATTCGAGGCCGACGGCCTGGTCCGCATCCAGGGCGCCCACATAGCGGGCCACGCCCGCTTCGACGACGCGATCCTGCGCGGCAACGGCACCGCCGCCCTCGACGCCCGCTACGCCGAGATAGGCGGCGCCGCCCGCTGCCGCGGCGTTCAGGCCACCGGCACCATCGCCTTCGCCAGCGCGCGTGTGGGGAACGATGTGGACTTCCGCGGGACGGTGGTGGCCGCGGCGGTCGAGGAGTCCGCCAATCTGCTCTACCTCGGCAACCTCCGCGCCGGCGAACTCACCCTCCGCTTCGCCGTGCCGCCCGCCGGCGGCATTTATCTCGCCAACGCCCAGATAGGCGTCCTCAACGACGACCCGGCCGTCTGGCCCCCGCACCTGACCCGCGACGGCTTCGTCTACGAGCGCATCGCCGAGCCCGGCCCGGTCACCGACCGCATCGGGTGGCTGGAGCGCGAGTCCGCCGGCTATCGGCCCGGCCCCTACGAGCAGCTCGCCGCCGTCTACCGCCGGCAGGGCCTGGACGGCGAAGCCCGTCGCGTCCTGCTCGCCAAGCAGCGTGCCCGGCGCCGCACGTTGCCGCGGGCCGCGCGACCCTGGGGCGTGATCCAGGACGCGGCGGTCGGCTACGGCTACCGTCCCGAGCGCGCCCTGGGGTGGCTCGCCGCGCTGCTGATCACCGGGGTCGTGGTCTTCGGCCTGCGGCATCCCGTGCCCCTCGGGCCGGACAAGGCGCCGCCTTTCAATGCCCTGATCTACTCCCTCGACCTGCTGCTGCCGGTCATCAACTTCGGCCAGGGCCGCGCCTACGTCGCCACCGGCGGGACCCAGTGGATCGCCTATCTGCTCACCGCCGCCGGCTGGATCCTGGCCACCACCATCGCCGCCGGCGTCGCACGAGCCGTCAACCGCGCATAAGCCAGTGCGCCACCCCTGGTTCAGCCCCCTGAAGCGCTGGCATGGTGGACCCCATGTCGTCACAGCCGATGCCGCCGCGCCGCAACGACGCCGAAACGAGCGGCTCACGGAACCACGTCATCACCGGGGGCGGATTCTCCTCTGTCTCCGCCCCCGCCGCGGACGCCGCCCCGAACGGCGCCCCCGGCCTCGCCGAACTCCTCACCGGCCACCTCGGCCCCGACGCCGGCCTGTTCCCCGTCGCCACCACGACGTGGCCGCCCTATGAGCACGTCAACGTCCAGGGCGCCCTGGACCGTTGGCTGTCCCGCAACGGCACCCCCTTCCGCCTGGTCGGCATGGCCGGCTTCCGGCACCGCATGTTCGGCCTGTCCGACCTGTTCCACGAGACCGGCCAGCACGCCATGGCGATCAGCGGCGTGTCCATGACCGACCAGCCCAGCGGCCCCGGCGACCAGACCAGCACCTGCGTCCAGTGCGGCCTGTACCTCGTGGACGGCGTCGACGGCCCCGACGACGGCGACCGCACCGAGGACCCGCGCCCGCCGCTGGCCTTCCTGCTGCGCGGCACCGAGATGCGCGGCCCGCAGCAGGACGTCAGCCTGGAGATCGCCTGCGCCGACCGCGCCCTGGCCCGCAAGGCCGCCAACGAGATCCGCCGGCTGGCCGTGGAGTTCAGCGTCTACCGCGGCCACGTCCTGGAGTTCGGCGCCGAGGTGTTCGGCCCGCACCAGGCCGCCCTGAGCTTCCACGAGCGTCCGGCCATGGACCGCGAGGAGCTGATCCTGCCGCCGGGGATGCTGGAGGGCATCGAGGCGCAGATCCTGGGCGTGAACCGGCACCGCGCGGCCCTGCTGGCGCACGGCCAGCACCTCAAGCGCGGCGTGCTGCTGTTCGGCCCGCCCGGCACCGGCAAGACCCACACCGTCCGGTACCTGATGAGCCGCCTGCCCGAGACCACCGTCGTGGTCCTCACCGCCAACGCCCTGCGCCTGATCGGCCAGGCCTGCGAGATCGCCCGCGCGCTGCAGCCGGCGCTGGTGGTGGTCGAGGACGTGGACCTGATCGCCCAGGACCGCTCGGCCCACATGCACGCCACCCCGCTGCTGTTCCAGCTCCTCAACGAGATGGACGGGCTCGACGGCGACGCCGACGTCACCTTCCTGCTCACCACCAACCGCGTCGACGTCCTGGAGTCGGCGCTGGCGATGCGGCCGGGCCGCGTGGACCACGCGGTCGAGGTGCCGCTGCCGGACGCCGAGGGCCGGGCCCGCCTGCTGGAGCTCTACCGCGGCGGCCTGGATCTGGACCTGACCAAGGCCGACAGCCTGATCGAGCGCATGGACGGGGTCACCGCCTCCTTCATCAAGGAGCTGATACGGCGGGCGGCGCTCATCTCCCTCGACGAGCAGGACCAGGGCTCCGCCCCCGAGGCCGCCGGCAGCCTGCACGTCAGCGCCGACCATCTCGACGCGGCGCTGGAACTGCTGGCCGGCTCCCGCCACCAGCTGACCCGAAGGCTCCTCGGCGCCCCGGACGCCCTCGCCTAGCGCACCTTTAGGAACGCGTCGACGTCGGCGATCACGTTCGTCCCGTCGGCCCCGCTCAGCAGTTGTGTCCCGTGGTCCGAGCCGTCGTAGGTCAGGACGTGCGCCAGGTTCGGCAGATCCGCCTGGAAGGTCTTGGCGGCGTCGGCCGATCCGTAGCCGTCCTGGGCCGCCGTCAGCAGGAGCACGGGACACGTCAGCTTTCTGACATACGTGGACACATCGATGTTCGGGCTGAGCGTCGCCTCCGCGGACAACGTCACCACCGCGGTCACCGGCGGCTTGATCCCGGCCGCGGCGACCAATGAGATCTTGCCGCCCTTCGAGGCGCCGAGCAGGAACACCGGCCCGGACCCGTGCGCCCGGAGGCCGGCGACCATCGCGGTCAGGTTCGCGACAGGGTCCTGATCCGAGTAGTCCCACATCGCGACCTTGTAGCCCTCGCCGACCAGATGGTCCGCGTACGCCTGCCACGACCACTGGTCCTGGTCGCTCTCGTTGCTCAGCACGATTGTCCGCGCGCCGGTGCCCCAGACGGTGTAGCCGGCGCTCAGCCGCGCGGTGATGTAGTCCGTAACGGCGCCCTCGAACCCCTTATCCGCCAACAGGTCCCAGCCGTGTCCCGAACCGCCAGGCCGTACATCCAGCGTCTTGAGCACCGGCGGCGCCGCCAACGCGGCGAACAGATCGCGCTCGTCGGCGGTCGAGACGTTGGTATCGCCGTCCGCGACGGCCATGAAGACGGGGACGTGGATGGTCGGCGCCTCGGCCGGCAGAGTGCCGAGCTCGTCGGCGGACAGCGCCACGACCGCCGCCACACCGGGCGCCGAGTCCGCGGCGGGTCCGGCCTCGGCGGCCAGCGCCGCCGTCGCCCCGGCTGAGGCCCCGGCGAGCACGATCGTCGTGACGCCGGCGGAATGGAGCTCGTTCAGCGCGGTGTCGACGGCCGAGACGTCCTCGGCGGGGCCGGGGCCGGTCTTCGGGCACGTGCCGGCGCCTTGGCACGGCAGGTCGAAGACGAGGACATGCAGCCCCTTGGCCGCCAGCTCGCCCGCATAGGGCATCCATCCGCACTCGCCTCGCGAGCCGGCCTCCGGAACCAGCACCACGCCCCGGGCGCCCCGGCCCATCTCCACCGCGGGCAGCGTGAGGCTGTCGTCGGTGGTGAGCGTCAACGCCCGCGCGCCGGCCGGCTGCCCGGGACACGCCGCGGTCACAGGGGTCTGAGTCACTCTGCCGGGCGCCGCCGTCCGCGGACTGCCCCCGTGGCAGCCCGCGACGGCCAGCGCCAGGACCAGTGCGGACACGATGCGGGATGGTCGTCGCCAGTCCAGGGCCATGCCCCCGACGATGCACCGCGCGACAACCGGCGGCGAAGCTTTCTATCCTGGCGGAAAGGCTTGCGGAGGACCGATGTTGCGCATCCACTTCAGCCCCGGCGACTTCGCCCGGGTCCGCTTCCTGCCCCGGCCCGCGCCGCTGGTGGAGCTGAAGCTGTCGCTGATGATGTCCCGGCGCCGCGACTCGCCGGTCCTGTTCGGCCGCTGGCGCCGCGACGTGGGCCGGCGCCTCCCGGCCAGCACCAGGCCGCTGTGGGACCTGCTCCAGCCGTTCCGCGGCCCGGCCTTCCTCGACCCGGTCTCCCGCGACCTCGAGGAGGGCCTGGACCTGGTCCGCGGCACGCCGGGCACCGAGGTCCGCTCCGCCGTCGCCGGCCTCCAGCGGCCGCCGACCCCGTGGGTCAAAGCCCTGATGGACCGGGACGCCCAAGCCTGGGCCGTCCTCGACCGGGGCCTGCGCGACGCCTACCAGTCCGTCCTGGCCACCGCGTGGACCACCGTCCGCGAACGCCACGCCGCCGAGTTCACCCGCTTCGCCCTACGCGCCGCCGAGAACGGCGTCGAACCGGCCCTGACCACCCTGGCCGCCGGCTCCACGGTCCACGACGGCACCTGGCACATCCCCGCGCTCAAAGACCGCGACCACCACCTGACGGGCAAAGGCCTGACCCTCCTGCCCACCTTCCACTGGACCCACGAACCCCTGATCGGCTTCACCCCCGACCAGCCGCTGCTCCTCGTCTACCCGGCCGGCCCCGGCTTCCCGCCGCCCGCCGAGACCCCGACCGGCGACCCCCTCGCCGACGTCCTGGGCACCTCCCGAGCCCGCGTCCTGCGCCTGCTGGAGCACCCGCACACCACCACCGACCTCGCCGCCGACGCGAACCTCAGCCCGGCCGCGACCAGCTCCCACACCACGGCCCTGCGCCGAGCCGGCCTGATCACCACCCGCCGCGACGGCCGCAGCGTCCAGCACACCCGCACCGACCTCGGCCGCATGCTCACCGAAGCCGGCCCCGCGTAGGCCCGGCCTGCCGCCGCCCGCCGCACCGGCACCGCCGCCGGCGAAAAGCCGACGACCCCACCACCTGTCGACCCGATGATCACAGATCACCCGCCCCACCCGCCCCACCCAACCCCGCCCGACCCCCACCCGACGCCCACCAGACCCCCACCGGACAACCGAGTGGCGAAGCACCCCCCGCCATCCGCTATTCTTGTGCCGTCGCCCCACGGAGCCGGTCCCGATCGGAACCGCGGGACGCGCTATTGGCGGGTTGCCCGAGCGGCCAATGGGAGCGGACTGTAAATCCGTCGCGAAAGCTTCGAAGGTTCGAATCCTTCACCCGCCACAAGCAGGAAGAACAGCCCCTGATCTGCAGCAATGCAGTTCAGAGGGCTGTTTTGCTTTAAGCTTGGCTGGCCCGGCGCCGAAGAATGCACGGTGGAGCCGACACGCTTTGCTTCGATGACCCTCCCGACCTGGGCAGATGAGCCAAAGCCGGCCAAGCTTCGAGCGTCTCGAAATATGAGACGGGACGTATGGTCGAGCCTCCTCCATGTCACATACGCGCCAAAAATGACACCTTCTCGAGGACGGCACAAGCAGGTGGTGCCGTGACGGAGGACTCAGCATCCGTCGCAATTGGCAACGTCACGCGGAACGAGCGCCCACGCAGCGCGTATCTACATAGATCTCGACCTTGTGCGTGCCGACTATCTCATCCATGCGGGTCAGGCTGCGTGCTCGTACTCGTACTGCAGTCCGTCACGCAGTAGGAACTGCGGCACCGCGGCAGCGCGCTGTCACACCTTCACGAAGATCTTGGCAGAACCGCGTCTACTCATGCCTTGACCAGCCGGAACGCCCTCTGACCTGGGCGCAAGTGCCGAAGACGACGGCCGCCAATCGAGTGACTTCTCCGCAGGCGATCGCGACACGCTGTGACGGATGACCCGGCAAGGGCTGTTATTTGCCCAGTATGTCTCGAAACACATCGAGAACGGAGAGCCAATGAAGTTCAGGAGAAGCGTCGCGGTCCTGGTCGCCGCGTGCGGCCTGTCGGTGACGGGTATCGCCGGGGCCGGCGCGGCCCAGGCCGTCACGCCGTCGGCCGGGCCGGTGGCCATCGCCCACGCGCTGCGCGGCCAGGAGCAGCTGTCGCTACAGCAGCTGCTCGACCTGGCCACGCACAAGGTGCGGGGCACGTACCCGAACGCTTCGCTGATGCTGGCCGACGGCGCCTCGCCGACCGGCAGCACCCGGAACATGGAGGATGTGACCGACTGGCGGCTCGTCTACAACACCAACGACGCCAGCTCCCCGGTCAAGTCGCTGGAGCTGTACACAACCCTCGAGGGCGAGATCAGCCACCCGGTCCTGCACAACCAGCCCTGGGGCGGGGTCGTGCGCATCCCGGACCAGGTCGGCCTCTCGCCGGACATGGCCTATAGCATCCTGATGGACGCCGGGCACAACGACCCGTACCAGTACGTCTCGCTGGTCAAGCCGCTCATCGCCAACCCGCACCTGCAGTATCACTTCTCGAACATCCGGGGTGGCTGCGACGGGTTCGCCGTGAACGTCGACGACTTCGCCGTGAACCCCATCTGCTGAGGCGGTTCCCTGGCAAGGGCCCGGATCGGGATGCCTTCCCGATCCGGGCCCTCATTCCGTTCCGGGTTCGAATCCGGGTCCCCGCCTGCGGACACGCCCTGGCGTAGGGCTGTCTATCTCGCCGGGCGCACCTCTGGCACCGCACCGCACCGCACCGCACCGTCAAAGTGTCGCCACCCCCGCCCGGACGACCCCCGCGCCCAGGACAGCTCCTAGGACACGCCGGTAGGCACCCCCGCGTCGAACGCAGCGGCCACCGCAAGCGCCTCGACGTCCCACACGAGTCCCTCGATGTCGTCGGGCGCCAGGGACCGGTGTCCGCGCACAGCATCATGTCGATCGCGTCGCAGGGATCTGTGATGCGCAGATACGGCGGCTCGAAGGGGTTCGCCTTCTTCATCTCCCAGTGGAAGGCGTTCAGGGCCAGCGCCGCCTCCAGCCGCTCGGGCGTGATCGGCTCCGCGTCAAGTCCTGATTGTCCACGCCCCTGGGCCGCGACCCGTTGGACTACCGGACTACGGCGCGTACATCAGATGCCGGGGCCGGCCACGTAGGTGAAGCCGCCGGTGAGCGTGGCGGATCCGCCTGCGGTGCCGACCATAGAGGCACTGAAGGGTGGCCGCGCAGTCCACGTGGAAGAAGTCTGTGGCCGGGATCGTCTTGGCGTGAGCCCGTAGGAACGTGCGCCAGTTGTCGTCGTGCCGATGCGACGGAGGGATGCGGTGGGGCTCGCAGGATCCGGCGGATCGTGGATGCGCCGACGCGGTGCCCGAGGCGGCGCGGTTCGCCCTGGATCCGGATCACGCCCCAGGTCCGGTTCTCGCGAGCCAGCCGGACGATGAGCGCGCCCAACTCCTCGCTGATCGGCGGGCATCCGGGAGCTGTCGGCTGGCGCTATTTCGCTGTGGCCAGCCGGCGGTGCCACCGCAGCAACGTCGCGGGAGTGACGATCCGGTGGGCCCGCAGCAAATTCGGCAGCATCCGGGCCAGCGCGGCGAAGACCGCACGGTCGGTCCAGGTCAGTCCCGGCTTCGGGTTGCCGCGGCGCAGGACCATCACCTCGTGGCGGAGCACCAGTATCTCGACGTCCTTCGATGCCGAGGAGCGTGCCAGCAGCGCCAGCCAGGAGAGCAACTTGACGAAGAGCTGGTAGATCAGTCGCACGGCCACAGACAGATCATGTGAGTCGGGTCTCGGAACACAAGCTGGCGTCCAGGCCCCGAGACGCGGGCTGCCTAGAAGTGTCACAGCTCAACCCCAGCGGCCACATATTGGAGCAGCACAGAGTTGACCCGCCTGCGAATATCAAAGATCTGTAACAGGTGGCCATCTCCGCCGCGTCGGATCGAGTGCAACCCCGATCCACACGCTCGGAGGAACCCTTAGTGAACGCGAAATCCGGCCGTACCACGGCGCTGACCGCGAGCGCTTTAATGAGCCTCGCCGCTCTGACCGGTGCCGCCACGACTGCAGCCGCGGCATCAACGCCAGTCGCGCAGACCGCCGTCCCGATACAGCTCCCGGCGGACCTGGCTGGACACACGTACACGCTCCCCACCGGCGACATAGTGACGGTGCACGGCACCGGAAGCGGCGCCACCTATACCGTGCACGGCCCGGACGGCAGGCCCGCGCAGGCCATCGAATACGACGTCGGCAACGGCCACGCCTACGTCGTCCCGCTGTCCGTGATCGCGGACGACAAGGGCTTCGACCAGGCACAGTTCGACATCCCCGCCCTGGCCTCCGCGCCAGCGCCACCGAAACCGGCCGTGGTCCCGCATTACGCCATGAACATCCTGCAGGTAAACGCCACGGACCTGACCGGGGCGCCGGCGGTGTCCGCCATGACGCTGCTGACCAACGTCGACAGCGTGCAGCGGTGGGGCAACGTGATCCCGGTGGTCAACGGCGTGGCCAGGGCCGCGGTTCCCGCCGGGCACTACGCGGCGTACACGATCTTCGTGACCAGATCAACGGGCGGACCACTCAACACCGAGGTGGACACCGACCACGTGGTCGTCCAGAACGACCTGACCGTCCCGCAGACCGGCGGCGTCACCACGCTGACCGCCGACGAGCGGACCGCGACTTCGCAAGTCACGGCGGCAACACCCCGGCCCTCCACCACTGACGTGGTGCAGGCTCTCCTCACGCGCACCGACGCGGCCGGCCAGAAGGGCAACCTCCAACTCTTCGGGAACTCGCTGTGGCTCAGCCCTCAGCCGAAGCCCCAACTCGGCACCCTCAGCTACGAGCTCGTCTGGGGCGGGGGCGATCCGTACGGCAAGGACCCGTACCACTACGACCTGATGTACGGGCCCGTCGACCACATCGACGCGAACCAGACCTGGCCGGTGGACCCGCACAAGCTCGCTGTACAGCACAACACGTTCGACACCGACGAGGCGCTCGCGAATCAACGTGGTTTCTTCGGCGTGGGCGCCTTCCTGCCCAACGGGGGCGGCGGGTCAACCGCGGTCTACCCCATGAACCCGAGCCATCTCACCGAATATGTCAGTGCCCCGATGCCCGGCGCGCAGTGGACCGAGTCCTACGCCCCGAACATCGGGTTCGGCACCCCGATCGGTTCGGTTCCCCCGCTGAGGATGTTCGTCCAGCCACGCGTGGTGTCGTTCGTCCCGGGCACGGAAACCTGGCGATCCTGGGCACACGGTCCGCTGACGCCGCAGATCGGCCAGGTCCGCGGTGCCGGAGCGGTCTGCGGGGCATGCGCTGACGGCTCGACCCTCGACATGGCCTTCCCGCCGCTGGTCGACTCCGAGCCGGACACAGAGATCCTCCCGCTCGGCGCCCATTCCACCCACTTCTCCCTCTACCGGGACGACACACAGATCTTCAGCCAGGACATGGCCGACGGGGCCGAGGTCACCGGCGTCCCGCAGCAGGCTGGGACCTATCGAGCGGTCTTCGACATGGACATGTCCGGCTCCGGCCTGTCCCAGTCCACTGGGTCGCACACCGACGTGACGTTCCCCTACCGCCCGACCGGCGATCCGGCGTTGCCGACCGGGGATATGTGTCAGGCCCAGGGCGCGAGCACCACACCCTGCCAGATCCTGCCCGTCCTCAATCTGACCTACCACCTGCGCACCGATGGCATCGAGGTCGGTGACAAGCCGGTGCAGAAGCTCGACCTGACCGTCGGTCACCAGTCGTTCGACGGCCTCGGTTCCCACGCCGCCGTGACCGGTGCGACTGTCTCTGTCTCCTTCGACGGCGGCAAGACGTGGACCGCCGCGAAGGTCACGAAGACCGGGGGCGGCCACTTCACGGCGCAGTGGCCGAACAGCGCGGCCAAGGGCACGACGCCCTGGCTGAGGGTCACCGCCACCGACGCGATCGGCGGCGCCATCAGCCAGACCGTCGACAACGCCTACACCATCGGCTGAGGGGGAATCATGAGTCTGATACGCAAGCCGCGCGCCGTGCTCCTGACCGGGGTCGCGGCACTGCTCACCGCCACGCTGGTGCCGGCCGGCGGCGCCGCAGCCGCCGGCGTCACCGTCGCCAAGCCGGCTCCGGCCGGCAACGTCAAGGACGCGTGCGGCCCGGTGAAACCGGGCGACGCCCGCTGCTTCGCCGAGATCCGTACCGACGTCCACGGCGGCACCGGGGTCCGCGGCAAGGCGGCGGCCCGCATCACCGGGCACGCGGCACCGCTGCCGTCCGGACTCGGTCCGGCGGACCTGCACTCGGCCTACAACCTGCCGACGACCGGCGGCGCGAACCAGACCGTTGCCGTCGTCGACGCCGGCGACAGCGCGAACGCCGAGGCTGACCTGGCCGTCTACCGCAGCACCTACGGCCTGCCGGCCTGCACCACCGCGAACGGCTGCTTCCACAAGGTGAACCAGCGCGGCACCGCCACCGCTCCGCCCAGCGACCAGGGCTGGGGCGTGGAGGCTGCCCTCGACGTGGACATGGTCTCCGCGGCCTGCCCACAGTGCAAGATCCTCCTGGTGGAGGCGGACACCCAGGCCGCCTCGGACCTGGCCGCCTCCGTCGACACGGCGGTCCGGCTCGGCGCCAACGAGGTGTCGAACAGCTACGGCATCCAGGAGTCGGGCGACACCGCGACCTACGCTAAGGACTACCAGCACCCCGGCGTGGCCATCCTCGCCTCCTCCGGAGACTCCGGCTACACGATTCCGAGCGAACCGGCCGTCTACACCAGCGTCGTGGCAGTCGGCGGCACCTCCCTGGCCAAGGCGTCGAACACCCGCGGCTGGTCGGAATCGGCCTGGAGCCAGGCAGGCAGCGGCTGCTCCGCGTGGATCGACAAGCCCGCCTGGCAAACCGACCCCAACTGCCCCGGCCGCATGGTCGCCGACGTGTCGGCGGACGCCGACCCGAATACCGGCCCAGCCGTCTACGACACCCTCGATGGCGTCCCCGGCTGGATCATCGTCGGCGGCACCAGCGCCTCCTCCCCCTTCCTCGCCGGAGTGGTGGCACTGGCCGGCCACCCCGAGCACTTCGCCGACGCCTCCCGGCTGTACGGGCCTTCCGCGGCGGCCGGCCTCAACGACGTAACGACCGGCTCCAACGCCATGCCCTGGAACGACTGCGGCGGCGACTACCAGTGCACCGCGGGTGTCGGCTACGACGGCCCGACCGGCAACGGCACGCCGAACGGCTTGACAGCCTTCTGAGGACAGACGGAACGCAGACAGCCCCGGGGAATCCTCGGGGCTGTCTCGCGTGGCAGAGCACTCGCCATCGCGGCAGAAGGTGTCGTGTCCGACTGTCGCAAACGCCGTGTGCCGGCGTCTCGGGACTTTGTGTCTCGTCGATTTCTACAGGCTGGAAGCACAGAACCCCGTGACTCGTCGCCGCCTCGCGCTCACCATCGCCCTGGTCGCCTTCTGTCACCGCCGGATCGAGTCCTCAGCCGGCCAGTCCTTCGCACCTGAGGCTTCAAGTGACCGGTGGCCGCTCGAACGACGTCACGCACCTCGCGTTCCAGCTCACGGATCTGTCGGCGCAACGGAGGCTGTGCGATCCGCAAGCGAACGGCGGCCCGCTGGAAACCGCCTCCTATCCGGCTACCGGTGAGGCTTAGCCTGCCGAGCCAGCGACCGCACGCGGCGACACGATGACGGCCTACGCGGCAGGTCACCGGGTGGAGTAATGGCGGCATGCTGCCGCGTTGATGGGCGACCGGTCCTCCCTGACTCCGAGGTGTACGGATAAGCCGCTCCACGAGCCGGGAGACCATGATGGCCAGCAAGAAGACCAACGGACTCGCCGACGCAAACCGCCTGGGCGCCTGTCGGCGTGTCCTATTCGGCCGGCTGGAACACCGAGACCCTCACGCTGAGCGCCTACGCGGGCCGGACGATTGCCGCGATCAACCTCCGGTTCGCCGCACCGGCGCCGACCATGTACAACGTCAACATCGGCGAGCTCGCCTACCTCGAGGGCCAGCCCGTGATTCCTCCCGCCCCGAAGGGGTTCGCCATCGACGCCGCCTATGTCTACAACAACATCGCCGAGGTGCTCCTGTCCTGGACCCTCGACCCGGGCATCTGGTACTACGACATCAGCCGCGTCCGCCCCGACGGCTCGGTCGAGGCCCTCGGCCGCACCCTTGACGAGGTCTTCTACGTCAAGGAGGTCGCCAGAATCGGCAGCGGGACCTCGACCAGGATCCAGCTGACACCGGTCACCCTGACCGGAGGCGAGGGCCCGCCCGCGACCGCGACCCTGACCTGGCCCCGCACCGGGACGGGTCCGGCAGACGCCTAGCCCCCCGCCTCGTCCCCGAGGCGGCTGAGAAAGCGCTGACGTGGTGGTCGCGCAGACCGGCCACCACGTGCAGCCGGCGGCCGCCCCGCGGACCGGCTGGCAACCGCATCCGTGCCATCGCCAAGGGGCCGGCCTTCACCGTGCCCGCGCGGGTCCCATCGAGATCCTGAAACGGGGCCGATTACGACGCCGCCTATCATCTGGACGGGCGCACGACCAGTTCCAACCCCGGACGGCACCCGGCGCCGCACGTGAGAACCGCCGCGCCGACCGCCCCCACCGGAAAACGGATCAACACGACGAGTCCCGCCGGGCGAGGCTGTCAGTCGTTGACGAACATGACCGAGCCGGCGATCGGCAGCCGCAGCTCCGTGATCTGCCCCGGGTAGACGATCTGCACCGGGCCGTTGCAGTCCGGCGTCAGATACACCAGTGCGAGGCTGTCGGTGCGGTTGAGGACGGGGCCGGCGAAGCTCTGGGCCTGAATCTGCGTGCACTGATCGCTGGGCTGGTCGACCAGGACCTGTCGGCCGTACTCGTTGTGGTAGATGAAGATCCCGGACGAGGCCTGGGCGAGCCCGGCGGGGACGGCCACCGCGAGGGCTGCGGCTCCCGCGACTGCTGCGGCGGTGAGGACACGGCGTACAGGCATTGCAGTTCCTTTCATGTACGGCTACTGACATCAGGCTTCTTCCGCCAACTGTCCACCGCCATTCCCGACGCCACCCGAACGGACCATTCCAATACTCATCGACATATTGGATGACTTGTCGATCACGCGGCCGAAGCACCTCGCCTCGGCCACATCAGGCCTGACCGCGCAGGAACCCCGCCCAACCGGTCACGCCCCGGTGCTCGCCGGTCACGTTCGCTCGCACTGGGGCATCGAGAACAAAGTCCACTGGGCGCGCGACGTGGTGTTCGCCGAGGACGCACAACACGCCTGCCTCGGCGCGACCGCGCAGGCCATGGCCGTGTTCCGGAACCTGGCCGTCGGGATCATCCGGCTGTCCGGAACCGGGCAGATCACACGGACCGTGGAGCGAATCGCCGCCGCCCGCACAAGAATCCTTACGCTTCTCGCCGCATCCCGATGATGATCAAACGACTTCGCCTTCGCCCTGCCCCTGCTGGTGAGGTCAGCCATCCCGTGATCGAGGCTGTTCAAGTGCGCCGATTCGGGCACATTGGTGGTGCTACCTTCTGCTCGCCGAGCCTAGCGGTCCAGATCGCCTCACTGAACGCCTTGCGCCGTCCGATCGATACCTCTCGCCGCACTGCAATGATCGCGCCCATCCGGAGCATCTCAAGTCACAGTGGCGCCCATCGAACGGGATAGAATCAAGTCAACGAGAATTCATTTACGCCAAATTTGACATAGCTGACGTTCCGTCCCATGTCAGGGACGGTACATCAACCCCCTGTAAATCCGTCGCGAAAGCTACGAAGGTTCGGATCCTTCACCCGCCACATCGAGGGAAAAGGCCTTGTGTCCAGCGTTAAAGCCGGTCGCAAGGCCTTCCTCCGTATGACCCTGATTTACCGTGACTGACCGCCCGTCACCGCCTCCAGTGGCACGCGAGGGGCACGCTTCTGCTCGACGCCAGCAAAGCGCCGAGAGGGACATAGGAGGGCACGCGTGGCTCAGCTTGTACGCGAGGGAAGGATCCGCACAACCCTGGATCGCGAGGTTTGGTGGGTCGCCATGGCTGGCACCGAAAAGCTGATGCTGGATTTTACTCAGTCCACCTCCGAATGGACGCAGTACTTGCCTCAGGTGGAGGTAGTGCATCACGGAGGCCGCAACACCTGCGCCTCCGTCGCCGAAGCAAAAGACCTTGATTCGCGATCACGCTTCGAGGTCACGTCGATCAAGATCGGGATGCAGCGAGCCGGTAAGATCGCGGTCCACACCATTGACAGGCAAGTATCGGCATCTGTGAGCCAGATCAACGTCAACCCGATTGCCGTGATTACTTACACCGCGCAGGGGTCGAGCGAGCTGGACATCAATGGATTCGCAGATATCTCGTCGGCAGCGCTTGAGAAGTATAAACGCCGTCTGAACCCGTCCCGAGCGGCTCCAAGATAAAGCAATTCATGGCTCGCGCTTGGCGCGCAATCGCAAATCAACCCCTAGCCGTGCAAATTATTGGCGGAGTGGTGGCAGCACTGCTCACCGCTGTAATCATTGCGATGGCCGCTGCGAAGCAATCACGCGGCCTGCCGCATCTTGCAGGCAGAACCGACCCACGCCACCCACCCAACCGCGGCTTCCTTGCCCACTCCTCCGCCGTGATGTCGGCGATTCCGGCCAGCCTGCGCCACGGACTACCGCCCGCGGCCGATCCCCGTGATACCGAAACGCTCGGCTAGCCAGCCGGTGACATCTCCGGCGATCTCGGACTTACTGGACGACTCCCTGAGCTCGTGCTCATGAAACGCGGGGTCGCGGAATTCAAGCTCGTAGCGATCCGGCCCCAGCAGCGAGACGACGACGTACCATCGCGCAGTTCCCTCGCACGGCTCGATGACAAGGCTCGAGTTTTCCGGAAGCGCCAGCCGGCCGAGCATAATGAACAGTCTGTCTTCGGAGGGATCGTCAATAACTTCGCCGGCCTCGAACGTTGCGCGACTGAACTGGCACACTCGCCTACCCCCCACTAGGAAAGAGGTTCAGGGCGGTCTGCAGGTCTTCACCCGTCGTTGATCTGGAAGAAATCCAGCCGGCATTGGGTTCTTTGTTCGCCGGCCCCGGGTGCCGTGACGTCATATAGTACTCGACAGCGGCGGCATCGGCTTCCGAGTCAAAATTCTTGAGAATCGTCATCTGGTAGTCGCCGCCATATTCATTCGTCCAGTTTGCGAAGTCCGTCGCGTTGTAGCGCGTGAAGACGTTGTCCGTGATCCCCCATTTGAGGATCTCGCCCGTCGCCGGATCATGGATGACGTAGAACGATGTCTGCCCGCCAGACGGGTATTCTCCGTTGATGGGCAAACCTGTGTTCGGGATGGGCCCGCCGCACCAGCCCTTGCCTCCCGCGTTGTGGACCAGCACCGGCGTGTCGCCCGCGACCACATAGTACGTGTGCAAACTGTCGATGGTGAGGTCATACGTCACCATCGACGCCGTGTAGTTCCGCACCGCCAGCACGCTGACAACGACGTCGCCACCGGTCGTCTGAAGCCGGTCGCCAGGCAAGAGATCAGCGGCGTCGACGAAGCGGCCCGCCGTCAGGTCGTAGTACGGGTGGTTCTGGGTGCCCGTAATGGTCGTGGTGCCTGTCGGAGTGGTGACCGTGAGGTCGGTGAAATCCTTGTCGGTCAGCGTTTTGTGGATCTCGTCGACGCGATGGTGTTCGATGCCGCCGCCGGGTTGGGCGTTCTCGACCTCGTCGCCGACCTTGACGTCCTGGATCGGCTCCGAGACGCCGTCGGACAGGAGGACCTTCGTGCCGCCGGCGAACGAGTGCGTCACGCAGCTGGCGCCGATGCTCTCGTCGTCGCTGCCGAGGCTCCTCAAAGGGCCCTTCGTCAGCTTCGACATCAGTTTGCGCAGCGGGCCGCTCGCCTGACCCAGCACCGAGTCCTGCGCCGCGATCATCGCGGCCTCCTCGGAGCTGATGCCGACCTCGGCGTCGCCCTCAACGCGCCCCGCCTGACCCGCGGACGCCGCTTCGGCGCCGGCGATGCTCGCGGTCCACCGCTGCTGCTCGTACAGCGAATACCAGCCCGAGGACTTGCACTCCGGGATCTGGCCGCACGCCTGCTGCGCGACCGCCCCGAAGGTTCCGGCGTCGGCGAGGAACGGGACGTTGCTGGTATCGGCCTTGGTCCAGCCCGGCACCCATTGACCCAGCTCGTTGTAGTAGTTCTCGATGAACGCGTTGGTCCACGAGGCATCCGCCGGCGCGACGATCCAAGGGTGGATGTCGCCTTTCTTCCAGTCCCCGACCCCGACGCTGGCGACGACCGCGTACGCCTGGTCGCTGCTGTCGACCAGCATCGGCACGTCCCCGTTGCCACCCATCTGTGCGACAAGGCCGCTCGGGTCGCTGCCGTTGATCGGGTCGTTCGAGGCGTATGCGTACCCGCCGAGCGCCTGGGGGCTGCTCGATGAGAACACCGGGTCGATCGAGATGAACCGCCCCGTGGACGGGGCGTATTTACGCGCGCCGACGTCCACCAGCCCGGTGTCGGCATCGCTGGTTTTGCCCAGGAAGGTGTGGTCGTCCGGGAACGCGCCGAAGGTCGCCGGTGCCGTACCGCGAGCCTCGCCGTACGGTTCGGTATACCGGCGGGCGCTGATATGGCCGCGCGTCTGATGCCCCGGGCTGTCGTCGATCGTCGTGTCACCGGTGCCGAGACCGTCGGCGGCCTCGATGGCGACCGTGCCGTCGGAGTTGACGATCGTGGTCGGCGAGCCGGAGAAGGCGTAGTAGCGCTGGGCAGTCGTCTTGCCGTCGGTCACGTGGATCTCGGTCGCGCCCAGATACAGGGTGCTGCTGGTCTGCCCGGTCGTGGTGTCGGTGTCGCGCCGGATGAGCTGTGTGCCGCCGGCGTCGTACAGGTATGTCGCGGTGTCGTGGCTGGCTGTGTCGACGACCTGCGTCAGATGGCCTTCGGTATCCCAGGTCAGGGTCTGGTTGGCGGCGTTCGTGCCAGGAGCGGCGGCGACCTGCCGGGTCGTGGTGTTCCCTTCAGCGTCGTAGGCGTAGACGTCGGTACCAGCGGCCCCGCCGTTCGTGGTGACGGTACCCAGCAGGTGCGGCCCTGGCCCGGAACCGGCCACGCTGCTCCCCGATGTCAGCGTATTGCGCGTGCCGGGTTCGGCGTAGCCGCCATATGTCTGGATGGTAGAGGACCCGGAGCCGATGCCATGGTCGGTGACGGTGACCCGGTTGCCCATCGAGTCCGTCGCCATCCCAGGCGTGGAACCGGTGAAGTCCTGCCAGTACGGAGCGGGCCCGGACCCTGTCGTCGTAGCGGTCGTCGGAGCCACGCTCGTACAGGCCCCAAGGCCGCCGGCTGCGGTTCCGGAACCTGGAGTGGGGCTGGGCGCCGGCGTCGTACCGGCGTTGTCGGTCCACGCGTGCAGTAGCCGACCCAGCGGGTCATAGCTGTAACACTGCAGGTCAGTTGTGCTGGCATTGACGCCGCTGCCACCGCCGGGGCTTTGATCATTGTTCGCCGACGTCAGCTTTCCAGCGGGGTCGTAGGTATAGGTTCGGTGATCCACGCCGTCGCCGACGACCGTACCGCCGGCATCGGTGCCGGCGGAGGCGTCGGTGAACGACTGCACCAGCCGCCGCGTCGCCTGATCGTAAACGTTCTGCGTCACGACCTGGTAGGGAGCCTCGCCCAACGTCTGCGACGTGACCTCCCCGAACGGGGAGACCTCCGAGTCGTCCAGCAGATCCTGATAGTCCCCGCCGCTGCCCCGCGCCGAGTTCAAGACCCCGGTCGGCGTGTACTTGTCAGTGATCGTGTCCGCGGCCAGACCAGCTGCGGGAACAGCCGGCACCGTGTAGTGGTCGACCTGGCCTGTCACCGTGTAGGCAGTCGTGCTCTGATACACCCCGCCGAAGGCGGCATCCGGGCCGCTGGTCGGAATCGACACCTGGCTGCCCGTCGGCCGGTTCGCCACGTCATAGCCCGTGATCGCGCTGGTGTACGCCAGCCCGCCGGGTCCGGAGCCGCCGACATACCGTGTGGAGACGCTCGGCTGACCTTTCAGGACGGTGTCGTAAGTCCAGCCGAGGATCTGGTTGCCCTGGTCGGCGGTGGTGCCGGTGACTGGTGCGGAGTACTCGCCGATCTTGCGGCCCTGATGGTCCCAAGTGAAGTACAAGGAGATGCCGCGGCCGTCGGTGGAGCTCAACTGCAACCCGGCGTTGTCGTACGTACTCTTCGTGACGCCCGAGTCGGGGTCGTCGTTGCGGATGGTCCGACCCAACAGGTCGGTCGTGGTCGTCCATGTGTTCTTGCCGGTCGGGTCGGTGACGGTGACAGTCGCCGTGTCGTCGCCGTTGAACCCGTAGGCGTACCCGGTGACATCGGCACCCATGGCATCGGTGGCCGTGCCGTTCACCGTCGGCGGGTTCGCGTGGTACTGCCACAGTGCGGTGGTGCGGCCCCGGGCGTCGGTCATTGTGCTTGTCGCGGTGCCGCCGCTGGGCGGGATGACGTCTGTACGGTCGGCGCCCCAGGTGTGCGTCAGCGAAGACCACAGCGGCTGGTTGTGACCCAGCAAGGTGCTGGTCACGGTATGCGCGGGCAAGTTGTAGTCGGTGCGGGTGGCCGACGGGATCTGCGTCGGATCGCTGTACTGGACGAACGACCCCGACGGGGTGTTCGCCGCGTCATAAAACGGCGCGTCAGCCAGGTGCGCCCGCCCCAGCGCGTCGTAAGAGGTCTGTGTCACCACCTGTCCCGAGGACCCGTCGGTCGGCGTCGTCTGCGTCTGCTGCGTCCGGCCCAGCCCGTCGACGATCGTGTACGACGTCGACGTGTCACCAGCGGCATCGGTGAGTGTGTCGGTGTCCACGAACGACGGATCGGTGCCGCCGGGCCCGGCGAGGAAGTAGGAGTATGCGATGTCCGGGCTGGCTGATGTCGCCCGATCCGGCCGCCACACCGCGGTGGTGCGGCCCAACCCGTCATGGCCGATGGTCGTCTTGTGGCCGTTGGTGTCGGTCACGGTCAGCGGCTGCGCGCGCCCGGGATCCAGCGTCGTCAGTGTCGGAGCCCACGACCCGACGGCGCCGGTGGCCGGGTCCGGCGCGGTCACCGCCACCGAGGTGGGCAGCGCGTGATCGGCCGGTGTGTAGGCGGTGGCGGTGATGTTTCCGTCGGCGTCGATCGCCTGCAGTGGCCGGCCATAGACGTCGAACGCCGCGGCGGGCATGGAGGCCTTGGTGATCCAGGTGGCGTTCCCGCCGCCGTCGTTGGCGGATTCGACCTCGGTCTTCGTGGCGTTTCCAGGCCCGGAGCCGTCACCGAGCGGATTGCCGTCGAAGTACGTTCGGGTACCGGTGATCTGCGCGGTCGCCGTACCCGCCTGCGGCGGCGTCGGGGTCCATGTGCACGAGCCGCCGGCCGGGATGACGTCGGTGGTGACCAGATCGGCCAGGCCGCTGCGCTGAGCAACCTCCGCCGAGGCGACGGCGCCGCTGTTGGCGTACCAGGTCCGGGTGCACAACCGCGGCACGGTACCGTCGCCCTGGTCGAACGCGGCGATCTGGCGGCCGTTGCCGCCGGAGGCGATGGAGCCGGTGAAGGTCGGCAGGCTGTCGTCGAAGGTGAAGTTGGTCTCGGTGCGCCGCGTCCCGGTGGTCACCTGGGCATAGCTGAGGGTGGTGCCGGTGTGTTGGAACCGGGCGCGCTGCGTCGGCAGGGTGTCGATCCGTTTGTGGACGGCGGTCGGTGCCGACAGCACCGGATGGGAGATCACGTCTGACAACACCGGCGCGTCGGCGTCGGCGGACTCGAAGGTCTGGGTCTCGAGGACGACACCGGCCAGGGCGTTGTCGTCAACCGTGTTCGGGAACTGGCCGCGCGAGTCGGTGACGGTCGCCGGCGCCGCCACGCCGGCCAGATTCGGGTCCTGGTCCATGCCGCGCAGATAGGTGGTGACGGTCTTGGTGTTCAGAGTGTTGAAGACGCCCTTGGACGGGGCGTTCGGGTCGATCTGGCCGCCGGTGACCGCTACCACGGTGCCGAAACCACGGAACTGGTCGAAGGTGCGGTACTCCTTCTGCGTCTGCTCCGAGCCGTCGGAGTGCCACGCCGGGGCCGACGGATAGGAGTAGTCGCTGACCACAGACGAGGCCGAGCCGAGGCCCGCGGCGCCGGACAGTTTCGTGTCGTCGTCGGTCTGGACGCGAGTGACCACCCATTTGTTGAACCAGTCCAGGGACGGTGTGGTGTCGCCGGGCTTGACCCAGTACTCCGGGAAGCACAGCGTGTGGTTGGCGTCCACCGGCGGGGCGGCGCCGGTGCACGGATAGGCAGCGGTGTCGTAGGTGGCTCGGATGTCGCCGCCGAGTTCGTCGTCCACCTGGGTCAGGCGGGCCGACGAGGACGGGCCCTGCGAGGTGTAGACGGGGGAGATCTTCGCGCGGCTGTCGAAGAACTGGTAGGAGAAGGTCACATCCGGCAGTTGGGTGTGTTGGCCCCCTGACAGGCCGGTGTGAGTGACCGCGTCCATCTCCAGGGCGACGTCGCCGGAGTCGGGGATCTCCCAGTGCTGCTCGGTCTCCCAGGCGTCGACCGGGGTGAAGGTGCCGTTGACGCGCACCCGGGTGGTGACCGAGGCCAGCCGTGCGGTCTGGAAGAACGTCGGGGCGACGTTGCCACACGGGCCGGTGGCGGCACACATCTGGTCGGCGGGGACGTCGCGGAACGCCGCGTCGTTCGCATCGGTGATGCCCGCTGACACCAGGCCGGGGCCGGGGGTGGTCAGGGCCGACGGGCAAGTGATGGGTCCGTCGTCGAAGATGCATCGCGGGACCAGAGCGAAGTCCACCCGTTCTGCCGGCGGCAGTCCCGCGGCCACGTCCGGAGTGCGGAAGCCGTACTCGATCTGCGACAGATAGCCCGCCGAGGTGTATTGCACCAGGTTGCCGGTCGCGGCGTGCGTGTAGAAGTTGTACTCGCGCAAGTAGTCGTAGCGGATGATGTTCCCGTGCGGGTCGACGACGAAATCCAGGTTCCAGCGCCAGCCGGCACGGCACGCGTTCGGGTCCACGCCCGGTGCGGTCGGGTCGTTGCAGGTGGTGCCGGCGCCAGTACCGAACACCGGCTCGCCCCACGCCGAGTACGTCGGCGCGTCCGTGCCGGTACCGCCTGCCGCGGCGGGCAGACGGTTGGCGCCGAAGTAGTACTGGGTGCCGTCGGTGGTGGTCAGGCGCCAGTAGGCGTTGTTGTCCGCCGGGTCGCCGTTGGCGGCGCCGGTGAGCTCCTCCACGCGGGAGCCGTCGTCGCCGGACAGGCGCCAGGTGCCGGTGGCGTCGTCGTGGACGAGCTCACCCGAGTGGCCGGCCAGGGACACGGTCGCGTTCGGGATGCCCATGCAGACATCGCCGACCTCCTTCCAGGAGGCGGGAGCGCCGGGGACTTTGGCGCAGGAGGTGAAGGAGCGCTCGATGTAGCCGGCTCCGGCGTCCCAGCCGTCACCGATCTGCGAGCCCTGGGAGTTGGCGTTCGCGGTCTGGCCGTCGAGCGTCGATGAGGAGTAGTTCATGCCCAGCTGCGGTGCTGCTCCGCCCAACGACGGTGGCGCGGTCATCGGATAGGAGTAGGAGAACGAGCCAGCGTTCGTGACGGTCCAGGTGTCCGAGGCCTTCAGCGGGGTCGCGGTGTAGTCGCCGTTGCCACTTGACGGTGCTGATGTCGCGGCCAGGACCAGGGCGTGGGCCGCTGCTGCGCTTCGCAGGGCTATGGTCGTGTTCAGCGTTTTGGCAGCGCGGCTGTTCGTGAAGGCGATCGGCGTCTGGGTCCGGCAGGCCGCCTGGCTGGGAGTCGTCAGGGCACACGCCGGCAACGCGACCAGGCGCAGCCGGTCGGCGAACGAGCCGCCGAACGCGGTGCCGAAGCCGCTGTAGTCGACGGCCAGCGCCACCGGGGCCGCTCCGGTGGCGGAATCCGTGCGTCCTGCGGACAAGATGACGCCTGCGACTCCGGCCCGCTCTGCTGCTGCGTGGTCCGCGACCGCTACGTGGACAGAGACTTGGGTGGGCGTCCTGCTCGCCGCGTTGGCAACAGGCCCGAGCGACAACGACACCGGCAGGCCGGAAGGGTGCACGGCGGCGGGTGTATCGGGTGCGGGCAGGATCACGTCGGCGGATGCCGCCGCCGGCCAGGCCGGCGGTACCGCCGGAGTCACGGCGGGCTTCTTGGGCTGCGCCGCCGGACTGCCAGGCGTCTTGTGGCCCGGGACCGACGGTTCGGCGACCGCCGCGTGCGGGCGCCACTTGGCCGCCGAGCCCGGCGCCACACCGGCCCGGGACCCCGACGACATGCCGGTCAGTGTGGTCGCGGCGAGCGTCGCCGCGAGCGTCCACGGCACGATCGCGCGACGGTGGGACCGTCCCGAACGTGAAGAAGGAGAACGACGAGCCCCCATGTGAATCCCCCCGAAGTCCTGCCGCGTTCGTCACGCGACGGCAGTCCTGATGTGTCGAACCACCAGCAGGCTAACAAGGAGTGATCGAGTGGACACAAGTCAGGGCTCTGATATTTTGGAAATCCTTTGCCGGGGCTGTCGCCGGGAGCCTGACGGTGATCGCTCCAGCGGCCCGTACGAACGCCGCGCGTGGCTCGCCGAGCTCGGGAGCCGTTACCCGCCTGGTGCCGAGTTCCAGGACGAAGGGCACGTACAGCCGCTTGAGCGTGACCGTCTCGATTTGGAAGAAGTCGGTGGCCAGGATCGTCGCGGCTTGAGCCCGCGGGAACGTTCACCAGGTCGGGCCGTCGCCCCGGTTCGGGGCGGGCGCCACTTGGCAGCGACCAGCCGCCGATTCCAGCGCAGCCCAGTGCCCGGGGTGACCAGCCGGTGGGCGCGAAGATGTCTGGGCAGCAGGCGGATCAGCGCCGCGAACAGCGCACGGTCGGCCCAGTCCAGGCGCGGCTTCGAATTGGCCCGGCGCAGGACCGCCACCTCATGCCGAGCAGCTCCGACGTCCTTGGCCACGCTGCTGCGACCCAACAACACCAGCCATGAAGCTATCCGGCAGAACAGAAGGTAGACCAGACGCGGAGATACGAGTGCCATCATCCCCTACCCGGCCCCGCCATCCGGCAGTATTCACGCAGGTGAGACCCTATAGCAGGGCTTTTGGACCACGCAGGCGCCCTGCGGGGCGGAGGCGATTCGGCCTCTGCCCCGCAGGGGTAAGTGGGCCGCGACCCGTTGGACTACCGGACTACGGCGCGCACATCAGATGCCGGGGCCGGCCACGTAGGTGAAGCCGCCGGTGAGCGTGGCGGATCCGCCTGCGGTGCCGACCACGATGTCGGCCGCCCCGGCGGTCCCGGGCGGGGTGACGACGACCAGTTCGGTGTCGTTGACGCCCGAGAACGACGCGACGGCGCCACCGATGGTGACCGACGTGGTGGTGGTGTTGCTTGGGATCGCCACACTCGCGCTTCCGCGGGTGATGGGCTCCCGGGTGTGCTCACTCACCAGACCAGCCAACCAAGCGACGCGGCCAACACCGCCGAACCGCGCTCGCACGACGCGAATGGGCAACAGCAGATCAGACGTCGAAATGCGAACCGTGCTCTGAGACGAGCGAAGGCGACGAGGTACTTGCATCTGGGACACGCTGCAACACAAGTAGGCCGGTAAGCACGGGTAAGCAAGCATGAACTAAGCCTTGATGTCAAGCCACCGCGGGTAGTGCCAGGATTCTCACCAGTCGAGCCTAGCTCTGCGTCAAAATAGGGTCTCAGCTATGCTCCGCCTCAGTTCACGGGTGGTACATCAACCCCCTGTAAATCCGTCGCGAAAGCTACGAAGGTTCGAATCCTTCACCCTCCACACATCACAGCCCCTGACCGGGAGTTCCTGGCCAGGGGCTTGTTTGTGCGGTCCCGGAAATGTCTTTCACTCTTGCCCGGACCGCTGGAGCGCGGCTTCCGACGCTTCCAGCCAGGCCATATACCAAGTGAAGAAGCCCAATGGCCGACCGTCGGCGGAACGGGTCCGTTGGAGATACAGCCCGTTGCCGTGGCCGTCGGTCCAGATGCTCCCCCGCTCGGGGCCGGTCATGGCCAGCCAGTCCAGATATCCGCAGCCGTGGTGGGCGACGGCGACCACGCCGGGGAGCGGGACCAGTTCGTCGAACAGCGCGTCGTCGTCCTGGATCCAGCGCGCGCGGGCCGCTTCGTAGCCGCCGGCCGGGAAGTCGGTCCGGTTCGGTTCGACGGCGTCGTGCGCGTCCAGTGCCGAGATCGCCGCGGCGACGGCCGGCTCGCCGCCGAACGGCTGCCCGAGCCGGTCCGGTTTGACCGGATCGGCGGCCGTGCAGTCCCAGTCCCAGCGTGAATCCCCGCCGCGGGAAAGGATTGCCAGGCCGTAGTGCGGTCCGGCTCCGCCGGCGGAGACATTCAGGAGGAACTCGCGGTACTCGGCCGGGAACTCCACGCCGAACTGCGACTCGGCCTCGGTGACTTCGGCCTCTGTCAGCGGGTCGGCGAGCGCGAATCCGTGGCCGGACCGGCCTGTGGAGCCGAATATCTTCGGGGCCCCGTGTGAACGGCGCACTGCCGAGACTCTGTCTCGGACACCCGACCAGTTGAAGTCTTGGGTCATGTCGCCGCTCCTCTCCGTCGTTTGTTCGAGCGCCGACGATACAGCGGGGCGGGATCAAGGTGCCGTGAATTACCTTTCCACGCCCGCGAACCGGTGCCGGACCGCAAAGCCGTCGATAAAGCGGGTGAGTCCGGACCCGTTTGCCATTACGGTGCGTCACCGGCGAGGCGCTGTGAATCATCCAAGGTCAGAGAGCTGCGAATGCCTGCGGTTTGGGCGCGCCATGTCCGGCGTTAACACCTCAGACTCCGCTATGTCGCAGTGGGCTGGGACCTTCGGCCTGCACGGAACTAGTGTTCGCGGACGTCGGGACTGCTGAATCTCTCCGGCGTCCGGTCCTTGTCGGATGTGGGGGAGGTATCGGGCTCATGGCACATACTCGCTTTCACGTCGCGCCTTTGCCGGCCGCGCACGCCGGGCCGGGGTCGGCAGCGCTCCCGGCGTGGCGGCTGGTCGGGGGGAACAACCGGGTTCTGGGGCGGGCGCCCGAGGGCTTCGTGGATTTCGAGACCGGGTACGCCGCCGTTCTGTTCCTGCGGGAGCGGATCGCCGACGCGCTGCCCGTACTCGGCGTCGCCGCCGAGACCGGGGGGCGTACCTGGCGGCTGGAGATCGACAACGTCGTGGTCGCGCGGTCGGCGCGTACGTACCTGCGGGGACGCGAGAACCTCTACAACCTCGCGCACTTCTTGGAATCCGTTCCGCTCGCCGAGTTGCCCGCGCCCGCCCGAACACGGGACGAGCGCGGCCGGGTGTGCTTAGCATGACCGAACAGTTCAGCCCGCCTGCCGGCCGGCCCGTGGATAGCGGGTGGTCGGCAGACGGTCTCGGAACACCGGCGGCGGCCGCGACGCACGTCGTCGACCTGCCGCCGGCGGCCGGTGCCGAACCGCCGCGCGCGGTGCGCCTCAAGGCCCGCGGCGGGGACCGGGTCTTCCTCGTGGTGCTGGCCGGCAGCGGCATCCTGGTCCTGACGATCATCGCCGTCATCGGCGGCTTCCTCGGCACCCGGGCGTCGCAGGCGCTGCACGTGGCCGGGTCCGGCTTCCTCACCACCGCGGCCTGGTCGCCGGGCAACGGCAGCGGCGGCGCGTCCAAGTTCGGCGTGGCCGGGATCCTGACCGGGACGGTGCTCATCGGGCTGGTCGCGATCGTGATCGCGGTCCCGCTGGCCTTCGGCGTCGCGCTCTACATCTCCGAGTACGCCCCGCCGCGCCTGAAGCCGTTCTTCACCAGCCTGATCGACCTGATGGCCGCGGTGCCGAGCGTGGTCTACGGGCTGTGGGGCTTCCTGTTCCTGGAACACCGGGCGGTCGGGGTGGCGCACTGGATGGCGACGTATCTGGCCTGGATCCCGGGGTTCCGGGTCACCGGCGCGCGGGTGCACGATCCGCTGGCGCCGCTGACCGTCTACACCGCCTCGACCTTCATCGCCGGGACCGTGGTCGGGCTGATGATCACGCCGATCGTCAGCTCCATGATGCGCGAGTCGTTCTCGCAGGCGCCGCTGGGCGAACGCGAGGGCGCGTACGCGCTGGGCGCGACCAGGTGGGGCATGATCCGCACCGTCGTGCTGCCGTTCGGCCGGGGCGGCGTGATCGGCGGCGCGATGCTGGGCCTGGGCCGCGCGCTCGGCGAGACGATCGCGGTCTACATGATCATCTCGCTGGTGTTCCGGATCCAGCCGCACATCCTGCAGGCCGGTGCCAGCTCGGTGGCGGCGCTGATCGCCGCGCACTACGGCACCGCGACGCCCTTCGAGCTGTCCGCGCTGATGGCCGCCGGGCTCGTGCTGTTCCTCCTCACCCTGGTCATCAACCTGGCGGCGTCGGCGATCATCGCGCGCAGCCGGTCCGGAAGGGACAGCGGCTGACATGACGACCACCGAGGTCCTGGAAGCCCAGGACGCTGTGACGACCGTGCCGCCGGAACCGCCGTCGGAGTACGACGGCCCGCCCGAACGCGTCCGCCGCGTCCACCGCCTGAAACCCGACGCGGTGTTCGCCCTCCTCGGCGCGGCCGCCGCGGCCATCAGTCTGACCGTGCTGATCAGCCACTGGTTCGCGCCGTTCTCCGGCCCGCTGGGCTTCGTCGTCCTGTGCTATCCGCTGTTCCTCGCTTGCTATGCCGTCCTGGTCTGGACGGACGAGAGCGGCCCGATCCTGCGCGACCGGCTCATGGCCGTGGTGACGCACTCGATCGCGATCCTGGTGGCCGTCGTCCTCGTCCTGATCGTCGGCTTCCCGATCTGGGGCGGCATGAAGTCCCTGACCCACCTGAACTTCTACACGCAGGACCTGCGCGTGGCCGGCCCGGTCCAGCCGATCTCGATCGGCGGCCTGCGGCACGCCGTGATCGGCACCGCCGAGCAGATCACCATCACCCTGGCCATCACGGTCCCGCTCGGCATCGCCTGCGCCCTGTTCATGAACGAGTCCCCGGGCCGCCTGGCGAACCTGGTGCGCACGGTGGCCGCGGCGGCCACCGCGCTGCCCTCGATCGTCGCCGGCTTGTTCGTCTTCGCGCTGCTCATCCTGGAGCTCGGCCTGCCCAAGTCGGGGCTGGCCGCCGCGCTCGCGCTGAGCGTGATGACGCTGCCGATCATCATCCGCGCCTCCGACGTCGTGCTCCGCCTGGTGCCCGGCCATCTGAAGGAGGCCTCCTACGCCCTGGGCGCCAGCCGCTGGCGGACCGCGCTGCGGGTCACGCTCCCGACGGCGCGGTCGGGACTGGCCACGGCGGTGATCCTGGGTGCGGCCCGCGGCATCGGCGAGACGTCGCCGGTGCTGCTGACCGCCGGATACACGCAATACACGAACTACGACCCGCGCAAGGGCCCGCAGACCTCGCTGCCGCTGGCCACGTTCAAGCTCGTCACCTCCGGCCAGCCGAACTACGTCACCCGCGGATACGGCGCGGCGGCGCTGCTGATGCTGCTGGTGCTCATCCTGTTCGTCGCCGCGCGCGCGGTCGGCGGCAAGGGGGCCGGCCAGCTGAGCCGGCGGCAGCTGCGGCGCCGCACGCTGGCGTCGCAGCGGGTCCAGGAACGCTTCCTGGCACGCCGGACCGCCTTCGACACCACCGCCGTCGGCACCACCGCCGTCGAGCCGACCGGCCTGGCGGCCATCGGCTTCGACCCGGCGCCGACCGACCGGACCGACCCGATGGAGCCATCGTCATGAACCGCCTCCACCCGCGGCGCCGTCGATCGCCGCGCGGCAGAGTCCTGCTGCTCGCGGCCGCCCTCGGGCTGCTCGGCTCGCAGCTCGCCACGCCGCCGACCGCCGGGGCGACGCAGTACGCGCCGATCGCCGGCGCCGGATCCACCTGGGCCGAGAACGCGGTCAACCAGTGGACCAGCGACGTCGCCCAGTACGGCATGCAGGTCAGCTACACCGGCTCCGGCTCCTCCGACGGCCGCAACCAGTTCAAGGCGGACCCGGCCACGGTCGACTTCGCGATCTCCGACATCCCCTACGGCTCGGTCGACAACGGCACCCTGGACGTCCTGCCGGACAAGCCGTTCGCCTACATGCCGGTGGTCGCCGGCGGCACGGCGTTCATGTACCACCTGGACATCGGCGGCCACCGCGTGACGAACCTGCGGCTGGACGGCCAGACCATCGCGAAGATCTTCACCGGCGCCATCACCACCTGGAACGACCCGGCGATCGCGAAGACCAACCCGGGTCTGACGCTGCCGGCCCGGCAGATCATCCCGGTCGTGCGCACCGACGGCTCCGGCACGACCGCGCAGCTGACGGCATGGATGGCCGCCGAGTACCCGTCGCTGTGGGACTCGTTCTGCTCCGCGGCGGGCCGCGTGGTCTCCCCGCACTGCGGATCGACCTCGTTCTTCCCGCCGGCGCCGGCCGGATCCGCCTTCATCTCGCAGTCGCTGGACTCCGGCGTCGCCGGCTACGTCGCGCAGCCGACCTCCGAAGGCGCGATCACGTACACCGAGTACTCCTACGCGATCCAGTCCGGCTTCCCGGTCGCGAAGATGCTCAACGCGGACGGCTACTACACGCTGCCGACCGCCTCGAACGTCGCGGTGTCCCTGACGCAGGCCCAGATCAACCAGGACGCCTCGGATCCCACGCAGTACCTGACCGAGAAGCTCTCGCAGGTCTACGGGTACTCCGATCCGCGGACCTACCCGCTGTCCAGCTACAGCTACATGATCGTCCCGCTGTCCACCGCCCCGCCGTTCAACACGGCCAAGGGCGTGACGTTGAGCGCCTTCGACTACTACCTGCTGTGCCAAGGCCAGAGCACGATGGCGCCACTGGGCTACTCGCCACTGCCGATCAACCTCGTGCAGGCCGGCTTCAACCAGATCAAGAAGATCCCCGGCGCGGTCGTGCAGAACATCGTGATCTCCTCCTGCAACAACCCCACGTTCTCCACCAGCGGGGTCAACACCCTGGTGGCGACCGCGCCGAACCCGCCGTCCTGCGACAAGGCCGGCGCCACCCAGTGCGCGGCCGACGGGGTCACCGCGATCCCGGGCGGCGGTGGCGGATCGGGCGGCGGCTCCGGCGGCGGCTCGTCAGGAGGCTCCGGCGGCGGCTCCGGCGGCGATTCCGGGAGCGGCAGCGGCGGAACGACGGGAGGGCCCGCCGGCGGACCGACCGCGAGCGCCGGGGGCAAGGCCAATCCGTCCGCGCACCCGAGCTCGACGAGCAACGTCATCACGGTCCCGCTCCCGCCGAGTTCCGCCCCGGTCTCGCTCGACGACGCCGACGCCGCCGCGGTGCCGGTGACGGTCGGCAACTCGCTGGGCGGCTCGCTCGGCGCCTACCTCGCGACCGCGGCGGCGATTCTGCTTCTCACGACGGTGTTCGGCCCGCCTCTGGTGTCCCGCCTTCGAAAGGGGCGCCGATCATGAGGGCCGTCGCCGTCTCCCGCACCATCTCAGGGGTCTTCGCCATCTGTGTGGCGGTGTCCGGCCTGCTCGCCGGACCGGCCCAGCACGCCGCCGCCGGGCCGCTGTCGAGCGCGGCGCAGGACGCGAGCTCGTCCCAGACCAAGGACGGCACCGGCGCCTTCAGCGGCATGGCGGTGACGGTCGACAAGACCCAGAACCTGATCAACGAGGCCGTGGGCATCAGCTGGACCGGCGCGCCGACGACGCTTCCGTTGAACAACAACACGAACTTCGGTGCCGACTACCTCCAGATCATGCAGTGCTGGGGCGACGAGCCGACCGGCCCGGACGCCACGCAGTGCGAGTTCGGCGGGACCACGCTGGGCGGCCCGACGACGCGGCGGCTGAACAATCCCCAGCTCCCCGATCCGCTGCTACCTCCCGGGATCGCCGACGACCCCAACCAGGAGTACGAGGATTTCGTCCCGGCCCCGACGACGGCGCCGACGTCCGCGTACGTGCCGCCCGCGCCGACCAAGGACCCGTCGAACATCGCGACGTCCTTCGACAGCTCGAACACGGACGAGATCCCGTACGCCCGGACCTACGCCAACGGCACCGGCCACGTCTACTTCCAGCTGGACACCGTCCGCGAGTCGCCGGCGCTGGGCTGCGGGCAGCCGGTCACCGACCCGACGGCGCCGGGCGGCACCAGGATCGAGCCGTGCTGGCTGGTCATCGTGCCCCGGGGCACCCTGGAGGCGGACGGCAAGACGGTCGTCGACGGCACCAACGTCGTCCTGCAGACCTCGCCGCTGTCGCCGACGAACTGGGCGAACCGGATCGTCTTCCAGCTGACCTTCCAGCCCGCGGCCTCCGCGTGCGCCATCGGCGCGAACGAGGTGCAGATCGGCGGCGACGAGATGCTGGCCGAGGCGGTCAAGAGCTGGGAGCCGGGGCTGTGCGCGAAGAATCCCAAGGCCCCGTTCAGTTTCTCGCAGATCGGCGGTGACGCCGCGCGCCAACAGCTGGCCTCTCCGCTGCCCGGCTTCCAGTTCGTCTCGAATCCGGTCGCCCCGACGCCGGGGACGCCACAGCCGACGATGTTGTACGCACCGGCCGCGATCTCCGGACTGACGATCTCCTTCTATATCCAAAGCCAGGCGGTCGTCCCGCCACCGGGGCAGCCACCGAACCCGCTCGCGGCCCAGAACGGCGTGCAGCTCACCCGGCTGAACCTCAACGCCAGGCTGGTGGCGAAGCTGGTCACGCAGTCCTACCGCTGGGGCGTCGACTCCTCGGTGGGCACAGCTGAGGGCGCCGCTTCGGACCTGGCGGCGAACAATCCGCGGGACCTGACCGTGGACCCGGAGTTCCTGACGCTGAACCCGCGATTCAAGGGCCTGAGTTTCGCCGGCGGGATCCCGTCGGTGGTGGTGCCGTTCGGGAACGCCGACGCCTACACCGAGCTGTGGACCTGGCTCAAGAACGATCCGATGGCGGCCGAATTCCTCAGCGGGGTCCCGGACAACGCCGGGAAGTACGGCCAGCGCGGCTTCACGGGCATGACCGTGAACCCGAACTACCTCCGGACGCAGCTCCCGATCGAGGACTTCCCGACGACCGACCCCTACTGCCGGCCCACGGTGTATCAGGACCCTTCGCACGCCGGCACGCACAACCAGCAGGTGGCGCTGTGCGGCCTGGCTCTGCACCCGTACCCGGTCACCATGCACGACGGCGTCCTCAACGCCACCAAGGGCAGCCTGGGCCTGCGGGTCACATGGAGCCCGAACAGCGCGGACATCGGTTCCTGGGGCCCGACGCCGCCGCAGCCGGACGGCCAGGTCGCCATCCTGGTCCTCGCCGACGCGCCAACCACCGCGCGCTACGGCCTGCCGACCGCGGAGCTGTGCGACGACAAGGCCGGGTTGCCCGATCCGCTGCTGCCGCCCGGGCAGCAGCCCTCGGGCGACCTCGACGCGCACTGTGTCGCGCCGACCACCGACGCGCTGCTGAAGGGGGCCGCGGCGGCGCAGCCCAGTCCGGGCGCGCCGAGGGTGGTGGTCCCGAACCCGAACGCGATCGACCTCGGCGCCTACCCGTTGACCACGATCACCTACGCCGCGACGGTGCCCAGCAAGCTGACGAAGACCGACGGCGGGCACTACGCCGACCTGCTGGACTACATCGCCGGTCCCGGGCAGGTCCAGGGACTGGACCCGGGAGACCTCCCGCCCGGCTACGCCCCGCTGACCGCCGCCATGGCCGCGCAGACGGCCGCCGCGGCGAAGCTGCTGCGGACCGCGGCCGGGGTGCCGGACGCCGCGCCGATCGGGGCGGCGCCGACCGGCGCGGTCTCCAGCCGGCACGCGCCGGCCGTCACCCCGCACCCACCCTCGTCCCCGCCACCGCCGGCCGCCCCGGTGCAGCACCCGCCGCTGCCGAAGCCGACCGGTCCCGGGCCCGCGGTGGTCGTGCAGGGCACGATGCCGGCGGCCGACCTGGCCGCCTCGGCCGGGCCGACGCCCGCCGTGCCGATCGGCACGATCCGCTACGTCGTGCTGATCTGCCTGCTGGCGGCCGGGGCGAGCGTGCTGGTCGGCCCCGGGCTGCTGCGCGCGGCACGGCAGACGGCGGCGGCCGGCCCGGAGGCCGAGGCCGAGTCGGAGGCTGGGTCCGAGGCCGGTTCCGAGACCGACGGCGACGGCGACGGCGACGGCGACCCGGACGATCCCGATGAGCCGGACGACGCCCCGGACGACCCCGACGATCCGGACGCCGCCGGCGACACCTCTGAGAGTCCTGAGACGAACCCGTCCCAGGAACCGTCCCCCTCGAAGGGAACAGGGCAGTGAATCAGAAGGCGAAGAAGATCGCCGTCATCGGCGCGGTCGGGCTGTTCGTGCTCGGCGCGGCCGGCGCGGCGCAGGCCGACCCGAGCGGCTCCCCGCAGTACCGGCAGCTGGCCGGAGTCGGCTCGGACACCACCACCCCGGTGATGAACGCGCTGTCGAACGACCTCACCATCAACGGCACCAAGGTCCTCGGCTCCTACGACGCCACCGGCTCGGCGACCATCGCCACCCAGTCCGCCGCGGCCTGCCAGGCCATCGCCCGCCCGAACGGCTCCACGGCCGGGCGCACCGCGCTGCTGGCCTCGCTGGCCGCCAAGGACGGCTGCCTGCAGTTCTCCCGCTCCTCCAGCCTGAACCTGGCCTCCACCGGCGGCGCGCAGCTGACGTACGTGCCGTTCGCGCTGGACGGCGTGACCTACGCCATCACCGGCACCGACACGACCATCCCGCGCAACCTGGACCTGGCCACGCTGCAGTCCATCTACACCTGCAACCCGACCGTGGTCGGCAGCGGCCCGAACTACGCCATCACCGCGATGCTGCCGCAGGCCGGATCGGGCACCCGCTCGTTCTGGGAGGGCAAGATGGGCATCGCCGACGCGGACGTGGTCGCGGGCAAGTACCCCTGCATCACCGACAAGTCCAACGGCCAGCCGATCGAGGAGCAGGACGGCCGCGTCCTGACCGACACCTCGATCATCCCGTTCTCCATCGCGTCCTACGACGCCGAGGAGTCGCAGACCATCCAGGACGTGCGCGGTTCCGCGGTCCTGGGCGCCATCGGCGGGGTCGCGGCCCAGCAGATCAACTCGGCCTTCCCGGTCACCCGCGAGGTCTACAACGTGATCCCGACCGCCGACACCTCGACGGCGCCGTGGAGCACCACCTTCGTCAGCAACCAGTCGCTGGTCTGCACCGACGTCTCGACGATCACGAAGTACGGCTTCAGCGTCGCCCCCGACTGCGGTAGCACCACGAACGTTACCGCCCCGTAGTGACGGCCGTCCGGCCGCTCACGTCCCGCACCACGTGTACAGATAGGAGAAGCACCTTGTTCAGCACCAGGTTCGCCCGCTACGCGGCGACCGCGGTTGCGACCGCCACGGCGATCGGTGCGATGACGGTGCTCGGCACCGCCACCGCCTCGGCCGCCTCCACCGGCACCATCACGTTCTCGCCGAGCTCCGGCGCGGACACGTCGGTCTTCAACGTGAACACCTCGGGCACCTGCCCGGCGAACGACACGTACATCGACGCCACGATCTCCGGTGGCACCTTCCCGGCCAACGCCGTCGCCGTCAACAAGGAGCCGGTCTCCGTGCTCGCGGCGAACGGCAACGGCTACTCGATCGCCATCTCCAACAACCTGCGCCAGCTGGCGACCAACTACGCGGTCACCAAGCTGGACCCGAACCCGTCCGGCTCGACGCCGTACACGATCGACGTCCAGTGCATCCCGGCGCTGGGCAACACGGTCGGCGCGGACTACTCCGGCCAGCTGACCTTCACCAGTGAGACCGCGTGGAGCTCGGCGTCCAGCACGCCGACCGCGACCACGCTGGGCCTGGCCCCGGCCGGCCCGGTGAGCTTCGGCTCGCAGGTCACGCTGACCGCGACGGTCAACCCGGCGGCCGCCGGCACCGTCACGTTCTTCGACGGCACCACCGCCGTCAACGCGGCCCCGGTCGCGGTGAACGGCGGGACGGCCAGCTACCAGACCAGCTCGCTGGCGGTCGGGACGCACTCCATCACCGCCGCGTTCACGTCCACCGACGCGAACTTCTCCAGCTCGACCTCGGCGGCGTCCACGTACGTCGTCAACCAGGCCGGCCCGGTGTCCACCACCACCTCGCTGGTGACCACGCCGGGCTCGGCGCAGGTGCAGGGCGGCAACGTGAACCTGACGGCGAGCGTCCAGCCGGCCGGCGCCGCGGGTTCCATCACCTTCCTGGACGGCACCACCTCGCTCGGCACGGCCGCCGTCAGCAACGGCTCCGCGGTGTTCAACACCACCACCCTGGCGCTGGGCTCGCACAACCTGTCGGCCTCCTTCACGCCCACCAACACGACCGCCTACGGCCCCTCCGCTTCCCCGGCGGTCCCGTTCACGGTCACCAAGTACGTCCCCCCGACCGCGACGGAGACCATCACCACGACGGTCGACGCGGGCTCGCTGAACATCAGCGTGCCGACCGGCCAGGTCGCCCTGCCGGACCCGGTGCTGAACAGCAGCGGCACCCTGTTCACCACCTCCGGCTCGCTGGAGACGGTGACCGTCACGGACAACCGCGCGGGCAACCCCGGCTGGACCGCCTCCGGCCTGGCCACGGCGTTCTCCCAGTCCGGCGGCTCGGTCCAGATCAGCGCGGAGAACCTCGGGTGGACGCCCGGCCAGCCGACCGGCTCGGCGGGCCAGACCCTGACCATCGGCCCGTCCGTCGCCCCGGCGAACGGCGTCGCCGCCTCCGACAACGGCAACGCCGGCCTGTCGCAGTCCCGGACCCTGGTGTCGGCGTCCGCCGGCGCGGGCCTGGGCACCGCGAAGATCGGTGCGTCGCTTGCGCTGAACGTCCCGACCACCACCACGGCCGGTACGTATCAGAGCACGTTGACGCTGACCGTCATCTGAAGCACCCGAACCATCGGTTGGAGCGTTGTCACCTCCGCTGAATGAGTGAGGAGCGGCAGCCGGGCACCGATACCGCCCGGCTGCCGCGCCACGGCACCTCCCCACGCACCCCCTGTCGAGAGTAGGACCAGGCGATGCCCCGTCTCCGTTCCCTGATCAAGGCTCTGGCCGCGACGGCCATGGCCGGTGCGCTCCTGACGAGCCCGGCGTCGGCCGGGACGCCGCCCAGGACCGACCCCGCGCCCGCGAGCGGCGCCGCGACGTTCGGCATCCAGCCGGCCACCGCCACCGCGCGCGACAAGAGCCGCGACTCCTTCACCTACCAGGCGACCCCGGGCGCGCAGAAGACCGACTACGTCGCGGTCTCCAACTACAGCGCCAGCCCGCTCAAGCTCCGCGTCTACGCCACCGACGCGTACAACACCGCAGACGGCGGCTTCACCGTCCTGCCCCTGGCCACCAAGCCGAGCGACGTGGGCCTGTGGGTGTCCTTCCCCACCACTGTCGTCACGCTGCCCGCGAAGTCCTCGCAGATCCTGCCCTTCACCCTGAAGGTCCCCGCCGACGCCAAGCCCGGCGACCACGTCGGCGGCATCATGCTGTCCCTGACCACCCAGGCCGCCGACGGCAAGGGCGGCCAGATCGCGGTCGAGTCCCGGGTCGGGACGCGGTTGCAGGTCCGGGTCCCCGGGACGCTGAAGGCCCAGCTGACGGTGAGCCACGTGTCAGTGTCCTACCACGGCTCGTCGAACCCGTTCGGGAGCGGGAGCGTGACGGTGTCCTACACGGTCGCGAACACCGGCAACGTGCGGCTGTCCGGGACCCAGAAGGTCCACGTCTCCAGCCTGTTCGGCGGTTCCGAGCCGAGCCTGCCGATCGCCGACGTCAAGGAACTGCTTCCCGGCGACCAGGAGCGCGTGACGGCGACGGTGAAGTCGGTACTGCCCTCGTTCACCTCCACCGCGCACATCTCGGTGGTGCCGACGCCGGTCACCGGGGACATCGACCCGGTGCTCGCGGCAGTGGACCAGGACGCTTCGGTGGCGACGATCCCGTGGCCGGCGATCCTGCTCGTCCTGGTGCTGGGCGGCATCGGCGGGGTGTGGTTCTGGCGGCGGCGGGCGCGGGCGCTGCGGGCCAAGGCCGCGGCGAAGACCAAACAGGGTTCGAAGTCGGCGAAGCCCGGGACGTCCACGGCGAAGAAGGCCGCTCCTGCGAAGGCCGCTCCGGCCAAGGCGGCTGTCGGTTCTTCCGCCACGTCCGAAACGGGGAAGGCGGAGGACGCATGACACCGGTCCTCGCAGTGATCGTCATGACGGCGTGGCTTCAGACCGCGCCCGCCGACGGCTCCGCCGCTTCCCCCGCACCCGGTTCCGCCCTCGGCGGCGGGGACATCACCGTGTCCACGGTCATGGCGCCCGGCTCGCTGGTCATCAGCGTGCCGCTCCGGCTGCCGGCGCTGGCCGGGCGGCTCCAGCCGATCGTCATCACCGACAACCGCACCGAGGATCCGGGATGGACCGTGACCGCGATCCTCACCGGCCGGCCGTCCGCCGACGCTCTGGGCTGGAACCCGAACCTGCTCGGCTCGGCCCCGGGCGAGTCGATCGTGCTCGGTCCGAAGACCGGCCCGCGGCCCGGCCTCGGCCAGCCGCGCATCCTGGCCTCGGCGGCGCCGGGCGCGAGCCTCGGGACGACCCGCCTGGACGCGGCGCTGTCGGCGAACGCCCCGGCCGCCGCGACGTTCACGCTCACCGCGATCTGATGACCGCGCACACCGGAGTGAACTCCCCGACCGGGTGGCAGCCGGGCGTCGATACCGCCTGGCTGCCACCCCTTTCGCCGGTCCTGAAGAAAAGGCGTGGCCGACCGTGAGCACCGAGACCGCGGACCTCATCGAGGAGGAGGAGCCGGCCGCCGGCCGCGCGCGCCTCCTGGCATCCCGCCTCGCCTCAAGCCCCCCGTTCCGCTTCGCCCTGCGCGTGGCCCGCCGTGTCCAAGCCCTGATTCCCTCCTGGCTGACCAAGGCGCTCCTGATGCGGGCGGCCGGCGTCGCGGTCTGCACCCTCGGCGTCGCGCTGTCCACGTTCGTCGCCGAGGTGGCGGTGCTCGGCCGCTTCGAGCACCGGCACGACCAGCAGATCGAGTACGCCGCCTTCCGCGCCGAACTGGCCGCGGGCACCGCCCCGATCGGCCCGCACGACTACCGCGGCGTCCCGCTGCGCCCGGGCGCCCCGGTCGCGCTGCTGTCGATCCCGTCCATCGGCGTCGACGAGGTGGTCGCCGAGGGCACCACCGCGGCGATCCTGGAGTCGGGGCCGGGCCTGGTACCCGACACCGTGCTGCCCGGCCAAGCCGGGACGAGCGAGATCATGGCCCGCGCCGCCGCCTACGGCGGACCGTTCCGCTACCTCGACCAGCTGCAGCCCGGCGACCGCGTCGAGGTCACCACCGGCCAGGGCGTGGCCGAGTACCGCGTGTCCGACGTCCGGCACCACGGCGACCCGGAGCCCGCGCGGCTGCACGGCCAGCTCGGCCGCCTCACCCTGGTCACCGCGACCGGCACCTCGTACGCCCCGGACGACGCGCTGCACGTCGACGCCGACCTGATTTCCGACGTCCAGCCCACCCCGCTGGGCCGCTCCCCGCACCCCGGTTCGGAGCAGACAGCGCTGGGCGAGGACCGCTACGCGCGGTGGGACGTCCTGGGCTGGGCCGTGGTCCTGGGCGCCGCGACGGTGCTGGCGTTCTGGGCCGGACCGCGTTGGGGGCGTTCCAAGACCTGGCTGGTCGCCGCGCCGGTGCTGCTCGTGGTGGGCCTGACGCTCGCGGACCGGATCGCTCTGCTGCTGCCCAACCTGACCTGACGTGACCCGATTCAGCCCGCCCCGGCCCGACTCGATCCGGCCCGGACCGACCCGATGCGGCCCGACCCGACCCGGCCCGACGCTATCGAAGCACCACCTGGAGCGACCTCGATGACTGACAACGACATCGGCCCCGCCGAGGCCATCACCGCCGGCGGCGTGGCCACCGCACCGGCCCCGAACTCGCCGGACACACCGTCCCCGAGCACCCCCAGCACCCCGGGCACCCCGGGCACCCCCAGCACCCTGGAAGCCCGCGCCATCTCGGCCTGGTTCGGCGACCGCAAGGTCCTGGACCGGGTCTCCCTGACCATGCCCGGCGGCCAGGTCACAGCCCTGATCGGACCGTCGGGCTGCGGCAAGTCGACCTTCCTGCGCATCCTGAACCGCATGCACGAACTCGTCGCGTCGGCGGCCCTGGCCGGCGAGGTCCTGCTGGACGGCAGCGACATCTACGACCCGGCCATCCGCCTCACCCAGGCCCGAGCCCGCATCGGCATGGTCTTCCAGAAGCCGAACCCCTTCCCCGGCATGTCGATCTACGACAACGTCACCGCGGGCCTGAAGCTGACCGGCACCCGCCGCACCAGGTCGGAACAGGACGACATCGTCGAGTCCTGCCTCACCCGCGCGGGCCTGTGGAACGAGGTCTCGGACCGCCTCAAGCAGCCGGGCGGCGCCCTGTCCGGAGGCCAGCAGCAGCGCCTGTGCATAGCGCGCTCCCTCGCAGTCCGCCCCGAGGTACTGCTGATGGACGAACCGTGCTCCGCGCTGGACCCGACATCGACCAACCGCATCGAGGAGACGATCCGCGAACTGGCCTCCGAGGTGACGATCGTCATCGTGACCCACAACATGCAGCAGGCCTCGCGCGTCTCCCACAACTGCGCCTTCTTCCTGGCCTCCGCCGGCACCCCGGGCCGCATCGTGGAGCACGGCCCGACCGAGGCGATGTTCAGCTCACCGCAGGACCAGCGGACGTCGGACTACGTGAACGGGCGGTTCGGCTAACGGGCGGGCGCGCACGGGGGAAGCGGCCAGAGCGGCCGATGCGGCGGCCGGACACCGATACTGTCCGGCCGCCGCCTGGCCATTGTCTCGCGTCGCGCAAGCGGGGCGGTGGTGGGCCCTGCTTTGAGGATCACCGAGAGCCGTCGGCCTCGGCTCCGCTGGGCTGGCGCGCCAGGGCGTAGCTGGGCAGGGGGTCGAGATCCGGACCACCGCCGACACCGCCAGAACCGCCCCCGCCGCTGCGAGTAGAGCGAGTGCGAGCGATTCTCCGATCTCCCCGCCCGTACGCCACACCCCGCCGGGGCGCCCGGTCCACAACAGCTCCTCGCCAGGTGCCACATCCCAGTTCCAGCGCCTGTTCTCAGCCATCTGCGTCCCCCTCGACAGCGGGCCGTGCAAGCGGCGCGGCGATCGAATTCTGCTCCCGGCAGACCCCGCCGAGAAGGCAGCCGGCGTTTGCGGAACGTTTGCGTTTCCGGGCCTCCGGTCGCCGCCGAGGCCGTGAGCGGCGCGTGAGAAACGCAAGCGCGATGCAAACATTCGACCCCGTTCTCCCGCGTGATCACCGGGTGTACAACATCCGTTGGCGCCACTGAGACCGACGCAGACCACTGCGACCGTATCCGGCCTCAAGCGGTGCCGTCCCGCGGTCGGCGCTCGTGGGGGGAGTCGACCGCGGGACTTGAAAACAAGCTTTTGTCATCCAGTGATGTCCGGAGGGGACGGGTGGCTCATCCGACCGCCGACCGCACCCCGGTCGCCAGGTCCGCGTCGAACACCGCGGCCACCAGCAGCGATTCGAGGTCCAGCATGAGCGCGTGCGCTTCGTCCGCGGACACGTGATGGGTATCCACCTGGACCTCCAGCTCGAGCCCGTCCGGGGTGGCGCTGACCTGGACCATCAGCTTGTCGAGGTACGTCGCGAACGGCTCGCCCCAGCGCAGGGTGCTCTCGGCACACGCCGCTTCCAGCTCCTGTCGCGACGGCGGCGGGCCGGGCGGTTCGGCGTCGGCGCCGATGCGGCGGTCGTTGAAGAGGCAGGAGAGCTCGACGATCTCGCCGCGTTCCTCGTTGACGCGGGCCCGCAGCTCATCCAGCCGCCGCGGGTCGTAGTACGCGTACTTCGAGCAGAGCGCGGACGCCCGCTGGGTGCGGTTGACGGCCTCGTCGAAGGAGACGTCCGCGACGTCCGCCACGAACAGGCCGTTCACCGACAGCGGATGGGACACGTCCGCGATCCCCGGCCGGAACCTGTTGCTGACGACCACCTGGATCAGCGCGGGACTGATGCGGGTCAACCGCGCCACGGCCACGGCGTACCCGGCCAGCAGCACCGAGGAAGCCCGCGCGCCGACCCGGGCCGCGACCGCCTTCGAGGCCAGGTCCACCGCGCGGGACTCGAAGAACGCCCGGCGGTAGCGGGGCTCGCCACGCTCCACACGCGGACCGAAACGCAGGGGCGCGGCCGAGCGCAGCAGGCGCTCCCAGTAGCGCAGCGAAGCCTCACTCTGCCGCTGCCCCGACGGCGTCCGCTGCATCGCGGCCAGCTCCAACGGCCCCATCGCCGGCACCGGGTTCTTCGGCGCACCGGTGACGGGATCGCGTTCGGCCAGTTCCTCCAGCATGACGGCGATTCCGGCCCCGTCGCTCGCGATGTGGGAGATCGTCACGACCACATGGCTCACCACGCCCCGAGCACGCACCGCCGCCATCCGGATCGGCCACTCTCGCTCGTGGTCGAACGGCGTCGCGTCCCACTGCGCGGCCAGATCCCGAGCGGCCGAACCGGGATCACCGCCGTCCTCGACATCGACGATGCCCAGCACCGCCTCGCCCGAACCTGCCACCTCCTGGACGGGCTCGCCGTCCTCCCCCGGCCTGATCCGAGCCCGCAGCGACGCGTAGCGGCACAGGAAGAAAGCAAGCTCCGCCGCGAGATCCCCCTCGGTCCTGCCGTCCGTCACGGGCACCGCCCCGCCCATGCTCAGCGATGAGCCGGCCTGCCGCATCAGCGTCCAGACCTTCTGCTGCCCCCAGGTCAGATCCCCGACGCCGCCACCGGGACCCTCGAACGGCACGACGATCCGATCCGTCATGCGCACCCCGCCCAGCATCGCCTCCGGCGCCTGTCCAGCCATCGCCACCGCCCCCTCGAAATGTCGGAGCTCGGCCCCATGCCCCGGACCATCGTCGGCTAGGCGACTCGGCGATGCAAGACTCTGATAAATCTCAGCAAGAACACGACCCTCTGGCTCGAGTGGCGTCAGAGCACGCAATCCAGGTCTGATCCTCGCACCAGCCGTCAGCCAGCAACTTCGCTCCGAGGCCCGATCAACCCTGGCGTGACCAATGATCATATCGAATTCGCGGCATTAGCAAGTAGCAAAACCTGCTCTGGCCAGGAATTGAGAGGGCAGGAGGTTGTCCATATTTCACTGCCGGATACAAACAGTCCACGTCACCGCCGAGATCACGGCCCGAGTCTTGGGCCGCCCGCGAATTCGACCTAAATCCCAACTAGACTAGTCGCGCGTTTGCCTTAGATTCACCACTGACCGGACACGGGGCGACCGGCGCACGGCATGATGTCGTCTCGTTCCCACAGTCGAACCCTTGAGCGAGAAGAAGACGACGACATTGAGCGATGCGAGTTCCGATCGCGGTCCCGGGCGCGACAAGGACAGCGGAGACGCGCAGTTGCGCAACACCCTGCGCGAATGGCGGGAATCACTGATCGATCAGAGCGGACGCAACAAGCTGCTCAACTTCAAACACAGTAAGACCTCGACGCTGGAGCTGGTCTCGCCCCCGCCGGCGCAACTGCTCGCCCGGCTCGCGGATGGCTGGCACCTCATCCACACGCCCGCGCCGGACGGCGAGGCCGGTACCGCCGCCCATGAAGACGCCTTGCTGCTCGGTGCAACGCTCGCGCAGACGACGAAGTCATCAGAAGCCGATCTCCGCAGATCGCTGCGCAGCCTCGAACGCACCTCGGCCAGTTTTGAACTCGACCGCGGGCTCTGGGTGCTGTACCTGGGCCTCGGCATGCTGCACTGGATCGACGAGGACGGCAAGGAATACGACAGCCCGCTAATCCTCCATCCCGTCCGACTGGACCGCTCAGGCCACGGCCACGATTACCGCCTCGTCCAGCACGGCGGCGAGGAACCAGCTTTCAACCAGTCTCTGCACCTGAAGCTGGGAAGCCTGGGCTTCGAACGGTTCCCGGTACCCAGCCTCGACGACCTCGACCTCGATGCGTACCTCCGCCAGATCACGGACTCCGTGTCAGCGCGCGAGGGCTGGCATGTCAAGAGCCGGGCCGTACTCGCGCCGTTCTCCTTCGCCAAAGAGGTCATGTACGCCGACCTGCAGAAGAACGCCGAGCTTCTGCTACAGAACCCGTTGGTTCGGACGCTCGGCCTCAGCGCGCATGTCGAGTCCGGCGTCGACCTCGATTTCGATCCGATTCCTGAGGAACGGCTGGACGACGAGGCACCGCCGGAGACCACGCCCCTGGTCATCGACGCGGACTCCTCGCAGCGTCAGTGCGTGCAGGCGGCCTTGGCCGGCAAGTCCTTCGTCATGAAAGGTCCACCGGGAACCGGAAAGACGCAGACCATCGCAAACATCATTGCGGTCCTTCTGAATGCCGGTAGGAGCGTGCTGTTCGTCAGTGAGAAGGCCGCAGCCCTTGACGTCGCCTACTCACGCCTCAACAGTGTCGGGCTCGGCCATTACGTGCTCAAGCTTCACAGCCACCAAACTACGCGGAAAGCGGTCGCGCAGGAGCTCGGCAAAGCGCTGGCGTTTCACCAGAATCCGCCACCGGGCCTGAGCTCCATCGAACGTGACAGGCTCCGAGAGCTGCGGAATGAGTTGTCGGCCTACACGGCCGCGATGAACGAGCTTCGCATGCCATTGGGTCAATCGCTTCATGACGTCATTGGTCGCCTGGCTGCCCTGCCCGAGACGCTGCATGCTCGTTACGAAGGCATCGATATCCGGGCTCTCAGCAACCATGACTTGTCTCGAATCGCCGACGCGGCCACTCGCGCGGCGCGATCGTGGCGCCCAGTCCTGCAGGGCGAGTCCTTTGCCTGGCGCGGGGTCATCGCCAGGCAAAACGCTCTACTCAGCGTCGGCGACGCCCGGAGTGCTTTGGCATCGCTACTCAGCACCCTCAACGTGCACGGCATTGTTGTCGAGCAACTCGGCTTGCTCCGCCTGGCCGATATCGACCACGTGGTGGATGTACTGGGCGCGGCTGCCTCGCCACCGCCGGTTCCGAAAGCTTGGCTGGCCTCCAACGACTGGGGCGCCATAGAGGCACGTGCTCTCGGCCTCGCAGACACAGCACGGCGGGTCAGGACTGCTGGATCGACTGCCGTTGAGCTCGCCGGCTCCGACTGGGGCATGCACCAAAAGCTCGCCCAGAGCGCACCACCCGTCGTTCCTTCGCTATCCATCCGGTCGGCCGACGTCTCCTCGATGCCGGCCAACGCAATCCAAGCGCTTTCTGACTGGTTGTCAGCAAAGGCCCAGGAGGCGGATTCCCTGCGAGCTGCTTCAGCTCGTTTGGCATCCCAGTTCGGGATGCCCGCACCGGCTACAGCCAACGACGTCCAGAATCTGTGCGATCTGGCGGCTATGGCCTCCCGTCAGCACAAGCCGGAAGCAGCTTGGCTGGAGCCGTCTGGACTCGCACGTGCCCGACAGGCCACTCAAGAACTGAACGGCGCCGTATCAAGGCTGGTTCAGGCGCGCACCGTCTCGGATGAAATCTTTCGGCCCGAGGTACTGACGGCCTCGGAGCTTGCCGCGACAGCAGAACGGATCAGTCAGGCCGGCACCATCGCCAAGGTCGGCCTCTCGGGTCAGCATCGACGCGACAAGACTTACATCGCGGCGCTGGCGCACAAGGGAGTCTTCGACCGCGGCGTGCTCGACGCGGTTCCGCGAGCCTTGGCCTACCAGGAAGCCAAGCGCCACTTCGACCAGACCGCGGCCGAGAACAGCACGGCGCTCGGTCGCTATTTCGCAGCCGAGGCCACCGACTTCGACCAGCTCAACGACACACTTAGGGCCGCCGAGGACGGCAGGATCCTGGGACAGCACGGCGACCAGGCCAGGATCCGTACCTTGATTTCGGCCGACGGCCGCCTCGATCCAGCCGTCGTCGCAGCCGAGGCCAGCCTCCGGAACGATCTTGAGGGGTGGCGATCGGTACCCACCGAATTCGCAAAGGCATTGGAATGGGCAGCTGTCGGCCTCCTCCCCATGGAAGAAGCCTCCGCATGGTGTCGTGAGCAGCTACCGGCCCTCACCTACGCACACACGGTCACCCAGGCGATCTCTCAAACCACAAGCCGGGAAACCTTGGCCTACGCCGATTCCCTGCTCGCTCTGGATGCCGTCGCAGCCGCCACCGCTGGCGCTGCGGACCTGGCGGCGAACGAGGCCGCCGATCGGGAATGCGTCGGCGCCCTTTACGACGGCGCACAGACCACGGAGACGGCGATCAACCAGGCGTTGGCATGGGCTCGCGCGGTGCGGCACGCGGCCTGCGGTGGCGAGCGTCGCCCTGTGCCGGAACCGGCAGCTGTACACCTGCTCTCCGGTGTCTCCGCATCGGAGCTGGCGACCGCTCTGTCGGTCTGGAAAGCCACCGCAGCGGCCGTGGTGGCACTCTTCGACCCCGGTTCTGGTCAACAAATCACCGCGAGGCTCGGTGACCAACCCACTGTGGTGACCGAACTGCTTGACACTCTGCAAGCCGACCCCAGCGGTATCGACCAATGGCTCGACCACACCGAGGCCATCAATGAACTGAAGCAATTGGGCCTCGGCTCCGCCGTGGAGAGCTTTGTCGCCCATCGCTCACCGGCCGAGCAGTTCGTGGCTCATTGTGAACGCGTCGTCCTCCAAGCCTGGACCGAGGACATCGTGGGCAGCGACCCCCGCTTACGGCGGAGCTCGGCCGATGACCGTGACAGCCGAGTCGCGGAGTTCGCAGCCCTGGACCGCAGAGCCGTCACTGGCGGGCGTGGCACCATCGTCCGCGCCGTCGAGCAGCGCAAGCCGCAGGGCAGTGCCGGAGCGGCCGGTCGCATCAAATATGAAGCGGAGAAGAAGTCCCGGCACAAACCGGTCCGTGAGCTGATCGCTGAGAACGCGAACGACGTTCTGCGCATCAAGCCCTGCTTCATGATGAGCCCGATCACCGTGAGTCAGTTCGTCGACCCCAAAGTCGTCTTCGACGCCGTGATCTTCGACGAAGCGTCGCAGGTGCTGCCGGCCGACGCCGTCAACAGCATCTATCGCGGTCGACAGCTGATCGTGGCCGGCGACCAGAAGCAGTTGCCGCCTACCGCGTTCTTCTCGGCAGTCGACGCCGACGACGAGACGGCCGATGAGGACGACGAGAACGCCTCGACCGCGAAGGATTTCGCGAGCCTTCTCGACCGCTGTGTGGCGACCCGGTTCCGTCAGCTGCCTTTGCGCTGGCACTACCGGTCGCGCCACGAGTCCCTCATCGCGTTCAGCAATCACTCCTTCTACGACGACTCTCTGGTCACCTTTCCGACTCCGTACGAGGACCTGCCCGACTACGGCGTGAAGTTCTTCAAGATCGACGGCGTCTACCGTCGAGGCAGCACCCGGAACAATCCGAAGGAGGCCTCCGCGGTAGCCCAGCGCGTGTTGGAGCATTTCCGCACCCGACCCGGCAAGAGCATCGGTGTAGTCACCTTGTCGGTCGCTCAAGCGGCTCGAATCGACGACGAGCTTGAACGGCTCCTCGATCAGCACCCGGATTTGAAGCAGCACTTCGTCCAGGACCGCAACAACGGCCTGTTCGTAAAGAGCATCGAGTCCGTGCAGGGCGACGAGCGAGACGTCATCGTGCTGTCTGTGGGCTACGGCCCTGATGAGAACGGCAAGCTCACGATGGCGTTCGGTCCCATGAACCTGCAAGGCGGAGAGCGGCGGCTCAACGTCGCCGTCACCCGGGCGCGGCAGTTGGTCGAGGTCGTGTCGTCCATTCACGGCGCCCAGATCGAGGACGGTAACAGCGTCAGCCGCAGGCACTTCAAGCGTTACTTGGAGTACGCCGAGCACGGCCCGTCAATCTTCACCCGCGGCTCAGAGTCCTCGGTTGGCGATCCCGACAGCCCGTTCGAAGAGTCGGTCATCAGGGTCCTGAGGTCGTGGGGCATCGACGCGGTCCCACAAGTCGGAGTCGCCGGATACCGCATCGACATCGGCATCCCGCATCCCGACAAGCCAGGTGCTCTCGTGCTCGGCGTCGAATGCGATGGGGCGATGTACCACTCGGGGAAGACAGCCCGGGACCGCGACCGCCTTCGGGAGCAGGTGCTGAACGGCCTTGGCTGGAAGCTGCACCGGATCTGGGGAACCGCCTGGTATCGAGACCGGAAGGCCGCCGAGCAGCAGCTTCGGATCGCCATCGAGCAGGCTATCGCGGCCTATGACGCAGTGGCTGAGGTGCCGACATCGCAGCCGTGGGCCGCTGCACCTGCAGAGGAGCCGCCGGAATCGGTCCCGCTGGATCTCGTGGCCGCGGCCAACCCGGAGGAGAACCGTACTTGGGTCGTCGAGTACGAACCGTGGTCGGTACGGTTGGTGAACAGCCCGTACACCATGGACCTGCCCGAGGCGAGATTGGGAATCCAGGGGATCGTTCTGGAAGTCCTGAATGTTGAAGCGCCGATTCACAGGAATCTTCTCCGTGATCGCGTCCGTCAGGCGTGGGGCACGGGACGAGCCGGGCAGCGGATAAAGGACAACTTCGACACGGCGCTGCGAAGCCTTCAGTCGCAGAACAAGGTGACCCTCGAAGGCGACTTCGTCGACCGCCCCAGCCGAGTGACCAGCCCGGTGCGAGTGCACACCCACACCAGTCCGCGAGACATCGATCACGTTTCACCTGCGGAGCGCCAACTAGCCATCCGCAGGCTCGCGGAAGAGTCACCGGGTATGACACGCAACGAGATCGTCGAGCGCACAGCGCGGCTGTTCGGTTGGCGACGCGTGGGCTCTGATATCAGATCGGCGCTCGAAAGCGACCTCGTTTCGCTGATCAGCAACGGCATGCTCATCGACGACGGAGGTCTCAGGACTCCGTGATTCGCGGGACGGCGGTACCGGGTCGACCTGGCCCACCTTCGTCGACATCCCCACCAACAGCCCGCCACACCAAAACAGCCGCACGCACCGGCCAGTCCGCGGGAACAGCCTCCCCGGCCAAGGCGCGCCCGTACCAGCCACCGGTACACATCGTCACGGCGACCGCCAGGTCCGCGTCCTGGTCGATGAGGCCCAGCCGCTGAGCGGCTTCGAAGATGGCGGTGAGGCGCTGCCGACGAGGGTGGATCACCCTGGCCCGGTAGCGTTCGCGGACCTGCAAGTCGGTGCTCTCCTGGAGCATCGTGCCGACCAGGGACAGGCGGCCGGGGCGTGACACCTTCTGCTGGAAGTCGGTCAGTTCGGCGACCAGTGCGGCGAAGGGGTCCGCGATGGCCGGGGCTCCGGGCGGCGCTTCCGCCTGTGCTTCCTCGACGCTCGCGACGGCGGCGTCGGCCAGTTCGGCCTTGCCGGGCCAGCGGCGGTAGAGGGCCTGGCGGGTGGTGCCGGCCTCGGCGGCGACGGCCGCGATCGACATGCCCTCGTAGCCCAGCACCGCGAGTTGGCGCTTGGCCGCGGCGAGGATCCGGGCGTCGATGTCGCTGTCGCGCGCCCTGCCCTGGCCCGCCGGCCGGGCTGCGACCTGTGGCGTTGTCTTCCGATGCACTCCTGGATTGTATCTATCCAATACACACCTGTACCGTATTGATATGAGCACTGGACCTGACGCTGACACCGCGCCTCTGACGGCGTTGCTCGCAGGCGTACGCCGTGTCGAGCACCGCATACCCGAAGACATGTCGTCCCTCCTCGCCGAGTCGGTCATCAGGCCCCTGGCTCAGCTCGTCGGGGCCGCCGCCAGCACCGGGACCGCCAGCGACACCACCTCAGCCACCGCCACCGCCACCGAACAGACAGCCGGCGAGGAGCTGTCCGTCGACGCGGAACTCTGGCTCCTAGCCCAAGAAGCCACCCGCCTGCGCGCCACCCCCGACGCCTCCCCGCTGCTCATCGAGGCCACCGCCGCGCTCCAGGGCATCACCTGCCGGCTGACTTCGGACCCGGTGGAGGTGACAGCGCGGATCTCGCGGCTCATCGAGATGCAGTCCCGCCTGCCGACCAGCATCCAAGCCGCACCCGACGGCCCCTACCTCGTCACGAACGCGCCCGAGCTGACCACCTGGCTCGGCGAGGAGTTACCGGTCCGCCCCCAGATGGCGCTGTGCCGCTGCGGAGGCTCGGCGACCAAACCGTTCTGCGACGGCGCCCACGCGACGAACGACTTCACCGGTGCCAAGAGCCCGACTCGCACGGCCGACCATCAGGACTCGTATCCGGGCCAACAGATCACCATCCTGGACAACCGCGGGATCTGCGCCCACTCAGGCCTGTGCACCGACCGCCTCCCGACCGTTTTCCACCAGGGCCGCGAACCGTTCGTGACACCGAGCGGGGGGCGCATGGACGAGATCGTCCGAGCGGTCCGCGCCTGCCCGTCCGGGGCGTTGAGTTTCGCGATCGACGGCCGCGAGGCGCGCGACCAGGTGGACCGGGAATCCCGGCCGCCGGCCATCGAAGTCTCCAAGGACGGCCCCTACCGGGTCACCGGCTCGATCCCGCTGACCGGCCCCGACGGCGAGCCGGAGCCGCGCGCCGAGGGCGCCTCGGCCGAGCACTACAGCCTGTGCCGGTGCGGCGAGTCGCAGAACAAGCCGTTCTGCAGCGGCATGCACTGGAACACCGACTTCCGGGACCCGCCGCCGCCCGCCGAGCCGACGCTGTTCCAGTGGGCCGGCGGCCTGCCGGCGCTGACCAGGATGACGCGGATCTTCTACACGAAGTACGTGCCCGAGGACCCGTTGCTGGCACCGATCTTCGCGACCATGTCGCCGGACCACCCCGAGCGGGTGGCGGCCTGGCTCGGCGAGACCTTCGGCGGCCCCGCCCGGTACACCGACACCTACGGCGGCTACGACCGCATGGTCGGTCAGCACGCGAACCGGGGGCTCACCGAGGAGCAGCGCGCCCGCTGGGCCCAGCTCATCATCCGCTCCGCCGACGATGCCGGACTGCCCAGCGATCCGGAGTTCCGCGCGGCGTTCGTCTCCTACATCGAGTGGGGCTCGCGCATCGCCGTCGAGAACTCCCAGCCCGGCGCCCATCCGCCGCCGCACATGCCGGTCCCGCGCTGGTGGTGGGTCTGCGGCGCCACTCCGGACGCGCGGGTCTCCGCGCTCGCCGTGCAAACCGACCCGGAAGGACCAGTCATGACCCTGCCCGCCGACGACCAGCCGATCAGCTTCGAGACCCACATCAGAACCCTGTTCCGGGAGATGGACCGGCGATCGATGAAGTTCGTCTTCGACCTGTGGTCGCACGACGACGTCAGCCGGCACGCCGAGGCGATCCTGGCCCGGCTCCGGCAGGGGTCGATGCCGTGCGACGGCGCCTGGCCGGCTGCGAAGACGGACGTCTTCGAGCGATGGATCCAGGCGGGGAAGCCCGCCTGACCCGCGCCTAACCCACCAGTCGCAGTGCCAGCACCGGACACACCTTCACGGCATGCTCGGCGTGACGGACCAGATGCGGCGGGACCGGGCCGGGCGCGAGGACCGGATAGTTCCAGGGGTCGGCAGTGATCATCTCGGGGAAGGCCTCGATGCACAGCGCGTGGCCTTCGCACTTGATCGGGTCCACACGCAGGGTGCGCTCCTGATGTCGTCCGGGCATGTCACACCTTCGCCGGGATAGGGAGGATCGGGGTGCGGCGGAGACCTTGGCAAGGACCGCTCTGGCTGTGGGTACGGACGTCGTCCGCGAACTCCGTCAGGGCACTGTTGATCAGCCGGACGGCACCGTCCGGATGGTGGCAGGCGCCACGGCCGACGACGTACGGCGACAGCGCTGCGATGGTTCCAGGCCCCCGGCCACCGCCGCGCACGGCGAGCGCCGCCAGGGCGTCGGCGAGTGCGGGAAGGCCGTTGAGGCACGGCCCGCACTGCTTGGCGCTCTGGTCGGCCAGATACCTCGCCACCCGCGCGGTTTCAGCCAGGCCGCACGACGTGGCGGGCAGGGCGAGGAAGATACCCGCCCCCATCGCGGCACCGGCGGCGTGCAGCCCGTGCGGGCTGATCGGTGCGGCGGCGAAGCGATCAGCCCGCATCCACGCGCCGAAGTAGCCGCCGGCCAGGACCGCGCCCAAGGGCTCGGTGGCGCCGCCGGCGAGCGCCAGGAGGTCGGCACCCGAGATGCCGAGCCCGATCTCGTACACGCCTGGCGCCGCAACGGCTCCGGCCACGGTGACCAGTGCCGTTCCCGGCGCGTCCGGGGTCCCGGCGGCGCGGAACCAGGCGGCGCCGTGCCGGACGGCCAAGGCGAGCTGCGCCAGCGTCTCGACGTTGTCGACCAACGTGGGCCGGCTCCGGACGCCGCGTTCGAAAGGGCGCGGCGGCGTGGACAGCGGCAACGCCGGTCCGCCGTTGAGCAGGTGCACCAACGAGCTTTCCTCGCTGGCGACGTAACGGTTCGGCACCTCGACGACGGCGACGTCCACGTCCGGCAACGCCGCCGCCTCGCGCTCGGACAGCGCACGTCTCAGAGTATTGCGAAGATCGTCCTGACCCTCGTGGACACAGAGGTATGCCCGCTCGGCGCCGACGGCTCGTGCCGCGAGCGTGATGCCGTCGAGGATCAGGTGCGGCGCCTTCAGCAGCAGGCTGCGATCCTTGGCGCTGGCGGGTTCGCCCTCGCATCCGTTGGCGATCACGACCGCGCCGGATCGCCGCGCGTTCCCCGCGACCGTGCGCAGCTTGCGTCCGGTCGGGAACGCCGCACCGCCGCGGCCGGTCAGGCCCGCGGCCTCGACGGTGTCGATGATGTGCGCGGCGTCGGCCGCACCGGCGACGGGCAGCGGGCCGTGGCAACGGACATGCGCTGCCAGGTCGGCGTAGTCGCCGCCGGTCGCGGTGAGGCGCTGCGTGGTGTTCATGACGCTCATGGCGCACTCGCCGTCAGCGAGCCGCTCATCGTGGAGCCGGAAACGGAAGCGGAACCGGAGAGGCTGACGTCGAGGCTGAGCATGACCGTCGATCCGGCGCTGTCCGTCGCGCTCGCGAGGATGTTGCTCCCGTTCAGCGAACTCACATGTCCGGTGTACTGGCGCGGGTTGGCCGTGGGCCCGAACGAGACCTGGCTGCTCGTCATCTGCACTCCTCCTCCCGATGCCGCCGGACCGCTGATGACGACTTGGAACGCGACCGACGCGGTGCCGGCGCCGTTCAAAGTGACGGTCGTCGTGCCGGAACCCGAGGAGGAGGTGCTGGAGGTCCCCGAGATGTTCGTCGTGAACGGCAGAGCGGGAAGCTGGGAAGCGGAGGCGGAAGCGGAAGCGGGCGCCTGCACCCGGGCCAGCAGCACGGCCGGGGTCCCGGACCGTGCGGCCCAGCCAGGGCGCAGCGGCCCCACGAGCGCCCAGACCAGCACGGCGACCGCGAGCGCCGCCCCGGTCGCGCCGGCCGTGAGCCGGGCGGTAGCGTGCTCGGGCCAGCCGGACGCCAGCCGCCAGACACCGGCCAGGAGTACGGCCGCCACGCAGGCGATCGTGACCCCGAGCACGAACGGCTGCTTGGTGTCCGATCCCGTCCCCAGGCTGTGGATGACCGCGGACGGCCAGCACGCGTAGGCCGCCCAGTGGACCAGCCGCCATAGACGGGCACTGATTCGCGTGCGCAGCAGGCTCGTGATCGTCACGGCGATCAGCAGATCGAAGGCGACGGTCCCGAACCCGAGCCACACCGGGCGGTACGACGAGGCGAACGGCACGACGACCGACAGCCACCCGACCGGCGCGTAGCTGTCGACGACCGCGGTGAGGATGTGCAGCGCCAGGAACGCCAGCACCAGCAGCGACAGGTTCCGGTGCACGCCGAGCGTGACCAGCCGCGGCCACCGCCGCGAGGCCGCGCGGACCTGCACGGTGATGCCGAGCACCACGCTGCCGGTGAGCAGGATCAGGGCGATGACACCCGTGGCCCGGGTCGCGTACCAGAGCCAGCTGTTGGAGGCGACCACGCTCGAGGCGACGACATTGGAAGCAAGGATCATGGCCGGCTGCCGGGAAGGCGGTGCGCGGACGGGCGCGGGGCGGTCGCGACGCCGAGTTTCGGCAGGGCGCTGACGGCGGGGGTGGGGGTGCCGGAGTCCGGGTCGTCCGGGTCGTCCGGCCAGCCGCCGACCGTCACGACCGAACCGTCGGCGTGCACCAGGCGCGCGGGCAGGCCCAGCCCGGCGAGCCAGCGCGCGGCGGCGTGGCCGCGCACGATGGCGGCGGTGGCGGCGACGTTGGCGTCCAGGCAGGTGGCCGCCGCGACCGAGACCGTGCGCCAGGCGCCGTCGGTGGGCCTTCCGGTGCGGGGGTCGACGATGTGGTGGACCGTGACGCGCCGCGGCACCGTCTCGTCCGACCAGACCTGCCAGGCCCGGACCACGGTGCTCGACGTGGCCAGTCCGCCCTCGGTGATGACGACGGTCTGGCCGGGGAGGTCGTCGCCGCTGCGGTGGTCCTCGGTCACCCGGACCCGCCAGCCGGCCTCGGGCGCCGGGCCGCAGACCGCGATGTCCCCGCTCAGGCTCACCAGGACGCCGCTGCCGGTCGCGGTGGCCGCGCGCCCCGCGGCGCGGTCGGCCGCCAGCGCCTTGGCCGTGGCGCCGAAGTCCAGTGCGGTCCCGGCCGGGATCCGGACCGCGGACCGGCCCTCGTCCCAGTCGACGGCGCGCCACCCGGCCCCGGCGCGGACCACCGCCGAACGGGGAGGAGCGGCCGCCAGATCCGCGAAGTCCCTGTCGTAGCCGAGCGCCCGCACGGAGGTCCCGCAGGTCGGATCCACGTCGCCGTCGGTGGTCCGGGCCGCCCAGAGCGCGGCGCTCAACGCCTCGGCGAACAACGGGCCGACCTCGACGTACTCCCCGGCTCCGGCGTTGACGTGGGACAGCTCGGAGTCGTCACGGAAACGGCTGCAGGCCAGGTCGATCGCCGCGACCTCGGCCCGCACCGCCGCGACCGCCTGTTCGACGGCGCCGGGGTCCGCGGTCAGGACGACCGCGAGTCCGCCGAGTGCTGCGAACTCGGTGCGGCCGACCGGTGCCTGCGCCGCCATCACTCAGGACCCGCCGGACCTGACGTGGCTTCCGCCTCCGGAACCCTGCTGCGGCACGGTTCCGGGCCCCTGGATGCCGTTGCCGTTGCTGTTGCCGGAGTTCGACGATCCGCTGCCGCCCGTCGAGCCGGAGCCGCCGGAGCCCCCGGAGCTGCCGAGGTGCGGCAGATGCGTCGGCAGCAGATGCGCGAACCCGGCGCCGAGCACCACGGCCCCGATCGCCGCGAGGCTCCCGATCCGCCAGGTCATGTGGCTGATCCGGTGGACCGCACGGTCCCGGGCGGCGACGGCGTCGCGCGTTCTGGCGTCCATCAGCTCGGCTCCCATCGGCCACCCTGCGCTGGATCATGCCGGTTCCTCGCGACCAGCCTTCCCCGCCTACATGAGAAAAGGGTTCGGAAGTCCTTCAGAGAAGGTAAAGATCTCCATAACGGCGCCAAGCCGCAGCTCAGGGCGGGCCGCCGTGGACCGGATCGGACTCCGGCTCACCGCCATGCGGAGGACAGGTGCGCCGCCAGCATCGCGAACACCAGGCCGCCGACCAGCCCGGCCACGGTGACCGACCAGCGCAAGGCGCTCCCGCCGACGGCGGTCGCGGCGCCGCGCATCCGGCGCACGCCCGGGACGTCGGAGGCGACCAGCCGCGGCAGGCGCCAGAGGTAGGCCAGGACGTGGATGGTCATGGCGCCGGCCCAGACGATGAAGAAGCCCTTGTGCAGGAACAGCATCGGCAGGCCCAGCACCGTCTCGGACTTCGCGAAGCCCAGCAGGATGCCGGTCACCAGGACGGCGCACGACGTCAGCACGACGAACGGCCCCAACACCCGCAACAGGATCATCGGGGGCCCCTTGCGCACATACGCCGGCTTGCCCGTGTAGTAACGCCCGAAGCGGTAGACCGTGGCGCAGATCTTCACGCACACCGGCCCGACCAGCAGGAAGCCGAAGAAGTAGTGCCAGTAGAGCATGCCGCCGAGTTCGAGGATCGTGACGCCCTCGATCGCGAACAGGACGAGCAGGAGCGAGCCGGTGATCGCGGTGAGGCGCTCGTTGCCCTCGGCCCCGGCGGCTGCCGCGGCGGCTTGGTCTCGGGCTCCGGCGGCGTGGGCGCGGCGGTGGGTCTCGGGCGTCGCGGGCGCGGTCACGCGGGTCCTTCCGGCGGCGGTGGGTCGTGGGGCCAACGGGACACAGCATGCCGCGTCGGTTCTTCAGAAAAGGCAAAGAAAACCGCTGCGCATATATAAGGTCTCGACGCCGCTCGCGATCACGCCACCGGGAGCTCCACGATCACGGTGAGACCGCCGCCGGCGGTGTCGGTCAACCGGACCTCGCCACCGTTCGCGGAAACCAGCCGGTCCACGATCGCCAGCCCCAGCCCGGTTCCCGAACCGCTGCTGGTGCCGAACCGGCGGAAGGCGGTCTGCTTGGCCGCCGGGCTCATACCGGGACCGTCGTCGACAACGCAGACGACGACGCGGTCACGCTCGTGGTCGGCGCGCGCCTCGACACGGACGTGGCCGCCGGCCGGGACCGCGGCCAGGGCGTTCGCGATGAGGTTGTCGAGGATCTGCTCCAGATCGCCCGGCGCCAGCGAGGCCGGCAGCGCACCGCCGGCGGCCGGGCCGACGGCGCTGAGGTGCTGGCCGTGCTCGTGGGCCAAAGGCTCCCATGCCACCACGCGCTCGGCCGCGACGTCGGCCACCGGCACGGCCTCGCGCCGGGCGACCACGGACTCGGCGCGGGCGACGGCGAGGAGGCCGTCGACGAGGCGGGAGAGGCGCTCGATCTCTTCTTGGACGCCGGTGAGTTCGGCGGCGAAATCGGGGCCCGGCCAGGCGGGGGCGGCGGCGCGCCGATCGGCCGTCGGCGGCGTCGGCGCCGGCACCGGCGGTTCGGCTGCGGCATCAGGGCTCTGCTCGCCGGTCCGAGCAACCGCGGCGGCGCACCGATCAGCCGGCGCCGGCGATTCGACCTCGCGATCGGGCCCCTGCTCAGCCTGCCCACCCTGCTCCGTCTGCTCCGTCTGCTCCGTCTGCTCCGTCTGCTCCGTCTGCCCCGCCTGCCCCGCCGCCTCGGCAGCCTCCCCGACCAGCACATCCAACCGCAGCCGCAGCGCGGTCAGCGGCGTGCGCAGCTGGTGCGAGACATCGGCGACCCAGCCGCGGTGTCCGTGCACCAGCGTCTCGGTGCGCTCGGCCATGCGGTTGAAGGTCCCGGCCAGCCTGCGCACCTCCGGCGGCCCGCTCTCGGCCGGCGCCCGCACGTCCAGCGCGCCGTCGCCGAGCCGTGCCGCGGCGGTGTCCAGGGCCAGCAGCGGCCGGGCCACCCAGCGGGCCAGCGCGTAGGCCAGGGCCACGCCGAGGCCCAGACAGGCGGCGGCGGTCAGCGCGAGCCAGCCCCACATCGCGTCGACGTGGTGGTCAAGCGATTCAGCCGAGCGCGCGAAGACCACGGCGCCGGCATCGTCGTCGTCGCCGACCGGGATCGCGGCGCGCAGCCAGTCGCCGTCGCGGGTGACGATCTGAGTGCGGGCCGACAGCGCGTGGGTGGCCAGGGCGACCGCCGAAGCGTCCTTCGCGGTGCCGCAGGCGGTCGAGGCGATGACGTCCGCGCCGGCGGCGTAGACCGCCGCGCAGTCGCCGTGCCGCTCCGCCTCGGCGACCGCCCGATCCATCGCGTCCGGGGCGTGGTGGTCGTCGAGGGTCTCCTCGGCGGCGGCGGTCAGCTGGCGCGCGTCGGAGATGGTGGCGAAGCGGAACGACTCCTCCTCGCGGGACTGCATCGCCGCGCCGAGCGGCAGGACGGCGGCCAGGAGCAGGACCGCGACGAGCGCGGCGAAGGCCAGGGCGATGCGGCGGGTCATCGGGTCAGCCCCCTGAGGGATCCGTAGCGGGCGGCGCGGCGATCCGGCCGAGCCGGAACCCGCGTCCGTACACGGTCTCGACCAGGCCCTCGACCCCGAGCTTGCGGCGCAGCGCGGCGACGTGGACGTCGAGCACCTTCGTCGGCCCGTACCAGTTCGCGTCCCAGGCCCGCTCCAGCAGCTCCTGCCGGGAGACCACGCGGCCCGGATCGGCGGCCAGGCACTCGAGGATGTCGAACTCCTTCGGCGTGAGCATCACCTCGGCGCCGGAGACGGTGACGCGGCGGGTGCGCGGGTCCACGGCCAGCGGCCCGTACAGGTACACCGCCGGACCGGCCGGCCGGACCCGTCGCAGCACCGCGCGCACCCGCGCCAGCAGCTCGGCCAGCCCGAACGGCTTGACCAGGTAGTCGTCGGCCCCCTCGTCCAAGGTGGCCACCCGGTCGCTCTCCTCGCCGCGGGCGGTCACCACGATGATCGCCACGTCGCCGCGACGCCGCAGCCGGCGGCACACCTCGACGCCGTCCACGTCCGGAAGGCCCAGGTCGAGCAGCACCACGTCGGCCGGCGGGGCGGCGAGCGCGTCCGCGCCGGTGCTCGCGGTGTCCACCACGTAGCCGGCCCTGGCCAGCCCGCGGACCAGCGACTGGGCGATCCCGGCGTCGTCCTCGACCACCAGGATCCGGGCTCCGGGTTCGGTTCCGATCCTCTCCACGGCCCCAACCCTAAACGCCCGACCGGCATATCCCCTCTGACCACGAGGTCAGCGACCTAATGAGGCATAAGCGCCAGAGCTCGGCACTACGGAGCGGGTCGTAGATGTCGGTCATGCGCGAGCGGGCGCCGACGGCGGAATCCTAGCGTGCGCCGTAGACCGCGAAGCGGTAACGACAACGTACCTACCCGTAGTTGACACCACGGTAACCTGCGCGTAGTGCTTGTTTACCGCCAGAGCCTTGACATGCGGGCGCTGATTTCACAAGACTCTCGCGGCGACGGCCGTCTTCACCCGTTCCCGGACCACCCACTCCGGGGCACCGATCCTGCCCTCGCCGCCCACCCGGCGGCTCGCACTCGATGAGGACACCTGTGACCGCCACACCTGCCACCGCCCCACACCTGGCCTTCGCACCACCCGTGGACCTCAACGGCCACGGGCACTACCTGCACTGGGGAATCGTCCAGATCTCCGCCGCCAACACCGTCATGATCGTGCTCATCGGCGTGGCCTTCCTGGCCGCGCTGTTCGTGCCGTTCCCGAAGCCCAAGCCGAAGGGACGGGACGGCGAATGACCGACCTGATCGAGGCCACGACACTGCCGGAGCCGATGCCGGACCCGGAGCCGGCCGGCGGATGGACCGGCGCGCTGCGGCGCCGCATCTTCGAGACCATGCCACCGGAGCAACTGCTCCCGGACACGCAGCCCGCATACGTCGCGTCGTGGATCTACGTCTTCGGGGTACTCACCCTGACGGCGTTCCTGACCGTCGTCGGCACCGGAACCGTGCTCGCGCTCAAGGGCGCGGCCTGGTGGCACGTGTCCGGCACCGGACACTTCGTCAACAGCCTGCACCTGTGGTCGGTGGAGCTGTTCATGACATTCATGTCGGTGCACCTGATCGCCAAGTTCTTCATGGCGGCCTGGCGCGGCAAGCGGGCGCTGACCTGGATCACCGGCGTGATCGCGCTGGGCGCCTCGGCGTTCACCGCGCTGACCGGATACCTGATCCAGCAGAACTTCGACTCGCAGTGGGTCGCGACACAGGCCAAGGACGGCCTGAACTCGATCGGGGTCGGCGCCTACTTCAACACGATGGACTTCGGGCAGATGCTGATCTGGCACGTCGCCCTGCTGCCGCTGGTCGTGTCGGTGGTCGTGGTGCTGCACATCCTGCTGGTCCGGCGGCGGGGCGTGGTACCCCCGCTGGCACCGCGGGACACCGCCGAGGAGGTGCAGGCGTGAAGCGCCGCACGCACACCGAACCGGACCCGTACACCTTCGGCTCACGGCCGTACGACCTGGTGAAGGAGTTCGTGATCGCGCTGGTCGCGGTCGTGGTGCTGACGATCGTGCTGGCCGCGGCGTTCTCCTCCCCGGACGTGAAACCGATGACGATCACGTCCTGGTCAACCAACGACCCCGGCGACTTCACGACCACAGCCCTGGCCGAACTCGACGGCGCCAGCACCACCGCCGGCTACGGACCGCCGTACAACACCGCCGCCGAAGGCCAGAAACTCGGGCCACTGGCGATCGCGAAAATGGCCGGCGTCACGCACCCGATCGACACCGTCGACGCCTTCGTCCTGAAGCCGCTGTCCTCGGTACCGCAGAACCCCGCGGTAACGGCCGCGATCGGCACCTGGAAGGCGGCGGACCGCGACAAGCAGACGGCATGGACCGGCGCGTACTCCACCGCCCTGGACAAAGCCGGCGGGGACCCGGCCAAGGTCGCACCCGGGGACTACGGACCG